>CAKZQY010000031.1 GCA_937142015.1 uncultured Halobacteria archaeon
GTGTACGTGCCCGGTTCGGGCATGGTTCCAGATGAACCCGTTGTGGGGTTGAAGCTACGTCGACAGTCTCGCGCCGTTGTCGACAGACGTCGTTCCAGATGAACCCGTTGTGGGGTTGAAGCCCTCCAGAAGATACGGCCGAGGGAGAGAAGCGACAGTTCCAGATGAACCCGTTGTTGGGGTGAAGCACCTCCGCTCGCACTCCCGAGACGAGTCGATCGAGACCGCCGAGGAGGTAGATCGGCCTGACGCCGCCGAGACCGTCGAGAGAGAGGCCACACCCAACCCGACACGACAGCCGTGCAGTCGCGGTATCGACACGATCAGTCGCCACGGTATCGACACGATCAGTCACTCCGCACAGACGCCGTCCCGGCCCACGTCGTCACGCTTAACCTCGCTGCTACCGACAGTCCGGCCATGTTCGGAGGCGGCGGCATGAACCCGCGGAAGATGGAACAGATGATGAAGCAGATGGGGATCGACATGGAGGAGTTAGACGCCGAGTCGGTCGTCATCGTCACCGAGGACGAGGAGCTCGTCTTCGACGCCCCGCAGGTGACGAAGATGGACGCACAGGGGCAGGAGACCTACCAGATCGTCGGCTCTCCAGACACCCACCAGGTCGCCGCGGGCGACGACGCGGGCAGGACGGCAGAAGACGAGAGCGCAGACGAGACCGCCGACGCGGACGGAGCGACCGACAGCACCGCGGCAGACGCCATCCCGGACGGGGACGTAGAGCTCGTCGCACAGCGGGCTGGCGTCCCGCCGTCGACGGCCCGCGAGACGCTCGCAGCGGTCGACGGCGACCTCGCCGCCGCCATCTCCGAGTTGGAGTGATAGGGTCGTGCGTAGAGATTTTCACGTGGGTGCCGAGTATCAGACGGTACCGCGCTGTTACACGCCTGTGAGTCGAGTCGACGGTAACTATCTACGCACGACCCTATGACGGGACGTTCGTTGCTGTTGGCCCACGACGACCCGGACTCCGACCGAGAGTACCTACGCCAACCCGGGACGGAGCTCCAGACCGACCTCGGTGTGGTGACGATCCCCGAAGACGCTGTCCCCGGTGACAGACTGGAGACACACCTCGGTGAGCCGTTCCGCGTGCGCCGGCTCCGTGGCCCGGACTTGTTCGACCACTTCGAGCGAACCGGCGCGCCGATGCTCCCTCGTGATGTGGGGCTGATGGTCGGCGAGACCGGTGCGCAGTCGGGTGATACCGTCCTCGACGCTGGGACCGGAACGGGTGTGCTCGCGGCGTGCCTCGCCCGACTGGGCGCGACGGTCGTCACCTACGAGATCGACTCGGAGTTCGCGGACGTCGCCCGCGAGAACACCCGCCTCGCTGGTGTCGCGGAGACGGTCGACGTGCGGACCGGCGACGTGACTGACGCGCTGGACGAGCTCGCTGCCCGCGACCCGGGGTTCGACCTCCTCACACTCGATACGGCCGACGCGCCGGCGGTGGTCGCCCGCGCGCCCGACCTCCTCCGCCGCGGCGGCTTCTGTGCCGTCTACTCCCCGTTCGTCGAGGACGCCCGCGAGGTCGCCGTCACGGCGCGTGAGACTGCCCTCACCGGCGTCGAGACTGTCGAGACGATCCAACGAGAACTCGACGTTGGCGACCGTGGCACCCGCCCCGACACCGCCGGTGTCGGCCACTCCGGTTACCTGACTTTCGCTCGATTGGAATAGTGAAAATTGAAGTTGCGGAAGAACGTCGGTGCTCGTATGGCCGGGGAATCTCGACCACGAGCGCGTCTCGTCGGGCAACTGACGGACGACACGACACGCGTACTGTGTATCTCGCCGCCCGTCGAACTCGCCGTTCCGTTGTTGAACGCCCTCCACGAGCGTCACGTCGACGGGCCGACGAACGTCGACGAGTGGAAATCTGACGGAACGGGAACCGCCACGGCGTCGACCGGTGGCGCAGGAACTGCCACGGCGTCGGGCGATGGCGCGGGAACCGCCGCGGGGTCGGGCGATAGCGCGGGAACTGCCACGGCGTCGACCGGTGGCGCGGGAACCGCCGCGGGGTCGGGCGATAGCGCGGGAACTGCCACGGTATCGGGCGACAGAGCGGGGACCAGCACGGCGTCGGACGATAGCGCGGGAGCCGCCACGGTATCGGGCGACGGAGCGGGAACCGCCACGGCGTCGGGCGATGGCGCGGGGAGCGGCACGTCGTCGACCGATGGCGCGGGAGCCGCCACGGCGTCGGGCGACACGTCGGTTCGTCTCCTCGTGACGCCGTCAGACGCGCGGGAGTTGTTCGGCGCGTTCAGACCGGCGGCGCTCGCCGCGGACCTGATCGACGCTGGCCAGCTCGAAGTCGCAACGACCGGGGGACTGCGCCAGCGTCTGACAGTGACGGAGACGACGACACACGCACACGTCACAGTTGAGGGCAACGTCGTGACGGGAGAGACGACCGCCGACCAGCTGCGTGAGGCAGTCTACGAGGAGTACACGAGTCAGTGGGAGCGTGCGACGGTCTACGAGCCGGACGTGCCGGGGTTGGTCCCGTTTCTCGACACGTTCGCGGAGCAGTTCCCCGAGGCAGCGGCGACACTGCGCGTGGTGTTGCAGGCAGCCGACACGGTGTCACTCGACGGCCCGTTCGATCCGGTGACGGTCGTCGTCCTCGTCGGCGCACGCCACGAACTCCAGACGCTCCGGATCAGCGAGTGGGCCGAGGAGATCGACTTCTCCAGCCGGACGGAGCTGTCGCGTGTCGTCTCTCGACTCTGTGATCGCGGTCTCGTGGAGACCGACGGTGTCCCCCACGGCGTCGGTCGCCCACGACAGAAGCTCCTTCTCGCGGACGACCGCCTCCGATCCGCGCCTGCCGAGGAGCTGGTAGCGACCGCACGCGACAGCTACGAGCACTGACGGTGTCGGTCACTCGACAGCAGCGACGAACTCGGCGAGCTCGGACTCGAAGCGGTCGGAATCGAGTGCCGCGGTGACGGCCGTGGCAGTCTCGCTGTCCGTGCTGTCCCGGAGAGCAGTCGGGTACGCGCCACCAGCGAGGAGGTACGCCTCCTCAGTCGGTCGGACGGCCACTTCGGCAGTCGTCCGCACGGACACCGGACCGGGGTCGTAGACAGCTTCGAAGCGCCCGACACGCGCGGTCGTTCCCGCGACCTCTCGGCGGGTGGTTCCGCGTTCGCGGACGTGTTCCAGTCCACGCTCGCGGAGTCTGTCGGCGAAGTTGGCGTGTGCGCGGTCTGCGACCAGCCGTGTGAGCGGCCGCGACGGACCAGTCTGCGGGCGGAGGGTGAGTCTGGCAGCGACGACGAACCGCCACTGGCCGTCGACACCTGCCGTCTCGCGGAGTCGACGCGCGAGGTCTCCGTCCTCGAAGACGACCGTGTGAGTGTACACGGAGACCACACGCGCGTCGAACGGCTGGTCGACCGTCGCCTCCGTCTCCTGCCACCCGGACAGGAGTTCCGTCGGGAGCTGTGGCCGTTCGACCTCCATCCTACCGGTCGCCCTCCATCGTCCGTCTCTGTCTCGGCACGCGTATAACTCCGGTGCTCGGGCCGACAGTGTACTGTGCTCGGGTGGACAGTGTACTCGGAGGTCCGGACTGCCACTATCTCGACTCGTCGCCACTCCCGGAGGGCGACCTGTGGTCGCTCTTGGAGTTCGACTCGCCACTGCACTCAGAGCCGGACTCGTCACTGCTCTCAAAATCGGAATCGCCACTGCTCTCAAAGTCGGACTCGCCACTACTCTCTGTGTCCGACTCACCCACGTGTGCCGCGTGCAGTGCGGCAAACGCCTCTCGTTCGGCGGCCTCGGCACGCTGGGCTCCGCCAGCACGGTCGGCAGCCTCGGCGCGCTCTGCTCCGCCGCCGTGTTCGAGACGGCTCCGTTCTCCTCGGAGGAGTCGTTTCACGGTCACGAGCGCCTCCTCGGAGTGTTCTGCGACGGCAGTCGCCACCGCGGCAGGGTCGTCGACGACGCGAGAGACGAGTCCCATCCGACGAGCTTCGGTCGCGTCGACGACACGACCGGACAGCATCAGGTCGCGGGCCACAGCCGGTCCGACCGCTCGGGGGAGTCGGTGCGTGCCGCCCCACGCGCCGAACAGGCCGAGTCCGATCCCCGACTCCGCGAAGGAGGCGTCGGGAGTCGCAACACGGAGATCACACGCCAGCGCGAGTTCGACGCCGCCGCCGCGGGCGGGGCCGTCGACGCCCGCGATCACGACCGACGCGGCCGACTCGATAGCGCGGGCAGTCCGCTGTCCGCGGGCCGCGAACGCCGCCGGATCGTCGAGATCCGCGACGACGTTCAGATCCGCACCCGCACAGAACGCAGCGCCGGCACCCTCCACCAGCACCACGGGGTCGGCGGCCTCCACGATCGCCGTCCGTAGCGCGTCGAGATCGGCAGGTCGGAGCGCGTTGCGAGCCTCCGGACGGTCGAGACAGATACGAGTGACACCCGCCGCAACACGCTCCGTGTGGATCACGTCAGACAGTTCTTCGCAGTTTCCAAAGGTCTTTGCGTCTGCCTCTGTTATGTGTATCACAATGGACGACGCCGTGCGGGTCCGCGAGGCCGCCGAGGAGGCGCTGGCCGACATCGAACCACAGCGCCTCCGGGAGACGCTCTCCCGGCGGCTCGCCGACGCCGAGATGACACCGGGTGTGTTGACCCTCCGGAGCGCCCGGGCGCTGGCAGCCGACCCAGAGTTGGTCTCCGTGAGTGAACGCGCCGCTGGCGTCCAACTGATCTACGAAGGCCTCCGTCTCACGCGCCGCCTCTCTCACGACGACCCGTGGGCCGAGGCCACTCCGCCCGAGGACCGTCTTACGCCGCCCGAAGAACCGCTCACGACCACCGACGGTGGGCCGGAGCCCGCGAGTGACGGTGGAGAGTTCGCGTCCGAGGACCGACGGTCGGCGGTCGACGACGAACGTGCTGGCGTCGGCGACGAACGTGCTGGCGTCGGCGACGAACGTGCCGGGGTTAGCGACGAACGTGCCGGCGTCGACGCAGTATCGTCGTCGGCAATCGACGCGACGGGTGAGGCAATCGCGGCGGACCTCGGTGTGCTCGCTGCGGACGTGTTCGTCGCTCGCGGGTTCTACCTCCTCGCGCGGACGGAGGCAGCCAGAGACGCCGTCGAGGTGGTCAGGCGGTTCGGGCGGGACCAGACACGCCGCCGCGGTGCGACCGACCCGGAGCGTCTCGACGCGAATCTCGAAGCGGACGTGTTCGACCTCGCGGTCGTCGCCGGCTCCTCGGCGGTGCGCGAGGAGACTCCGGAGCGACTCCGCTCGTACGTCGCCGACCTCGCCGACGAGGCGGACGGACTCCTCCCGGTGCGGGCGCTGCCGGACGCCGCCGACGGCGTCGCTGGCTTCGACGAGCGTGTCGCCTCGTCTGTCGACGGCTGAGCCGACCGACAGTGTCAGTCGTCGAGGGTTGCCCCGTCACCGACACCGGTTCGGAACGCTCGTGCCTCGACACCGGCGCTCTCGAACCCGTCGATCATCGCGGAGGCGACGGACCGCTGGGCGGCCCGAGGTGCGACGGCGAGCAGCGACGGGCCAGCGCCGCTGATCGTGACACCGGTCGCACCGGCGTCGAGAGCGGCCGAGCGCACGGCGTCGTAGCCGGTGACCAACTCTGCTCGTGCGGGCGTGACAATCGGGTCGTCCAGCCCGCGACCGACGAGCTCCGGGTCTGACCGACACATGCCGACCGTGAGCGTCGCCGCGTTCCGCACGGTCTCCACGTGGTCGGCGACCGACAACGACTCCGGAACGGCCGCACGCGCTTCGCGTGTCGAGACGGGCTGGTCCGGGAGACAGACGACGAGTGAGAGCTCCGGTTCGAGTGTCGTCGTCCCGTCGGGGCGGGTGATGGTGAATCCACCGAGTAGCGCCGGCGCGACGTTGTCCGCGTGTGCCTCCCCGGAGACGACGGCCTCTCCCTGCGCAGCGACGGCGACCAGTTCCTCGCGGCTGTATCCGCGGTCGTACAGTTCGTTCAGCGCCAGCGCCGCGCCGGCAGCCGACGCCGCCGACGATCCCATCCCGGACGCCGGTCGCACCCCCTTGTCGATCTCGATGTGAGCGGGAGCGTCGAGCTCCGCGGCGACCACGCCGGCCGTGTTCTCGGCCGGGTCCTCTGGAACGTACCGCGCGCCCGCGCCGGAGACGGAGATCGTCGTCTCGTCGGCCCGCTGCACCGTCACCTCGTCCGCTGGCGCGTCTAACGCCACGCCGAACGTGTCGTACCCACTGCCGAGGTTGGCGCTCGTCGCTGGTGCGCGGGCTGTGACCATGCACCGCGTACCGACGGCCCGACTGATAAGACTGACTCCGGCGGCCGTTCTTCTCCGAATCGCAACACTGCGACGGCCGTTCGTGCGTCACGCTGTGAGAACAGTGCTGCACCACTGCCGGGTCGTCGTGGTCGTGAGCAGAGTCAGCCAGTCGTGGCAGTGGTCGGGAAAGCGGTTCAGTCGTGGCAGTGGTCGAGAAAGCGGTTCAGTCGTGGCAGAGGTCGGGAAAGCGGTTCAGTCGTGGCGGAACGCGCGAGTGCCAGTGAACGCCATCGCAACGTCGTGGTCGTCGGCAGCCGCGATCACGTCCTCGTCGTTCACGCTCCCGCCGGGTTGGATCACGGATTCGACGCCGGCCTCGGCGGCCGCCTCGACGCCGTCGGGGAACGGGAAGAACGCGTCCGAGGCCATCACGGAGCCCTCGGGCCTCTTGTCCTCGGCGTCGGCGCGTGCCTTCTGTGCGGCGAGATCGACCGCGTCGACGCGTGACACCTGTCCAGCGCCGATCCCGACGGTCTCTGTGCCCTCGGCGAGCACGATCGCGTTCGACTTGACGTGTTTGACAGTCTGCCACGCGAACAGCATCGACTCGATCTCGGCGTCGGTCGGCGTGCGCTCGGTCGGCACTGTCAGATCCTCGGTGGTCGGTGCCTGTCGATCACGATCCTGCACGAGTCGACCGCCGGCGAGCTTCACTTCCGTCGTGTCGGCCGCCGCGTCGGCTCCGAACGGCGCGTCTGCGGGCGAGCCGAGCTCCAGCACGCGCAGGTCGTCGGTGTCACACAGCACTGCGAGCGCGTCGTCGGTGAACGCGGGGGCGGCGACGATCTCCTTGAACGACTCCGTGACCAGTTCGGCCGTCTCTGCGTCACACGTCCGGTTGAGTGCGACGACGCCGCCGAACGCGGACTTCGGGTCCGTCGCCAGCGCGTCGGCGTAGGCGTCTGCGAGGCTGTCGGCGACCGCACAGCCCGCCGGGTTGGTGTGTTTGATCACCGCCGCGGCCGGATCGTCGAACTCCCGAGCGAGCTCGACTGCCGCGTCGGCGTCGTTGTAGTTGTTGTACGACAGCCCCTTCGCGCCCTCGTTCAGCTGGTCTGCGTGGACGACTGTCGGCCCCGTCTCGCGGCCGTCGGCGTACAGCGTGGCGTCCTGGTGTGGGTTCTCGCCGTACCGGAGGTCTCGCACCTGCTCGCTCGCTGTCAGCCGACGACTCGGGAACGCCGTTCCCTCGGTCCGCTCGCCGGCGGTGTCGCCCGCGACACGCACCTCGCCCACGTCGTAGTCGACTTCGACGCGGTTCTGCGCGAACCACCGGACAGCACGCGGGTAGGCGGCGTACTCACCCTCCTCCAGCACCCGCTGTTTCAGCGAATCGGCGTCGTCGGTCGGATAGACTGGCACCGGCTCCTGCGTGACGATGGGTCCCTCGTCGACCCGTTCGGTGACGACGTGGACAGTACAGCCGGTGACGCGGACACCCGCGTCGAGCACCTGCTCGTGGGCGTCCTGTCCGGGGAACGCCGGCAGCAGCGACGGGTGGACGTTCAGCGTCGTCGGCGCGTCGTGGAGGAACCGCGGCGTCAGAACGCGCATGTAGCCGTCGAGGAGCACGAGGTCGACATCGTAGCCGTCCAGTGCGTCGAGGAGTCGCTCCTCGTGGCGCTCGCGCTCCTCGCCCGGCGACCGCTCGACGACGGCCGTCGGAATCCCACGCTCCTCGGCAGCGTCCAACACGGGCGCGTCTGTGTCGTTCGTGAGGATCACCGCTACCTCCGCCCCGCCCGGCGCGAGGTCTGCGATCCGTCTGAGGTTCCGGCCCCTGTTGCTCGCCATCCCGGCGACTCTCATGGAACTGTGACACGTCCCCTGTGAGTAAACCGTTGTGATCCGTCTCGACCGAGTACACAGAGACGTGCAACAGACAACGCGTGTGACTCGCTCTCGTCCGTCGTTGTGACCACGTTCGTGTATCACGACTCATAGGGTCGTGCCAACGTCCGTGTCTCACACCGTTCCAATTTTCAGTAGTTTTCAGTATCACATCGTCGGACTGCGCGGCGACAGTGAACCTAGGGCTGGGGACGCCGACCGAGCGTGAGATCGACAGTCGTGCGTTCGCCGTCGCGGATCACAGTCACCGGCACCGTGTCACCCGGACTCGTCTCCAAGGCGAGGTAGTTCGAGAGGTCTGCCTGCACCTCGACAGGCTCACCGCCGATCCCGACGATCACGTCGCCGCCGACGAACACGCGGACGCCGTCGACGACTCGCTCGTCGGTCGACCCCTCCAGGACGCCCTCCGACGGGCCGCTGTCGACGACGTTCGTGACGATCAGTCCGCCCACGTCGTCGAGTTCGTACGCGTCCGCGGCGGTCGGCGTCACCTCGCGGATGCCGACACCCATGTAGGAGTGGCGGAACTCGCCGTCGGCGATCAGCGAGGGGACGACACGGTTCGACAGCGCCGCCGAGATGCCGAAGCCGATGTTCTCGCCGCCGGCCGAGGAGGCGACGGCGGCGACCGTCCCGTCGGCGGTGACGATGGGACCGCCGCTGTTGCCGGGGTTGAGCGCGGCGTCCGTCTGGACCGCGTCCGGAATGGAGAAGTTGTTCGGAGCCGCCAGCAGTCGGTCGACGCCGCTGATGATTCCGGCCGACGCGGAGCCGCCGAGTCCGAACGGACTCCCGATCGCCAGCACGTCCGTCCCGATGGGCGGCTCCGGGTCAGTGTCGGCCCAGTCCAGCGACGCTGCGAACGACGGTCGGTCGGTCGGTCGGAGCACTGCGAGGTCGGAGTAGACGTCCGTTCCGACGATGTCTCCCGCGCGCCACTCGTTCCCCTGAAATCGGATCTGGAACCGGTTGCCCGGCGCGACGACGTGTTGGTTCGTGACGACGTGTGGCCCGCCCGGGCCGAGTCCGGTCACGAACCCGGAGCCGGTTGCTGCGCGTCCGCTCTCGTCGTAGACGAGGATGCCCACGACCGAGGTGATCGTCTCGTGGTACAGTTCCGTCGCAGCCGACCCCAACCCGGGCGGTGACGCGTCCTCCGCGGCGTCGGCAGTGCTGTCTCTGCCCGTCAGGCTCCCCGTCCTGCTCCTCGACTCGGGGTCCTCCTCGGTTGCGACGATCCCGTGCCGTTCCATCGAGGCCGTACAGCCGCTCAGCCCGCCGAGCAGTCCCATCCCCGCCGCCGCGAGGAACTCCCGTCGTCGTGGCATACCCGAACCTGGCACCGGACGAGCGTAAACCCGGCGCTCACTGTCACCGACCCGCACTGCCGTCGATCCGTACGATACCGACCCGCAGGCACCCCCCGACGCCACGACACCCGTGGATTCTACTGTCGGTCACAAGCCATCGAACCCGGGGTCGACAGAACCGGAACAAGACGCGTTGGAACCCCGAGTGAAGCGCAACAATCTATCAACACTTGTGACCGACAGTATCAATGATCGCGGAACCGTCCGCCAGAGCATGCACCTCGCAGAGCAGACGTGGCCGGAGTTACGCGAGTCGCTCGACGGCGAGTCGCTGGCGGTCGTTCCGACCGGGTCGACGGAGCAGCACGGCCCGCACCTGCCGTTGGCGACGGACTACCTGATCGCGGAGTCGCTCGCCGAGGCGGCGACGGCGGAGACGGACGCCGTACTCACCCCGCCCGTCCGCATCGCGGTGTCGGAGCACCACCGGCAGTTCCACGGGACGATGTGGGTCGAGCCGGACGTGTTCCGCGACTACGTGGAGAGTTTCGCTCGTAACCTCACCTACCACGGCTTCGACCGGATTCTGTTCGTCAACGCACACGGCGGGAACGTCCACCACCTCCGTGAAGTCGGACGGCGACTCCGCCGTGACCGGACGGCGTACGCTATCGAGTGGATGTGGGACGAGTCGATCCCGGAGCTGGTCGACGACCTGTTCGACCACAACGGCCCACACGGCGGACCGAAGGAGACGGCGATGATCATGCACGTCGCTCGTGACCTCGTCCGCGAGGACCGACTGGAGGACGCCCGCGACGACGGCCTCGTCGAGATCACTGAGTCTGACGCGCGGCAGTTCGGCGCACGCACCTTCTACGAGTCGACTGACAACTCTGCGAACGGCGTGTTCGGCGACCAGACCGACGCGACGCCCGAGAAGGGCGCACAGCTGTTCGAGGCGGCGACGGAACAGCTCGTCCACCTGATCGAGTGGCTCGACGACCAGCCGTTCGCCGATCTGATGCCGGCCCCGCACGTCGAGTGATCGTGAATCAGCGGTATACTGTCGGTCACGAGCCATCGAACCCGGGGTCGACAGGACCGGGGTGAGACACGTTGGAACCCCGAGTGAGACGCAACAACCTATCAACACCTGTGACCGACAGTATAGGCCGAGAGCTGATAGGGTCGTGCGTAGGGATTTTCGAGTGGGTACGGAGTACTGGACGGTACCGCGTTGCTACTGCACCTGTGAGTCGAGCCG
>CAKZQY010000032.1 GCA_937142015.1 uncultured Halobacteria archaeon
GCAGGAGATTCCGCATGAACTCCGAGTCGTCGGCAATGAGTACCCGAGTCGCCATACGGGGTGGAACTCTCCCGACACGTAAAAACACTCTCCCTGCTGTATCACGAGTGAGAATTCTGTTTCACCGACACGTCTCCGAGAGTACCCCCGTTCGGACAGGCCACGAGACCCCGAGAGACCGGCTCGAGAGGGTCGAGAACCGTCGAGTCACTCCATCGTGATCGACCCGTCCTCCTTGGCGGCACGGAGGAGGTCGCCGATCGAGTCGTCGGCAGAGAGGCCGTGTTCGACCGCGACCTTGCGGATCAGGTTCGGCGGGAGTTCCACAGTCGCGTCAGACTTGGCGAGCAGCAGTCCGAGCACGCGCTCGGGTGGCGTGTCGTCGTCGACAGTGTGTGCGAACCACTCGATCAGCGTCTCGAACGTCGTCGGGAGGTCGTTCGACACCATCCGGTGGCGGGAGATCTCCCCGTCGATAGAGACCGTCGCGTCGAACCCGTGGTCGAACTCGTTGTCGGCCAGCGACCGCGCGAGAAACTGGTGAACGGCCTCGGCGTCCGTGTTGCCGCCTCGCCCCGGCGCGCCACGCGCCACGTCCGCGTTCGGCGGACTGCGCTCGCGGGCCGGCGGATCGCGCGCGCCCGCTCGCCCCGCACCGCCCGCGGCACCGTCGAGACCGGGAACGCCACTCCCCTGTGGCGTCCCGCCGCCTCGCTGTGGCTCTGCGGTACCCTGCTGGCGATCACCACCGGCTCGAGGACGACCGCCGTCCCGTGGCTGGCTGGCGTCGTGAGCGCCACGCTGTCGGCTGGGGTCTGTTCCCTGTCGGCTGGGATCTGTTCCCCGTCTGCCGGGGTCCACCTCCGACTGATCGACTGGACTGTCTCCACGGGGGCCTGCTCCGCGACGGGTGTCTGCGCTGCCGGGCGCGCCGTCCGGAGGCCCCCCGTCCGGAGGCCCGCCGTGTCGCCCGTCACTGGCGGTTCCACCGTCCGTTCCGCGAGTCCGACCACCACGACCGCCCGCTCTCTCGTCGCCCGCCGATCCACCGCGTGCGCCGCTGGTCGGCGTGCCACCACCGGTCGGCGCGCCCCTGCCTCCGGCACCCGTACCGCCACCGGCACCTGCACCACCGCCTGCACCCGCACCGCCACCGGCACCTGCACCACCGCCTGCACCCGCACTGCCACCGGCACCCGCACTGCCACCGGCACCCGCACTGCCACCGGCACCCGCACCACGACCAGTGTTCCGTCGACGCTGCCCTTCACCGAGTGGGGGCGTGTTCTGCTCTCGCTGTCGGTTGGCGTGTCCGGGCTGTGCATCACCGCCGCGTCCGGGCTGTGCATCAC
The DNA here is from genome assembly GCA_937142015.1 of uncultured Halobacteria archaeon. Lineage (GTDB taxonomy): Archaea > Halobacteriota > Halobacteria > Halobacteriales > Haloferacaceae > JAHENP01. The sequence continues at coordinate 1,353 of CAKZQY010000032.1, forward strand.
CGCCGCGTCCGGGCTGTGCATCACCGCCGTGTCCGGGCTGTGTGTCACCGCCGCGTCCGGGCTGTGCGTCACCGCCGCGTCCGGGTTGTGTGTCGTTGCTCCGTCGTCTGTCGCCCCCGCGACCGTCGTCGTGTTCCTGATCGTCGCGTCGCTCTCGTCCGTCACCGCCACCGCCTCCTCGCCCGCGGTCGTCGCCCCCAACTCCGGCTGGCGGCCCCGACGCCGAGACGACGTACCTGTCGTCGCCGATCTCTGCGACCCGCTCGTCGTCCGAGATGTCGAACTCGTCGGGGTCCAACACCGGACCGTCCGCGGGGTCGTTACTCATGCACGCCAGTACGCGACGGCGAGCAAAAAAGGTAGGCTCCGAGTGAGCGCTCACGGGGAAAACACGTGGCGTCGAGTCTGTCGGCCTCCGGTTGATTCCCTCGTGACCGGTGGTATCACTCCTCGTCGTCGCCCGGCGGTGTCGGTATCTCACTCTCCTCCAGTTGGTTGGCGAGCTGTGCGGCGTCGGCGGCGACTGTGTCGTAGCCGACACCGGCCTCCTCGGCGACGAGTCGGAGGTGTGTTGCGAGCAGTGTCAGCGCTTGTAACCCCTCCTCGCGGGGACCGTCGGCGAGCTGCGCGAAGCTGGTGTCGACCCGGTCGCCGCGAACGACACCGACGTGGAGTGCGGACACCTCTGTTTCTGACTCCTCCGTCTCCGACCCCTCCGTCTCCGACTCCTCCGTCTCGAGGAGTGCTCGCGCGGACTCCAACTTCTCCTGAAACGTCGCGCGGTCGTCGCCGACGACCCCCGCCTCCGCTTGCTCGCCTGCCGTCGCGTCCGTCTCGGTCGTGTCTCGACTGTCGTCGTTCACGTCTGGACAACGGAGACACGGAGAGAAAAACGCGGCGTGCGCCGTGCCGACACACTCACAGCGCCGGCCTCACTCCTGTGGTCGCGGTCGCGCGGTGAACAGCGTGGAGACGAGACTGAACGGTTCGTAGACTGACTGGTGACACGGACAGTACACCTCGTCTGCGGCGTCGAACTTCGCAGAGCCGTCGAGTCCCTTGTACTTCGGGACACAGCAGAAGTGCGTACACTTGTTGAGCCACGCGATGAACCCTTTCGGGGCGGAGGCTTTCAGCCACTTCTGTGTGCTGTCGTCGACCTCGTACGTCTCGCCGTCCGCGCCCTCCGCCTTCCCGTCTTCGGCCAACGTCTCGATCACGGGTGACCGGATGACGTTGACGAGGAGGTTGTTCTCGGTGTCGAGCGAACGCCAGATACCGCTCGCCGGCTTCCCGAGCCCGCTCACACCGATACCGTTGCCCCACGACTCGTAGTCGGAGAACATGTCGACGGTGAGCCTGTCGTCCTCGGCGAACTCCGACTGCCAGTCGTACGTCGGGTTGCTGCCGACGAGCAGGTAGTTGCCCTGATCCGGCTCGTAGCCCGGCTTGATCGCCTCGTACGTCTCCAGCCCGCAGTACTGGAACCACTCCGTGGAGTACGTCTTCCCGCCGAGCTCCGTCTCTGCGATCTCGATCGTCACGCCGCCCTGCTTCTCCTCTTTCACTTCGGGCCACAGCCCTTTCAGCTCCCCGCCGTCGATCTCGATGGGAATCTGTGGCATCCCACGCGGCGCGGGACCGTCCGTGTTCTCGATGGCCATCATCTCGGTTGCGCCCCCGCCGGCCCCCGAGGACGACGTGACACTGTTGATGGTCACTGATCCGGTCGCGCCGACGCCGGCGAGTGTCGCACCGCCGACGACTCCCTTGACGAACCGACGACGACCGGAGTCGCCGGGGTACTTGTCCTCGTCCGCGCTCATGTCCTCTGCTCCGAGTCCGGCACGCAAAAGACTGACGAACGCCGTCCGAACGCCGTACTCGCCCGACGTGACGGGGACGACGGTGTGTCTCTGCCCGCTTGTTTACGTCCAGTTGTCGTCTGATACGTACTACCACGGACAGGACTCTCCCGGCTTCGGAGCGGGCTCTGGCGTCGGCTTCGCCAGCTTCGAACGCAGTTTGGGTCGAGAGTATCAGTTGTCGGCTGTTCGCTCGAACGGGTCTGTCTGGTGCGCTTCCAGCCGACTACAGTACGGTTCGATCCGATCCGCGCGTTCGACGTACACGCCAGCCTGATCGTCTGTACGCTCCATCGGTGATTGATCGTGCTCGACGAGCGCATCGACGAGGTCGGCGACGAGCGGCCTCGGCTCTGCGTATCCGCAGTACCGGTCGTGGATCTGGTCGACAGTGAGTGATTCGCCTCCCTCCTCGGAGACGTTCTGTAGAATGCTCTTCGTGAGGTCGCGGACCTCTGGCGAGTCGTCACGACTGATTGTCCCGTCGAACGACACACTGAATTTCGATACACATAGAAAGTTTGTAACATTGTCGGTTGTGCCTGTTTGCACAGTTCCAACAGACTTATGACTCAGTGCGATCGAACCGTGGGTATGGAGTCAGCCGACAGTACCGGTGCCGACGGTACGAGCACCGATACCACAGACTTTGTCGGCCTGCTCGACCAGAAGGGGTCGGTCAAGTTGCTCGACGTGTTCCTGAACAAGAAGACGATCCCAGTGACGGCGGCCGATCTCGCAGAGATGTCCGGGATGGATGTCTCGACAGTGTACCGGCGCGTGGAGGATCTCTGTGAGGCTGGGCTCGTAGAGGAGTCGGAGGACAGTAATCCGACCCTCTACCGGCTGAACGTGGACCACCCTGCCGCCACAGGACTCACCGAGGCTCACGGCCATCTGTACGCTCACCTAGACGAGATTCAGTCGGCGAGCGAGCAGTTCGATCCGGAGAGTGAGCTGTTCCACGAGGGATCGCCGTTCGTGGAGCTGTTCCGCTATCCGACGAACGTACAGATGCTAGCGGCACTCCTCCGAAACCCCGAGGCAGAACTGTCGGCAGCAGAGCTAGCCCGGGCTGCGGATGTCGACCGAGCGACTGTCGGTGACAACGTCGACGTGCTCGTCGAGGTCGGCCTTGCCGAGAAACTCGATCCAGAGTACGCTACTGGCACGAGGTACACGCTGAACAAGGAGCACCCGGCAGCCGAAGGGTTCCAGCGCGCTGCAGAGGCGTTGGCGAGGGGCAAGAACTGATACTGTCAGTCACGAGCGCCGAATCCACGGTCGATTGAACGAATCGGTCTCACTCCCGTTCTCGTTCGGGCTCTCGCCCGCCGGCAGTCTCCGTCTCGTCGTCGAGGAGGTCAGAGAGTTCCTCGTCGAGATCGGCCCGTTCACGGTCGGACGACTGGCTCTGGCGGAGTCGGTCTCGCGCGGTCTCCGGGTCTGTGTCCTCCGTCGCCAGCAGCGCGTCGAGTCGACGCTCAAACTCCACCTCGTCAATCTCCCCGCTGGCGTACCGCTGTCGGAGCCGTTCGACCGGGTCCGGCTCGTCCGCGCTGCCACTGGAACTGCCGCCAGAACCGCCGACAGCGTTCTCGACACTCCGTGGTTCCCTCGTCGGTTCGGTGTCCGACGCCGTCGACTCACTCGACTCCTCCGGGAGGATCACGTCCTCCAGCACCGCAGACAGCGGCGTGAGGAGGAACCAGCCGACGACCATGGTGACACCGGCGAGACGGCCCATCCCGAGCACACCGAACAACAGCATCAACCCGAACGTCGAGACGGCGAAGATTGCAGGCGCTTCCTCGATCAGACGTCGCGCCACCGGGGACATACGTGGTCTGTAGTGGTGAACACGTCAACAAGTACGTTCCGGACGCAGCCTCACCGTTCTTCGACGTGACGCACTTTCACCGCGACACCGCGCGTCGCGGCGCGCATCTCGCGGCCGAACATCTGCGCGCGGCCGACAGCGAAGGCGTCTGGTCCCTCGACGACCACCTCGTCGCCGACGCGGATCGCTTCGTCGGCGTCGACGACACCCGGCGCGAGCACGCTCCCGCGGGGGACGAACGAGTCGATCTCGACGCGCTTCGTCGGCGCGGCGCTGTCGGCCCACCGTCGCGCGCCGGCGAGTGTGAACGACAACACGCCGTAGTTGGGCACCATCGTCGCCAGCTGTTCCCCCTCGCCGTCGCGGAGTTGGAGCTTCGGGTAGCGACTCGTCGTCTGGAGGTCGGGAAACAGCGCGTCGCCAGCCCCGTCGCCGAACTGGTAGTCCGCGATTGCACGCACGGTGTTGTGTTGTCGTTCTCGCTTCCGGTACTTTTCCTCGCCGTCGAGCGTCTGCATCAGCGAGGAGATGGAATCGGTCGTCGTCGGGTGGTCCGCGACGGTGAACTCGAAGGGAACGTCCACGTCCGCGGCGACGCGCTCACAGATGTCGCGGTACCCATCCGGCGGGACGTGTGCGATCACCCGCGGGTAGTCCGTCCGGCGGAGGTACGCCCGCAGCACGTCCGCGACGAACGTCTTCTCCGTCTCCGTCCACTCGCCGGTGACGACCGTGTCGTAGTGTTGTGCGGGGTAGGTGAGCTCCAACTCCTGTGGCACGACGCCGATGGGGGAGGTCATCGAGACGAGGTGTGCGCGGTACTGGATCGCGTCGCGGAACTGACCGTGTGACTGTGACTCCGAGTACGGCTTGCGGGCGGAACACGGCACCAACACGAGTGGGCCGTCGAACCGGCACCGGTAGCGGCTGGTGACACGCTCGGCGAAGCGTTGGATCTCGACGCGGCGGAGTGTGTCGTCCGTCGCGGCGGTCACCTGCTCGTCTCTGACGACCGGCGTCCGGCGTTCGAGGTAGCTGTACTCCTGATCGAGCTCCCGCATCGTCGCCGTCGTCCACTGGTCGTGGCGGGCCTGTCCTTCGAGGTAGTCGCGGAGTCGTCCCTCACGAATCCGCTGGCGGACCCGCCGGAGTTCACCCGCCAGCACGTTCACGTTGTGCCGTTCACAGTCCCGACGGTCGAACTCGGACCGCGGCACCCGGCAGGCGGGACAGGAACAGGGCAGTTCGCGCAGATCCTCCAGAAAGCGCTCGTCGTCCGTCGTGAGGTAGCGACCGCGAGAGCCAGCGACACGCGCTGCCGTCGCGTCCACGAGGTCGACACCGGCGTAGACGAGTGTTGCGACGTTGCGCGGCGTGGCGACCCCGGCGAGGTACAGCGCCGTGTCCGGCGGAACCGCCTCGCGCGTCCGAACGACCGCGTCGACGAAAGCGCTCGCGTGCCCGACGACACCCTGCGCGTTCGAGAGCACGAACGCGTCGACTGGGGGAGTCCCCGTATCGTCTGTAGCAGCTTCCGTATCGTCTGTAGCAGCCCCCGTATCGTCTGTCGACTCACCTCTCGATTCCCCCGCGTCGACGATCACCGTCGGCGCGTCACCGGAGATCACGGCTGCAGACGGACCGTCGATGGCGGGCCACGACGGCGCGAAGGAGTCGATCACCTCCTCGCGCGTCCCGGCTGGGAACGCTCTGTGCGGGAGAATCGTGAGCACGTCCGCCTCGCCGTCCGGCACCGCGCGGTCGTCCGTCCAGAGACTGCCGCCGTCGCGGATGATCGCCGCCGTGTCCGGATGCCGCGAGTACCCGGCGTCGTCGCCCGTGCTCGCGGCGTCGTCGTCCGTGTCGACACGACTGTCTGCGTTCGGATCGTCGGGATCTGCGCCAGCCACGAGCGCCGGTGTCGTCACCGGCTCTGTGAGCCTGAGTTCACCGAGACGGGCCGCGCCGTCTCTGTCGTGAACCTCGAAGTAGTCCGTCATGCAACGGGTTCTGTGGCCGTCGTTCAACTACCTTCCGAGAGCGTCGTTCACCGACAGTCAACTACCTTCCGAGAGCGTCGTTCCCCGACAGCCTACTCGCGCGTGACACGTCGCGCAGTCTTCACGTAGCGGTTGGCGACAGAGCGGAAGTGGTCGAGGTATGTGCCGTTGCGATACTTTTCGTCGACCTCCGCGAGTCGGCCGTCGAACTCTCGGCTGTCGATTCGGATGCCCTCCGTGGTGTACTCCGTCAGCGACTCCATCCCAGTCTCGGGGCTCGGCTCGTCGAACGTCACCTCGTAGCGCCCGACCTCCAAGGGCCACGATCCCTCGACGGAGGCGTCCCAGCGGGCGTACGCCACCGCGACGGCGGCGACGGACAGCGCGAGCCGCGCCTCCTCGATGGTGTCGACCGGACCGGGGAGCGGTTCGAGTCGGCCGTCGGCCTCCGCGGACGGGGGCAGGGCCTCGTCGTACGCCGACAACACGGTGACGACGAGATCCGCACGCTGGGGGTTCGGGAACGCGGGGAGCCGATCCGGATCGACGTTGGTCGGCTCCGTCGTCTCGTACCGCTGGTAGAGAAACGCACCCAGCTTGAGGAGGTGATCGCCGAACGGGATCATCACCGCTCTCGTATCTGTCAGGGTCTCCTGTCGCTTGAGCCGCGTGAGCGTGTCACGACAGCTCGTGAACTCGTCCGCGAGTCGGTTGGCGCGGTCGTACGTCCGGCGGCCGAGCGTGTACTTCCGGGCGACGTACTCCGCGAGCAGGTCCGCCGGGGTGTCGTACGGCTCCGGGAACGTCCCCATCGCGTTCAACGAGCGGTTGAGGTCGTTCAACACCTCGTCGTCCATCACGGTGCTGTGCTGGAACCGTTCACCGTGGGTCTTCAGGTTGATCTGACTCGCAGTCGGCTGGAACAGGTCGTCGAGGTAGCCGTAGGTCAACGCGTAGTCGTCCTCCAACGGCACCCCCATGACGCGCGCCGTGGCAGGATCTGTCTCGTCGGTGACGGCCGCCGCTGGTGAGCGTGTCACGTACCAGCGGTCGCGTTGTGTCCCCTCCGACTTGTCGGCGCTCATCTCGCTGCTGCAGGATAGCGACCCACCGGTCAAATGTTTCACGGTGACGTGTGTGGACACGTGCTCCCGAGAGATCGACCCACCCTGTCGGTCGCGTCCAGTGACGGCCGTCGCCTCGCTGCAGAAACTGCTTTGTGTCGGGTTGCACTACGCGGCTCCGTGAACGGTGGATCGCGGAACGGGGACGATCCGACGCTGCGTACCGTCGGCGTGGTCCTCGTCGGACTGAGTGTGGTTGTCGTGGTGGCGAACCCCGGAGATCTCTGGACGATCCTGCTTCTCGGCCTCGTCGTCACCGTGATCGCTGGACAGGTACTCGACGTGCAGCCGGCCGAACTGCTGTCGCGGCTCCAGCGCGCGACAGGACCCGCCGACGGTCGATACCGCGACGAACGGACACACGCCGACTACCGGCGAGATTCCGACAGGAGGATGCACTCCGACGACGGGGGACAGCACAGCGAGAGACCACCCAACGACGGAGACCCGCGGACAGACTCCGACCGGATCGAGCGACTCCACCGTCAGTACCGTCGCGGGGAGATCGACGAGACGGAACTAGAGCGACGACTCGACGAGCTGCTGTCCGACGGCGACGACGACCAGAGCGACAGCCACTCCGACCGAGACGGTGACGACGGCGACCAGAGCGACAGCCACTCCGGCCGAGACGGTGACGGGGACGAAGAGCACGACAGAGAACGCGAGTGACGCGCGACAGCGAACGCGAGTGACGCGCGACAGCGAACGAGAGTGGCACGTGACGGCGAACGCGAGTGGCACGCGGCTGTTCAGTCGTTCGCGGCCGCCCCGGCGAGGAGGTCGCCTGCGAGACGGTCACCAGTCTCCAGTCCACTCCGGAGCGCAGCGTGGAGTCGGGCTTCACCGGCGACCCAGTCACCGAGGAGGTAGAGTCCGGCAGACTCCGCAGCTTCGACGGTCTCCTCGTCGACGCCGGCCTCGGGCAGCGCGTACCGCCAGCCTTGGTGATCGGACCAGACGGGATTAGTCAGTCTGTCGTCGCCGACGACAGCGGCGGCGTGGTCGGCGAGCGTGTCGACGTTCGCCGCCGGGTCGTCGTCGTACCGTGCGACAGACCACTCCTCGTTGGCCTGCACGATCAGCAGCGACTCACCGTCCGGCACGTGACCGGGCTTACACTCCTCCCGCGAGATCCAGCCGACGGGGTGTTCCTTGTCCGTGTTCACCAGCCCGTAGTACGGCACGTCGAGTTCGAAGTCGTACCGGAGCACGGCGGTCCAGATCGTCCGGTACGACACGTCACTTGCCGCCTCGACCAGCGACTCCCGCACGGGATCGTCCCAATCGGCGCTCTCTAACAACGACGCAGTCTGCGGCGCGGGCGGGTTCACGAGGAGTACGTCGAACGGCCCCCACGTCTCCCCGTCCGTGTCGATCAGGGTCCACGTACCCTCGCTGGTACTGCCGGTCTCGCGTCCGGTCGTCTCCTCACCGGTGCCGTCGGTCTCGCGTCCGGTCGTCCCCTCACCGGTGCCGCCGGTCTCGCGTCGGATCGTCTCCACGCGGGTCCGTCGGTGGACGGTCGCGTCCGTTCGCGCGAACAGCCGCTTGGCGATCTGCGTGAGCCCGGACTCGTAAGACCACTTGTGGTCGTCCGCGTCGCGTCCGGGCGACACCTCACCGTCCACATCGAACGTGTAGATCGGCTCAGTCACGTCGACGAGTCCGTCGGTGTCGAGCTCCTCGGTGAGCAGGCGTGTCACGCGGTCGTCGTCGGACTTGACGTAGTTGGCACCGTAGTCGTACGTCAGTTCGCCGTGACGACGGGTCGCTGCGCGACCACAGACGCCGCCGGACTTCTCCAACACTGTCACGTCCGGATCTGTCGACGAGGCCGCGAGCGTGAACGCTGCCGCCGCGGTCGCCGCCCCAGCCCCGATTGCGCCGATCCGTGTCATCGAATCTGTTTGGCTCCCGACGACCCAAAACCCCACGTTCTCCGACTGCTCCCGAACGCTCAAGAGTCGAGAGACCGACCCCAGAGGTATGTACGATCCGGACGACCTGGAGGCGATCCGCGAGGGGAAATCGGAGTGGGAGGCGGAGACGCTGGGTCCGACGCTGGATCGCTTCGGTGAGCGGGAGGAGACGTTCACCACGGACACCGGGGGACAGGAGGTGCAGCGGCTGTACACGCCGGCCGACGTGGCGGATCTGGACTACGAGGCGGATCTGGGATTCCCGGGTGAGGAGCCGTACACCCGCGGTGTCTACTCCACGATGCACCGTGGGCGACTGTGGACCATGCGGCAGTACGCGGGCATGGGCACCGCTGCGGAGACGAACGAGCGGTTCCAGTACCTCATCGATCAGGGCTCCTCGGGACTCTCGATGGCGTTCGATCTGCCCACGCAGATGGGGTACGACTCTGACGCCGCGATGGCACAGGGGGAGGTCGGCAAGAGCGGCGTCGCTATCGACTCGCTAGAGGACTTCGAGCGCGTGTTCGACGGGATTCCGCTCGATCAGGTGTCGACCTCGATGACGATCAACGCGCCCGCGTCGATTCTGCTCGCCATGTACGTCGCTGTCGGCGACCGCCAAGGTGTCGACCGAGAGACGCTGCGCGGGACGATTCAAAACGACATCATGAAGGAGTACATCGCGCGCAACCTCTACATCTACCCGCCGGAGC
>CAKZQY010000033.1 GCA_937142015.1 uncultured Halobacteria archaeon
CACCGATCGGCAGTAGTTCCATGTCGACGGGAGACCACCGATCGGCAGCAGTTCACCTGTCGACCGTGGATCACCTGTCGAGCGAAGCGACGGCGAGATCGAGAGGGGGGTTCTGACCGACGGATTGCGATTGTGCCCGACGCCCCAGGACAATCCTTTTGATCGGTCTCGCCCGTATCGTCGCGTCGTAAGCCACCACAGGTTGACGGCCGTAAGACTCTCTCAGAGTGAGTTTCCGGCCACCGACCGCCCGTCCGTCGTGTTCGGGTCGGCCGTCACAGAACGGAGTCACAATTGCTACTCATGACACAGACACGAGGAAGAAGACAGACCGAGACGACAGGATCACGCCGAAACCAGACCGAGACGACAGGATCACGCAGAGGACAGACAACGACGACGAAACCGTACAGAGATCGGTTCACAGCGACGAACGAGACAACTGGAAGCCCAGATCGGCTTCCGCCTACGCCCGAAGGCGCAGGTTCGCACCTCGGCACGCTATGACGCTCCAGACGCCGGGTCACGTTCTCCGAGTCGACCTCACAGAGCGGTCGGTCGAGAGCGTTCCAGTCCCAGAGGAGTGGCGACGCCGCTACGTCGGCGGGAAGGGGTTGGGCGCGCGGTACCTCTACGAGGAACTCGACGCGGGGACGGACCCGCTCGGGCCGGACAACGTCCTCATGTTCTTTCAGGGGCCGGTGTCCGGGCTCCTCCCCGGGCAGTCGCGGTACGCCGCGGTCACGAAGTCGCCGTTGACCGGCGGGTTCCTCGACTCCTACGCCGGCGGGACGTTCCCCGGCGTGCTCGCTGGCGCGCTGTCCGAGCACGTCGGGCTCTCGATCACCGGCGTCGCCGACGAGCCAGTTCGGCTGGTCGTCGCGGAGGACGACGCGACCGTCGAACCGGCAGAGACGTGGGGCGAAGACACGGTGACCACTGCCGAGGCGTTCCCAGAGGCGGCAGTCGCCTGCGTCGGGCCGGCCGGGGAGAACCAGGTCGCGTACGCGACAATCGCCTCGGACGCCGGCGACCACCACGCTGGTCGCGGGGGAGCGGGCGCGGTGATGGGCGCAAAGCGGCTGAAAGCTGTCGTCGTCCACGGAGACCAGCCCGAGGGGCTCGACGCCATCCGGGAGGAGTACGAAGACCGCTACCGGAACGCCGACACCGGACAGTGGCTGCGGTCGAGCGGCACGGTAGAGACGGTCGACTTCGCCAACGCCGTCGGGGCGCTCTCGACGCGCGGCTGGCAGGCCACCGAGTTCGACGGGGCCGACGACGTGGGTATCGACGCGGTTCACGACAGCGCACGCGACCGAGAGTACGAGGGGACTGACCCGCGCGGATTCCGTGTCGACACCGACGAGGGGGAGACGGTCCCCCGCGGTGCGACGGCGATGTCGCTCGGAGCGGGCCTCGGGATCGACGAGTTCGACGCCGTCGTGGCGCTGGGGGAGGTCTGCAACCGCCTCGGGGTCGACCTCATCAGCGCCGGGAGTTCGGTCGCGTGGGCGATTCGAGCCCACGAAGAGGGGGTACTCGACCGGTCACTCGACTTCGGCGACCCGGAGGGCGCTCGGACGCTGCTCCGGGAGATTGCGACCCGCGAAACGGGCCTCGGAGACGCGTTGGCCGACGGAGTCGACGCCGCCGGACGGCGCTACGGCGGCGAGGACCTCGTCCCGACGGTCAAGGCGATGGAACTGCCCGCGTACGACCCGCGAGGAGCCGAGAGCATGGCGCTGGCCTACGCGACGAGCGACCGTGGAGCCTGTCACCGTCGCGCCCGCCCCGTCGAGCGGGAAGTCTTCGACGGCCGCTGGAGCCCCGAGCGGGCCGCCCGCGCGGTCGTCGACGAGCAGAACCAGCGCTCGGTTCTGTGGTGTCTGGTCGTCGACGACTTCGTGGGTGACGTGTTCGAGGACCTGGGCGCGGCGTGGCTCGACGCGGTCGGCCTCGACACGGAGGGGGACCTCGAAACTGTCGGCGAGCGGGTCTGGACGCTGACCCGCCTGTTCAACGTTCGAGACGGCGTCTCGCGTGCGGACGACGAACTCCCCTCCCCGCTCCGGGAGCCTCCCGACGGGCCCGGCGAGGGCATCGACCCCGAGCGGTTCGACGCGATGCTCGACGCGTACTACGAGCTTCGTGGCTGGGGCCCCGACGGCCGACCGACCCGCGAGACGGTCGAACGACTCGACCTCGCCGACGCTGTCGGATCGGACCTGTCGACTCTCACCACCCGGCCCTGATCGGCAGTGTCGACTCTCACCACCCGGCCCTGATCGGCAGTGTCGACACCACCCGGCGCTGACTGGCAGCGTCGACTTCGACGACGTGAGGTGGGGCCGGCCGACCTTCTCCGGTTAAGATTCTTCACCGCCTGCCGCGAACCGTCGGTCATGAGAAGTGGCGTCATCGTCGCCGGCGGTCGGTCGACACGCTTCGGGGACGCGGACAAAGCCGTCGCCGAGCTCGCCGGGACGCCGATGGTCCGGCGAGTCGCCGACCGCATCGCACCCGCCGTCGACGAGGTGGTCGTCAACTGCCGTGGTGACCAGCGCGCTGCAATCGAGGCGGCGCTCGACGGGTACGAGCACGCCGTCTCGTTCGCGCTCGATCCCGAGCCGGACTTGGGACCGATGGCGGGCATGGCGACGGGACTCGACGCGGCCGACGCCGAGTACGGCCTCGTCGTCGCCTGCGACATGCCGTTCGTCGATCCGGGCTTCGTCGAACACCTCTTCGAGTGCGCCGACGGTCACGACGCGGCAATCCCACGCCCAGACGAGTGGTACCAGACCACACAGGCTGTCTACCGCGCCGACACGATGGCCGACGCCTGCGAGCGAGCGCTCGACGCGGGAGACCGACGTATCGTCGCGGCACTCGACGATCTCGATGTCGTCGTCGTCGACGAGGCGGCGGTCGAGTCTCACGCGACGCTGGAGACGTTCGAGAATCTGAACACCGTCGAGGAGTTCGAGGCAGCAGCCGAGCGACTCTCGACGGAGCAGCAGTGTCGGACTGATAGTGATTACTGCGAATAGTTCCGTGGACGGCGTCGAAACCCGACGGCTCAGACGCTCTGATCACCGACACGAGTCGCCACGGCGGTAAAGACTCGCAGTAATCACTATGAGAGGTCTCCGTGACAGCGCTCGTGTGGCAGTCAGCGCTCAGACGACATCGACGAGGGGGTTCTCGGCCCGCATCTCGGTCAGGACGACCCTCGGTACGTCCGCCTGCTCGTGGATCTCGGCCGCGACCTCCCGCGCTGTCGCTTCGAGGTCGTCGTCGTCCACCATGTTCAACAGCGGAACGACTGTCGCGTCGTCGGGCACGTCCTTCCGGCCACCCTCCTCGCTCACGAGCACGCGGGCAACGTCCGCCGGTTGGATCGGATCGCCGGGTTCCCGGTCGGTGAGCGCGGCGACGCGGTCGACGCGGTGGACCCGGTCGTCGTCGAGCAGCTCTCCGACGACGCGGACGCTCGCAATCGGCACGACAGTGCTCGCCGTCGAGGGGAGCTGCGGCTCGCGGTCACTCGGGGCCTTGAACCGACGCATCCGCGCTCCGTCGGCTTTCACGAGCACGGGCTCGGCGAGGGCGGCGAGATCGTCGACAGTTTCGAGATCGTAGCCACGGTAGCGGTCGTCACGTTCCCGTTCGGGGACGACGCCGAGCGGCCGGTCGTCTGTCGACTCGGCGGCGGCGCGCGGGTCGTCCGTGACTGTGACGCGCTCGACCCACGAGTCGAACAGCGGGATGCGGACGGTGGCAGTGACGACGGCGCGGTCCAGTCGCCCCGCCAACGTCGCCATCGTCGTCTTCTTGCCGCCCGCCCCGACGAAACAGGTGGTCCCCCGACGTGCGCTCAGGGCCTCGACGATGTCCATACGTGGTTCTCACATCACGACGTGTTAACGACTGTCGTCTCCGGTCGTCCCTCGTCTCGTGTCGTGCTCTCGGTCACTGTGGTCACGGGGACTGTCGGCCTGTCCGTCGGGCCGTTGCGAGGACTGGTGGCCCGTCAGCCACTGTCGTTAACAGGACTCGTCATCGACAGTCGAGCGTGACCGAAGACATCGAGCGGACGAGCGTCACCCTCCCACCGAGTCTCCTCGCGGACGTCGACGACGTGGTGGCGACGGGTGAGTACGAGAGCCGGTCGGAGGCGGTCAGAGACGCGCTCTGGGCGTTCGTCACGGAGATCGACGAGCAGCGCGGGCTGTCGGGTCGACTCGGCGGGACCGTGCTCGTCCTGTACGAACACGACGTGGAGGGTGTGACCGACGAGGTGACCGCGCTCCAACACGAGTTCGGGTCTGTCGTCGTCGCCAGCCACCACGTCCACCTGCGCGAACACGTCTGTCTGGAGTCCATCGTCGTGGACGGCGCGGGCGAACGGATCGAACGGCTCCTGACGCGACTCCGTGGCCTGCGTGGCGTCCGTCAGGTGGAACTGACTGTCGTGGAGTCTGACGACGACGGATCGACGGCATCCGGCGATGGGGAGTCGACGGCGTCCGGCGATGGAGAGTCGACGGCGTCCGGCGATGGAGGGTCGACGGTGTCCGGCGACAGACCAGAGAGACGCAGTTTCAGACACTGACACGCTGGTCAGCGACGTGAGACAGCCCGCTCGTTTTTATGTGAGTGTGCGGGAACAGTGTGACCGTGCCCTCCGACCACCCAGCGATACGGACACAGCGGTTGACGAAGCAGTACGGCGACGTGACCGCCGTCGACGAGTTGGACCTCCGCGTCGAGTCGGGCGAGATCTTCGGCTTCCTCGGTCCCAACGGTGCCGGGAAGTCGACCACGATCAACCTCCTGCTCGACTTCGTCGCCCCGGACAGCGGCGAGGCGACGATGCTCGGTCTCGACGTTGCCGACGACCGTGAACAGCTCCACCACCGAATCGGCGTCGTGCCGGAGGACTACGGCCTGTACGACCGCCTCTCCGGCCGCCGACACGTGGAACTGGCGATCGAACTGAAAGACGCCGCCGACGACCCGGACGAACTGCTCGACCGCGTCGGACTCGACTCCGAGGACAGAGAGCGTGCGGCCGGGGAGTACTCCACCGGGATGGGACAGCGACTCGCGCTGGCGGTCGCGCTGGTCGGCTCCCCAGAACTGCTGGTGTTAGACGAGCCGACGAGCGGGCTCGACCCCAACGGCGCGCGCGAACTCAGACAGATCATCCGCGCGGAGAACGAGCGCGGTGCGACGGTGTTCTTCTCCAGCCACATCCTCGAACAGGTGGAGGCGGTCGCCGACCGCATCGGGATCATGAACGCCGGCGAACTGGTCGCCGTCGACACCATCGAGGGACTCCGGCGCGAACTCGACGCCGGCGCACGTGTGGAACTCGACGTCGAGGAGCCGGCCGTCGCACAGCGTGACGCGCTCGAGGACCTCGCCGCGGCCGATCCGATCACGAACGTCGCCTGCGAGGACGGCACCGTCCGAGCGACCTGTCTCGAATCGACGGCGAAACTGACGATGATCGACGAAGTGCGGCGAGCGACCACCGTCACCGACGTGCGCATCGACGAGTCCTCCCTCGAAGAGATGTTCGCCAGCTACACCGACGGCGCGGACGGCGCTAGCGCAGTCGATCCAGCGACCAACGGGAGCACGTCGACGAGTGCGACTCCTTCGACCAACGGGAGCACGTCGACGAATGCGACTCCCTCGACCAACGGGAGCAGTCAGACGAGTGACACAGAGACCGTGGCCGCGGAGGTGGACAGATGAGCGTCCAGACAGTCGCGCGGAAGGACCTCGCGGACGCCGGGCGGTCCTCGGCGCTGTGGGCCGTCGCCGCGCTTGCGGTGTTGTTCACCGGCGGAGTGAGCACGCTCGCGGTGGTGTTCGCAGACGTCTCGGCTCAGCAGATGCTCCAGCTGATCTCGCAGTTGGCGGCGTTCATCTTCCCGATTCTCGCCCTGATGGCTGCGAAGGGTGCGATCACCCAAGAGCGAGAGTCGGGCTCGCTTCGAACGCTGTTGAGTCTCCCGCCGTCGCGCGGTGACGTGCTGCTCGGGAAGTTCCTCGGCCGCAGTACGCTGGTGTTGTTCGCCACGTTCGCCGGCACACTCGTCACCGGCGTGGTGGTCGGCGTCGCGCTCGGCGTCTCCGAGATCGGACTCGTCGCGGCGCTCGCAGTGTTCCTCGCGCTGATGGCCGTCGCGTTCGTCTCCGTCGGTGTCGGCGTCTCCGCGGCCGCCTCGACGGACGGACGGGCGACCGCGTTCGCCGTCGGGTACTACATCCTCACTGTCGTGCTGTGGAGCCTGATCGTCCGTGCGATCACGTTCCTCGCTGCCGAACTCGGACTGATCGCGACCGGCGCTGAGAGCCTCCCCGGGTGGATTCAGTTCCTCCGGATGGCTGTGCCGAACGAGGCGGCAATCGCTGCCTACCGGGCTGTCGCCGCCGGACACTCGCTGTTCGGGAGCGCCCCGCTCCAGTCCGTCTGGCTGCCGACGCTCGTCCTGTTCGCGTGGATCGTCCTCCCGGTCGCCGGCGGTCTCGTCCGGTTCCGCCGTGCCGACCTCGGGTGAGACGGTCGCCGCGAGCAAAGCTATTTGTCACGGTGCCGTGATTTGGTAACTGGTGACACAGTGTGACAGACAGAGATCCGGATCGACTCGTCGCCACGTGGTTCGACGACCTGTTCGGTCACGGAAACTACGAGGTGTTGGACGGACTCGTCACGGAGAGTGTCGACTACCACGGCCCACAGAACATCGCTCCCGGCGAGACTTCGGGACGCGACGCCATCGAAGACTACGTCGCGGTGTACCGGAGAGCGTTCCCGGACATCAGCTACGAAGTCGAGGAAGTGGTCGCCGCCGACGGCGTGGTGACTGCTCGGTGGTCACTGCAGGGTACACTGGAGAGTGACCTGTTCGGTGTCGAGTCGAGCGGCGAGGTGGTGACCGGTCACGGCATCAGTGTGTTCCACCTGTCCGACGACGGGAAGTTCGCAGAGATCTGGTCACAGTGGGACACGCTGTCGCTGGCACAGGAACTGGACATCGTCCCCGCGGTCGAGTAGCGGGGAGACGGGGCGAGCGGAGAGTCGACGACGGGAACTACTGTGGCCGACGCCTCGACAGCACCGTCGTTAGGGGACATTCGTTCGAAGGTGGAGTGTGGAAGTGGGCCGGCACGAATTTGAATCGTGGTTACGGCCACCCGAAGGCCGAAGGATACCAAGCTACCCCACCGGCCCGCGCTCACCTCTTCTGGGCTGGGATTCTTAACGCTTCCGAAAGCCGCGGCCAGCGGCGGGACGACAGCTACCGTCGACGGGGGTTCGTGACCGACAGTATCAGTACGACGCGTAGCCGTCAGTGTCGAGCCAGTTGTGCGCGACCGCAATCGTGTGATCCGCGTGGATCGCACGCGGCCCGAGTCGGAGCCGGTGGTCCGCCCGCCCGGACAGCAGACTCGCCTCCTCGCCGGTGAACTCCCGGTGATCCGAGAGGACGAACACGGGGTCGGTCGGCGGCTCGACTGCCGTCGCCGGGTCGCCGTCTTCGTGGAGCTGGACGAGCGTGCCGTCGAGTCTGTCGAGCGTCGCGTCGAGTCCGGTTCGGTACAGTTTCACGCCGCGACTCACCTCCGCGGGCTGGTGACCGATCGCGTCTCGCTCGCTCTCCAGCGCGTCACGAACCCGCGCAGCCGTCGAGCGTTCGTCCGGGTTGAGGTTCCGCGCCGTCGCGCCGTCGAACTCGACGGTCAGCTGATCGTCGACGACGAGGTGAACCCGCGCGTCGCGGATGCCGTGTGAGGTGAACAGTCCCGCGCCGACACACCGACACAACAGGTCGAGACGGCCACCGCTCCCTGGGAGGTCGTCCAACGAGAACGTCGGCTCGACCGGCACCTCGTGACCACAGACGACGAACTGTCGCATACATGGACCACTGCCCGCCCTCGGCAAGTAGTCGCCGGTTCCGAACGGAGTGGGCGTGACGGGGCACGGTCCGCGACGACACCGACGCAGAACTCTCGGTCACTGTCGGTCGGCGACAGCAGTCCAGACCGCGACGAGACCGAGCAGCAGCGCCGGCACGAACGGCAGCGCGAGCATGGCGACGAGGAACGGAACTCCGGCCCGCCCGGGGGCGGCGGGGAACAGGTAGATCACACCGGGGATCACCAGAAACGTGAGTGTCACCACACCGACGAGTAGCCACCCGGCTCGGCCGAGTCCCGACTCGTCGGTCCTCCTACCCGACTCGTCGGTCCTTCCACCCGCCTCGTCGGTTGTCTTTCCCGCCTCACCTGTCTCGTCGAACGCCTCGGGCCGGTGGACGTAGCGATCATCGTCCGTCTCCTCGCGGGTCTCAGAACTCACTGTCGGGCTTCAGAACCACTTTTCCAAAGCCCTCACGATTCTCCAGCAGCTCGTGAGCGCGAGCGGTCTCGGACATCGGCAGCAGTTCGCGGACTCGGGGTTCGAACGTCCCGTCCCACACCAGTTCGAGAACGTCGTCCACCTCGCCGGGTGTGGCCATCGTCGACCCGATCACGCTGAGTTGGTTCCAGAAGATCCGGTTCACGTCCGTCTCCGGGTTCCCGCCCGTCGTCGCGCCGCAGGTGAGCAGCCGCCCGCCCTTGGCGAGTGAGCGGAGCGAGTCGCGCCACGTCGCTGCCCCCACGTGATCGACGACGACATCCACGCCACGGCGACCGGTCTGTTCCCGAACGGCGGCGGCGAAGTCCTCCCGCTCGTAGTCGATGGTGTGGTCTGCGCCACACGCCGCCGCGTAGTCGAGTTTCTCCTCGCTGGAGGCGGTCGCGTACACCTCTGCGCCGACGTAGTCCGCGATCTGAACTGCAGCGTGTCCTACCCCGCCGGAAGCTCCGAGTATCAGAATCGACTCGCCGGGCTGGAGCTCACCGCGGGTGATCAGCATCCGCCACGCGGTCTGGAATACCAGACTCGCCGAGCCGGCGACCTCCCAGTCGACACCCGCCGGCACTGACACGAGATTGTCCGCCGGGACAGCCACCCGCTCGGCGTGGACGCCCTCGACGTGTTCGCCGAGGAGGTGGTAGTAGACACACATCGACGCCTCGCCGTGACGACAGAACTCGCAGGTGCCACAGGAGACACCCGCCGTGACGGCGACGTGATCACCCGGCTCGAAGCGGTCGACCGCAGCGCCCGTCCCCGTGACGACACCCGCGGCGTCACTCCCGGGCACGTGCGGCAGCTCCAACTCGATACCTGGGAGCCCACGCCGCGTCCACACGTCGAGGTGGTTGACGGCGGCCGCCCGCACGTCGACGAGCACCTCGTCGCGTGCCGGCTCCGGCTCCGGGTAGTCGCCGTACTCGATCACGTCGCGGTCGCCGTGCGCGGTGAACTGGACCGCATCCATGTCTCCTCGTCTGTCTGCGCGCGACTAAACCGTGACTGTCTCTGATACCGTGAGAGTCGGGCGGGCTGTCACGACTCGGGGACTCTCGACGGTGACCTGCCACCAGTCGCCAGTGATCCGACGCACCGCCTCGTCGCGGGATTTTAGACCACCCGGACCCCAGCAGTTGCCAATGAACGGCAACAGTTTCGGGCGGCTCTTCCAGGTGACGACGTACGGAGAGAGCCACGGGCCGGCGATGGGGTGTACCGTCTCCGGGGTGCCGGCGGGAGTCGAACTGTCGACAGAGGAGATCCAGCGCGAACTCGACCGACGCAAGCCCGGACAGTCGATGATCACGACCAGCCGCGGGGAGCCGGACGACGTGACGATCAACTCCGGGCTCCAGGACGGCTACACCACCGGCACGCCGATCGGGATGGTGGTCCAGAACAAGGACGCCCGCTCGGGCAAGTACGAGCCGTTCGTCACCGCGCCGCGTCCCTCACACGGCGACTTCACCTACTCCGCGAAGTTCGGCACGCGCAACTGGGGCGGCGGCGGCCGCTCCTCGGCACGCGAGACTGTCAACTGGGTCGCTGCGGGAG
Organism: uncultured Halobacteria archaeon; assembly: GCA_937142015.1. GTDB lineage: Archaea > Halobacteriota > Halobacteria > Halobacteriales > Haloferacaceae > JAHENP01. The sequence goes on from CAKZQY010000033.1 coordinate 10,001, forward strand.
CCATCGCCCAACAGGTGCTCGACCAGAGCGACCTCGACGTGCAGGTGAAAGCCCACGTCAACCAGGTCGGTGACATCGAGTGTCCGCCGGTCACGTTCGAGGAGATGCTGGAACACACCGAAGAGAACGAAGTCCGGTGTGCCCACCCCGAGACTGCCGAAGAGATGCGCGAGGCAATCGACCAGTACCAGACGGAAGGCGACTCTATCGGCGGCTCCGTCTACTTCGAGTGTCGCGGTGTCCCGCGCGGGCTCGGCGCGCCACGGTTCGACTCGTTTCCGGCAAGGCTCGGCCGGATGATGTTCGCCATCCCGGCGACGACCGCGTTCCAGTTCGGCGCGGGACGTGACGCCCGGACGATGCGCGGCAGCGAGCGCAACGAGGACTGGGAGTTCCACGACGGCGAGGGGCCGATCGTCGCCGAGGAGGGCGACCCGGTGCCAGAGGGGAACGACCACGGCGGCCTCCAAGGCGGTATCACGACCGGCGAACCGATCTACGGCGAGGCGACGTGGCACGCACCGACCTCGATCCCGAAAGAACAGACCACCGCCGACTGGGAGACGGAGGAACGGAAAGACGTGCAGGTCGTCGGTCGCCACGACCCCGTGTTGATGCCGCGTGCCGTCCCCGTCGTCGAGGCCGTGCTGTGGTGTACGATCCTGGACTTCGCGCTGCTGGACGGGCGGATCAACCCCGACCGGATCGACGACCGGCCCGGCCAGTTCGATACGGACTACCACCCGTCGAGTCCGCGCAACGAGGAGTGACAGTTTCGTTGCAGTGACAGTTTCGTTGCAGTGACAGTTTCGTTGCAGTG
>CAKZQY010000034.1 GCA_937142015.1 uncultured Halobacteria archaeon
CTACTACCAGCCGGAGGCGTACGTCGAACAGACGGACACGTACATCGACAAGGAGATGTCGATCAACGACGAGATCGACCGACTGCGCCACTCCGCCACCCGGTCGCTGCTGACTCGGGAGGACGTGATCGTCGTCGCCTCCGTCTCCGCCATCTACGGACTCGGTGACCCGAACAACTACCGCGAGATGTCACTGGAGCTAGACGTTGGCCAGCGGATCGAGCGCGACGAGCTGCTCGCGGAGTTAGTCGATCTGAACTACGAGCGCAACGACGTGGACTTCCAGCAGGGCACCTTCCGCGTCCGCGGGGACACGGTGGAGGTGTACCCGATGTACGGGCGGTACGCCGTCCGAATCGAGCTGTGGGGCGACGAGATCGACCGGATGAGCAAGATCGACCCGCTAGAGGGGGAGACGAAGAGCCGCGAGCCGACAGTGATGATCCACCCGGCAGAACACTACTCCATCCCAGGTGAACGGCTAGAGACCGCTATCGACGAGATCGAGGAGCTGATGGAACAGCGAGTTTCCTACTTCGAGCGGCAGGGGGATCTGGTCGCCGCCCAGCGGATCGAGGAACGAACCACGTTCGACGTGGAGATGCTAGCGGAGACAGGCTACTGTTCCGGAATCGAGAACTACTCCGTCCACCTGTCGGACCGCGAGCCGGGGGACGCGCCGTACACGCTGCTCGACTACTTTCCCGACGACTTCCTCACGGTGATCGACGAGTCACACCAGACGATCCCCCAGATCAGAGGCCAGTTCGAGGGTGACAAGTCGCGGAAAGACTCACTCGTCGGCAACGGGTTCCGGCTGCCGACCGCCTACGACAACCGACCGCTCACCTTCGAGGAGTTCGAGGAGAAGACGAGCCAGACGCTGTACGTCTCCGCGACACCGGGTGAGTACGAACGCGAGCAGTCCGCACAGGTGGTCGAACAGATCGTTCGACCGACCCACCTCGTCGACCCGGCGGTGGAGGTCAGCCCCGCAGAGGGTCAGGTCGACGACCTGCTGGACAGGATCGAACAGCGGGTCGGACACGGAGGTGGTGCGACGGGAGCGGCTGACGACTCGCTGTCGTCGGGTGACGATTCGTCGTCGGGTGGCGAGACAGGGGCAGAACGAGCGGCGTCCGGCGAGCGCGTGTTGGTGACGACACTCACCAAGCGGATGGCCGAGGACCTCACGGAGTACATCGAGGAGGCGGGGTACGACGTGGCGTACATGCACGACGAGACAGACACTCTCGAGCGCCACGAGCTGATCCGGTCACTCAGGCTCGGCGAGATCGACGTGCTCGTCGGGATCAACCTCCTCAGAGAGGGGTTAGA
>CAKZQY010000035.1 GCA_937142015.1 uncultured Halobacteria archaeon
AGCGGTGCGGTGCCGTGGGAATCCCACGGTCTTCAGCCGTGGGAGGAGGTCAACCGGGGCGATTGGGTCCCGCTATTTGAACGGTCGTGGGAGACTCGCCGAGAAGAGACAGACGCACCGACTCTGGGGAGCCAGCCGTCGGACCACACATACTGCGCGTCGTTTGCGCCTCCACACCCGACGAAACAGTCCTCACAGTGGTCAGCGGGCACAGCGCGACCGGCACGCACGGACACGCGACTCCGCTCGGTCTCCCACTCCGTGAAGCCGCATAGATGGTTGCCGGTCCGGTGGCGTACGAACTCGGCATCGTGACACGGCCGGCCGAGCTGTTGTCGAGGGAACACTAGTGAAATTGTCGTCCGGTGAAACTGACGCGTTGTGACTCCCTCGGCGTTGCCGGGATAGTTTGAAGTAGCCCGGTGTTGAAACCGTTCGTGAATGTCGGACGGTCGAGTGCATCTGGTCAGCGGAGGCGGTAGTAGGGTCAACGCGGACACGTACCCGATCTTCGATCCAGACGGCAGACCAAAGCGAATCACGCTGTGGCAGCCCACCGGACACATCGACGATCTCTACTCGCTGCCTGCTCCACGAGAGATGGAGTCGAAGGCGCGGTCGTTCCTGAGTCGGGCACAGGACTCACACCTCGCCGTTGCTCCCGAGTGGAGCTACAACGTGGAGTGGGTATCCGAACACGAGAAACTGTTCGCTGAAGACAGTCCTCTGTTCGTCCTCGGCTGTCGCCCAGTGAGGATTGGGGACATGGAAAATATAGTCTCGGAACTCCGTGACGAGTTCGAAGTGATCTCTGAGAGCGTACCTGATACTTCCAATAAGGAGTTCGTCACGCCGACAGTCGTGCCGCTGCGAGCGGACGCGCTCGGGGGTGTCGACAGTCGAGGTGTCGTGATTCAGTACAAGAATTACCCGATGAGCGAGGGTGTGAACCCGAACGAAGGCGACAATCTCGCCACGGGAAGCCGGATTCACGAAATCATTCCCAATAGGGGCCCGAGAGTGGTGGTCTGGACGTGTTCGGACCTGCTAGACTCCGACCTCTGGGACATCGTCAAAGGCCGGGCCCGAGATGGGAACATTGTCGTCCACCCGCAGTGCAATCCGGGGCCATTCAACCAAGCTTGGATCGACTTCCGGTCAAAAATATTCGATAATAAGAACGATGTGACTTACGTCTGTGCCAACTGGGGAGACGTGACGGCAGATGAGGACCTGGGCGAGGCCCAGTGGGGCTACTCCGGCGTGTACACGAAAGTATACGACGAATGGTCGTCGCTAGAGAACTACGACCAAACGCACAAGAACGGAGGGGTACTGGGTGTGGACGACAACAGTCATACGGAGTACGTCTGGACGCTGGTCAACGACGGTGTTAGTCGACTGTCGGTGTGCCGTGAGGGGAGCGGCTCTGCACCATCACAGGAAGGCCCCCCAAAGCCACAGATTCGGGACGCATGGACGTGGGACGGTGGAGAGTACGCCGAGTCTCCCGATGGAGTCAGCACGTGTGGTTGCAAGCGGTGTCACCACTGCGACTGTGCGACGTGTAGCCACTGTCGGCGACCCGAACGAGAGGATCGGCTACCGGAGTCGCCCCGTGGCGCGGAACTCGTCGCCGCAGTCACGCTCTGGCAACTCGATGTCGATAAGGTAAGGAGTCTTGACAAACGATGGAATGTGCCGCTGGTTGCACTCAAGAATCACCGAGCGGGCAGACAGGAGAAACTCGGTCACTCTTTTATATCTCACGGACACCGATATGGGGACGATACTATCTATAATACTGACAAAGTATTAAGTACATTTGATATAGCAACAAATGAAAGTGGATACTCAATCGAGCCCGTCAAGAAATGCGAACCAGTGGAGCTCCCGATCAACGCAACTGCCACTGACAGTCTCGATATTTCTCTATCGCGGCTCGACGACCCGACGCACAGTAAAGAGCGACAGTGGATGGCCGACATAGTGAAGTGGAAAAAGCGACGGGAGGGTCACTATTTTAAGCCGCTCGTTCTGACGGTGTCGGCCAGTGGATCGACGCTGAAGATGCCCGACGGGCTGGAGGACGTGACAAACACTATTGGGGACCCGGAAGACGTGACTGCGATGAGCCTGCCTGTTGAGCTCGTTGAGGTGGACTGATGACTGACAACGTTGTGCTGTCGATCTCCGTCATTGACGACGATGTCGAGGCGGCAAACGCACCGATGGCCGGGTGGGAACAACGCGCAGATTTGTGATCCTACCACCAGTACACACGCGACCGCAACCGCTGCTAGTGCCGATTCAATGGTGAACCGCTAGATACAACCGATAGACGGCCTGTGTCAGGTGTCTAGCAGTTCACGACTGAACTAGCATCCTCACTCCGACGCTGACGACACCGATTGGGACGTGTCCGTCGATCCCGGCAGCCTCGTTCGAGCGGCCAACTCCACCGCTATCGAACTGCTGATCGGGCTCTCGCCGTCTACGATCACCTCGCTGGCGAAGAACCGACCCACACGCCGACGGCCTCCCCGACGGCGCGTGTGTCCCCGTCGCACCCGACACCGGCGTTCCGTTGCCGGTCGCCGCAGACGAGCAGAGCACGCCACCGTGTCGAGCGCCGCTACTCGACCCCGCCGTCGGTCCCGAGAACACGACAGCGGATGGACGCATCTCTCGCGTCGGCTCACAGCCACTCGTCGACAGCGTCTGTGGTGAGCTGTTCTCGGTCTCCGTACGCCTCGACGATTCTGAAGACCGCCGTCGCAACGTCGTATGCGGACACTCGGCGGTTGTACACGAGCAACACGCCGCGGTGTTCGTCGTGCGAGAGCGGCTCGAAATCGCTGATATCTCCGGTGATCACGATCAGGTCGTTCTCGCGCGCGTACGGCAGAACATCTTCGATGTCTTCGGCACCTTTCGAGAGTACGTCTTGGACGTGGTCGGCCCGATATCCTTCGGCCGTGAGGAACGAGCCAACCTGTGGTTCGATGTTCTCGTCGAGCAGAAATCGCCAATCACGCTCGGTCATCGTCACTCCGGCGTGACACCCTCGGGGCGGTCGATCTCGTCGAGGAACGCCTCGAAAGCGTCGTCGCGCTCGCGCCGGCGGTGGTCCATCTCACGAGGGTGATCGTGATAGTACGCGAGAGCGTGGTACACGTCCGCCACATCGAGACCGTGACGGTCGGCGACAGTCTGCGGGTCGAGACCGCGTCCCTCGACGCGTTCGTGGACGAACAGGACGGAGATTCGAGTGCCGTCGATCCGTGGCTGGCCGCCGAGGACGCCCTCCGTCGTCACGATCCGCGCCGAGTGACTGTCGTCGGGCGACACGCTCTCGCTCATGCGCGTCTGTTGCCAGTAGAGCGGAATAACGATGTCGCCCACGGCTCCGGCTCCGGATCGAGCGGCTGGTGTCGAGACGACCCGCTACGGACTGATAGTGATTACTGCGAGTCTTTACCGCCGGGGCGACTCGTGTCGGTGATCAGAGCGTCTGAGCCGTCGGGTTTCGCCGCCGTCCATGGAACCATTCGCAGTAATCACTACGAGACCATCATGGTCAGATGACGTGGTCGAACCGCTCCTCCCAGTCGAGTTGGGCGAGCAGGTTCGCGTACTCCTCCGCGAGCAGTTCGGGAACGCGCTGGATGGCGTGTGCCGTCGCTGGCGCGTCGTGGTCGTGCTCGGCGACCGTGTCGAGGAGCGTCTGGAACGCCGGCCGCGGGCCGTCGGCGGGGTACGTCGTGTCAGTTATCACTGCGAGCACTCTGGCGATCACCCCACCCGCCTCCTCGGGGTCGTCGGAGTCTCACACCGGGGTCCCAGAGGCGAGCGACACGACACCTGCCGCTCCGTGATGGACAGGCGGTCCTGAAGGCCCCCGACGTGGAGGCTGTCGAAATCGCTGGACTCGACTACTGTCTCACTCGATACGACCGGCCTCCTCGTGCTGGGACACCACACACACCAGATTTCCGGAGAGTTCGTTCGAGACGACTAGCCGTCGTTACGATCACCACACACACCAGATTTCCGGAGAGTTCGTTCGGGACGACTGGCCGTCGTTACGATCACCACACACACACCAGATTTCCGGAGAGTTCATTCGAGACGACTGGCCGTCGTTACGATCACCACACACACACCAGATTTCCGGAGAGTTCATTCG
>CAKZQY010000036.1 GCA_937142015.1 uncultured Halobacteria archaeon
GAACCGGAACAAGACGCGTTGGAACCCCGAGTGAAGCGCAACAATCTATCAACACGTGTGACCGACAGTATACCACCTCCCCCTCCTGCTCGTGGTGATGTCTGTAGGTGGCCGAACAGGATACCGACACTGGCACAGGGCCAGTCACCCGGGCGGATTGAACACCCTCAGATTGCGGTCCGGGTCGTCTCGTTCGAGATTAACGAGAAACTGTTGTGACTTCGTCAGTAGCTCACCACGGGTCTCGAACTCTAGCACGTCGACCTCGTACGTGTCCGGCGTCTCGCCGATACTTGCACTCGTGGAATCGGAGGTTCGAAACACTCGAAATCGCTCGCGGGGCTTGCGAATCGGTTCTCGATTCCCGCTGCGGAGGTGGAACTCACCGAGAATCGCACCGAACTCGGAGCCGACACCAGTCGTCAATCCCGCGTGGGAGAATACGAACACGACCGCGTCACTCACTGCCGCGAACGCGACCGACTGATCGAGAACGGATTTCGAGGGCTCACGAGGACCTGCCTGTGTCGCTGTCGGTATCCCGACATCCGTCGCGAGAAATGCGCGAACACCGTACGCTTCTCGCAAGTCTAAACAGTAGTCGGCGAGAGCGGACTCGTAGCTCGCTCGGCCGTCGTCTCCGATGTGAGACTCGGGATCGAACAGTGGGTCGGAGACGTACGGTGATTCGAGTTCCTCCGCATCGTCGAAGGCGTAGGTCGCATCGAACGCCGTGTAGGGGCCCATGACGAAGACGAGAAACTCCTCGTCGAGAGCCGGTGGAGGATCTGTCGTGTGTTCGAGCACAAGCGAGTAGATGGTCTGACCGTCGAATTTGAATCCGAAGTCTCTGCCCACCATCGTTTTTCCGTTTCTCCCTATAGTTGTAACTCCTATTATTCGCACCGGCCAGATAGGTTAGCAGACATTAACCTAATGTAGGGTCAGACACGTAGTGGAGAGTGATGGTGGGACTCGACTGTGACCTCGACGAGGGAGATGTTGTATCGCACGCAGACAGACGACTGTTCGATGGAAAGGTCGACTCGATCGAGGCACACGTCAGTCGGAAGCGAGCGCTGGCAGACCAGTTCCGGTACAGTGTGCTGTACCTGCTGTACGAGTACGGAGAAGCGTCACGAACGCGTCTGTGTGAAGACACCGGGCGAGACGGGAACGACCTCCAGCACCACCTCAGAGAGTTGCTCGACACGAATCTGATCGCTCGCCGTCCGGCACCGGAAGACGCGGACGGCAGGCGGACCTACTATCGGGTCACGACACTCGGCAAGCAAGAGATCGAGTCAGATCTCGAGCACATCGTCGGCGGGAACCGGTACACGGAACGACACAGGTGTCTCGTCGACACGGCACTCGCAGACAGCTCGCGCGACGACGGGAGAATCTGTGCTAGGGAGATCCTCGTTGACAGGTCGTCAGAAGTCGACAAACTGAACAAGCAACGGACAAGCCTTCGGAAACAACAGAACAACTTCCGAGAGAGTACGGGGGAGACACAGTGACGACGACACTCGGACTCGTCTTCGACTTCGACGACACACTCGCTCCAGACTCGACGACACTCCTCCTCGAAGAGTACGGTGTCGACACGGAGCAGTTCTGGTCTGAACGGTTCCTCCCCCGCGTCGAGTGTGGCTACGACCCGACAGTCGCGTCACTCACCTCGTTGCTCGAACTCGTCAGATCAGAAGAGACAGCAGAGGTGGGACAGCTCACCATCGACGACATCGAGTCTGTCGGGCGTCGGTTAGACGAGGAACTGTTTGCCGGTCTCCCCTCTTTTTTCGACGAGATTAACGATATCGTCGCGGAGTACGACGGTATTACTGTCGAGCACTACGTCGTCACAGAGGGACTGGAACAGATCGTTCAGGGGACGACGGTAGCCGAACACTGCGAGGCGGTGTACGGCTCCCGGCTAGCGACGGACGGCGACGGGGTCGTCACTGAGATCGAGCGTCCGATCTCGTTCACCGACAAGACGCGGTACCTCTTCGAAATAAACAAGGGAATCGCGCCGAACGAATCGAGAGAGAATCCGTACGCCGTCAACGACTCCGTTTCGAGTCGTGAACGGCACATCCCGTTCGAGAATCTGGTGTACGTCGGGAACGGGGTCACCGACGTACCGTGTTTCTCGCTCGTCACCGAACGCAACGGCCGTGCTTTCGGCGTCGCCCGTGAAGGAGACAGGTCACCGAAACGACGTGTCCTCGACCAGATTGGAGCACCCCGCCGGGCAGGGAGTTTGAGTCGCCCCGCGTTCGACGCGGAGTCTCGGTTGGGCTCGCTTCTCCGGCTGACCGTCGAGGGACTGTGTACCGACAGGACACTCGACGAACGCGAGGCCCTGTGAGAACGCTCTGAGAGACGTGCCCACGGAACGGCGGAAGCCAATTCCGTGTGTCCCGTCGAGGTCACTGTCCTACGACGACTCCTCCCCGCGTTGTCCGTAGGTCTCGAACCGTCTCTCGGCATCGGCGAGCGCGTCGTCGGACAGCGTGATCGGGTCGCCGACGGAGCGCGCACGGAGGTAGACGCCAGCGAGCGACTCGACGTGGTGCGTGTTCTCGACAGCGTCTTCCAGATCGGACCCCCCCACGACCAGCCCGTGGTTGGCGAGAATCACCGCCGCTGCGTCCGCGCGGTCCATCGCGTCGACGGCGTTGGCCGCGAGCGCCGGCGTCCCGAACGGCTCGTAGTCGGCTACCGGGACCTGCCCGCCGACGGCGACGAGCATGTAGTGAATCGGCGGTAGTGGCTCACCCAACACGGACAGCGTCGTCGCCGCGGGCGAGTGAGCGTGGACGATTGCTCCCACCGGCCGGTGATCGTAGATCCCAGTGTGCATCGGCACTTCACTGGAGGGTGCCATCTCGCCAGCGACGTGGTCTCCGTCGAGCGTGACAACCGGCACGTCTTCGACCTCGAAGGCGTCGTACGCGACACCCGTCGGCGTCACCGCCACCCGGTCGCCGACGCGGACGCTGAGGTTGCCGCTCCGTCCGGGGGTCAGCGCGGCGAGCTCCGGTGCGTAGGTGACGACCGCCTCCCGCGCGGCCTCGATGGAGGACGCGCCGTCGTCGGTCACGCCACCACCTCCCGAACGTCGGCAAGCGAGTCGAGGTGGTAGTCCGGACGCTGAGAGTCGGAGCGGGTCGCCTCGTCCTCGTCGCCGTCGTGGTCGAACAGCGCCGTGTCGAGTCCGACCGCGTTCCCGCCGGCCACGTCGGTCTCGGGGTTGTCACCGACCATCAGCACCTCGCCGGGGCGGCAGTCGAGTCGCGCCAGCGGCAGCGTGAACATCACCGAGGCGGGCTTCTCGCGGCCGGTCTCCTGTGAGGTGAGCAACAGGTCGACGGTCTCCGCGATCTCCAGTTCGGCGAGCTTCCGGAGCTGGATACGCGTGGTGAGGTTCGTGACCACCGCGACAGCGAGCCCGTCGGCACGGAGGCCAGACAGCGTCGGGACGAGATCGTCGAACGGGTCGAGCGCGTCGAGGAACCCGTTCCAGTACGCCTCGCCGAGCGCGAGCGCGTCGGTCGACTGGCTCCGGCCGGTCTCTCTCTCCAGTGCGCGCTTGAAGTAGAGGAAGCGCTCGTGAGACGACGCGGTGCCGACGAGTTCCCGCTTCGTCTCCCGTCGCCCCTCGCGGTACCGCTCGTCGAACGCCGCGCGGTCGAACTCGTAGCCCAACTCCCGTGCGCGCTGGAACGCCGCCCGCTTGCCCGCCTCGTTACAGGGGGCGTACGGGTACAGCGTGTCGTCGAGATCGAAGAACACCGCCTCGTACATCGTACCACACGGTTCCCCGGGAGAGAGAAACGTCTGTCGGGGCGTGTCGAGCAGACAGACGGCAGTTCTCGGAGAGTCACAGAAGCGAGACACATACCCGTCTCCGGTCCGTGGGAGGACACAGATGGCGGAGACCGACGATCCGATCACCGACGTGGACGAGCGACTCGCCGAGGAGTCAGACGACCCGACAGACGACTCACTACCGGACGAGGCCGTGTTGTTCGCCGTCACTGCGTTCATGACACTCGTCACAGCCGGCGTGTTCCTCGCGGACTCGATTCCGAACGGCTCTGCCGTGATGCCGGTCACTATCGCCGTCGGCACGGCGCTCTTGGGTGTCCGTGCGTACCTCCAGAGCTGACGGGAGCCGACTCGAAAGAGAAGTGAGCCGACGGGAGCCGACTCGAAAGAGGCGTGTCGTTCTACCGACTCCGGGGTTCACTGTCGAGCAACGACAGAAGCGCGCCGCTCCTGTCGAGCAGCGAGAGAAGCACACCTCTGCCGTCGACACCAGCGAGGCCGACGAACGTCTCCGAGTTGTCGAACTCGCCGCGTGGGTCGTCTCGTGACAGTCGAGCGTACGAGACGACTGCGACGACGACGAGTGTCGCGGCGACGAACCCTGCCACTGCTCTGATCGGGGAGCGTCCCCACCGATTCAGCGCCGCGTCGACAGTCACGACGGCTGCCGGGGAGACGACGATGGCTGGTGTCAACTCTAGCCCGAGCGTGTTCACCACGAACACAGTCAAGACCACGGACGGGACAGCCATGAGACCGACTCTGAGCACGTAGCTCACGATACCAGCCGACACCAGGACTCGGGGAGGAACGTCGGTATTGCTCCCACTGCCGGTGTACTCCCCGCACTCGATTCCCATCGCCGGCCAGTGGAGTGTGTACTCGGCCTCCGATCGGGTTCGTGTGCTGGTGTCTGTCATGTTTCGACTTTCCGTAGCTCGGGGTCGTCCGCTAGCATCACCTTGACACCTGACCGTAACAACTCGATACCAATAAGGACTTCTGTAAGTCGTAGTATTGGGACATCTATGCCTCGAATTGGAATAGTAGCTCCATGAAAAACAACGAGATCAGCGAACAAAACCAGCGAGAGGAGAGCTATTTCGACAACAATAGCTGTGAGGAGGGCGAGGACCCGGGCGAGGAATCGAAAGAACTGCAGGTAGAAGATCTGCTTGTGGCGAGTGAGCTCTTGTGATAGTTCCTCGTCTTCCCTCGTTTCTGTCCCAGCAGTTGAGACCTGCTCTTCGTCGGATTTCACTATTCGAGTGTTACCACAGCTACACTTGTATTTTTATCTTCTCAGTTATCGGCGGTGATTTGATGGTGTAGATGGTACCCGCTATCTTGATTGGGGACCGTCCGACACGGTCCAACAACCCCACCAACCGATGCGAGTGGAGACCCTCCCAAAGTCGGGCCACAGTCTGTGACTGTGGAGCTCAACCAGTTCTGTCGCAGGCGGAGGTTATGTCCCGGCTGAGGTCTCGTAGGAATGCTCTCACCGACGATACGAAACCCGCAGTATTTTCACGGTGGGCCGACAACTGTGAGCTACCACAGCCCGCGGGACACTACGGGCCGGCAGCGGGCCGGTCGCGTACAGCGGGGTCGCGGACCGACGCGCTGTAAGACGCCGGGGTCCACAGCCACCCGTGTTTCCCGGGGCGTTCCGTACGAGCTGGCCCCCGAGGAGGGGGATTCGGACGCTCGCAACGACAACAGGATACCGAAGATGCAGATAGAAATCGCGACGATCGGCGGCTACGAGGCCGTCGGTCGACAGATGACGGCAGTCAGAGCCGGTGACGACGTGGTCGTGTTCGACATGGGGCTGAACCTCTCGCAGGTCCTCATCCACGACAACGTCGAGACCGAGAAGATGCACAGCCTCGACTTGATCGACATGAACGCCATCCCCGACGACCGGGTGATGTCGGATCTCCAAGGCGACGTGCAGGCCATCGTGCCGACGCACGGTCACTTGGACCACATCGGTGCGATCTCGAAGCTCGCCCACCGCTACGACGCACCGATCGTCGCCACGCCGTACACCATCGAGCTGGTGAAACAGCGCATCCAGTCGGAGACGAAGTTCGACGTGAACAACGATCTGGTGAAGATGCGTGCCGGCGGCACGATGTCGCTGGGCGACTCCGGCAGCGTCGAGTTGGAGTTCGTCAACGTCACCCACTCGATCATCGACGCGATCAACCCGGTGTTGCACACGCCGGAGGGTGCCATCGTCTACGGGCTGGACAAGCGGATGGACCACGATCCGGTGATCGGCGACCCCATCGACATGGACCGGTTCCGCGAGATCGGCCGCGAGGGCGAGGGGGTCCTCTGTTACATCGAGGACTGCACCAACGCCGGCAAGAAGGGACGCACGCCGAGTGAGTCCGTCGCGCGTCGTCACCTCCGAGACGCGATGTACTCCATTCGGGACTACGACGGCGGGATCGTGGCGACCACGTTCTCCAGTCACATCGCACGTGTACGGAGCCTCGTCGAGTTCGCCGACGACATCGGTCGCCAGCCAGTTCTGCTGGGTCGGTCGATGGAGAAGTACAGCGGCACCGCAGAGCGGCTCGACTTCGTCGAGTTCCCGGACGACTTGGGGATGTACGGTCACCGGAAGTCGGTCGACCGGACGTTCAAGCGGATCATGAAGGAGGGGAAGGAGGACTACCTCCCGATCGTCACCGGCCACCAGGGGGAGC
>CAKZQY010000037.1 GCA_937142015.1 uncultured Halobacteria archaeon
GTGGTGGAAACACCCATGAAAGAGTCAGATACACCGTCACAAGAGCGTGACGGACCGACCGACGCATCGCAGTCGACCACAGCCCAGTCGGAGACCGACGAGAACCCGCAGGTCGCGGCAGCGTTCGCGGAGGCGGACACCGCGCTCGACCGCGCAGCGGAGGCGCACGACGACTACCGCGAGGCGATCACGGACGCGGTCGCGGCACTCGACGAGGTCGCCCGACTCGAAGGGCGGGAGGTGCCGGACGAGTCGAGCGGTGTCGACGACGAGTTCGCCGGGATCGACACGGAGGAACTCGACGCCGCCGCAGCCCCCGAGTACACGGACGGCACCGGTCACCTCGAACTGTACCACGCGGGACAGGTGGTAGTGCGCGCAGCCCGGACGCTGAAGCGCTCGCGTCAGTTCCCGCAGGAGCGTGCGATGGGGCTCGTGCAGACCAGCGCACGCGCGTCGATCCACCTCTGTCACGAGGATGTGCCAGACGACGAACTGGCGGACGTGGCGACCGAGGCTATCGAGGGGGTCGGTGATCTCGCCGAGATGAGCGAGAACGAGGCGGTCGCCGAGGCGGCGACGGAGCTGTTCGAGATTCTCTCGAAGGTCGAAGAAGTCCGTGCCGTGAATCGAGCGCGGGCGGCAGACGAAGCGTAGGCGAGCGAACAGCGGACAGGGCACCACGTCCCGGCCGTCGTCGCCGGGGAGACTGTTTCTCGATTGGCGGGTTGTGACACCCCCGACGCGTTCACATCGCCGCGTCACTCGCCACGGAGTTCGGAGAGTCGCGTGTCGACACCGAGCATGTTGAGGAACGTTTCGTCGTCAGTCACGACAGCGAGGTCTTCACAGACGCCACGGAGGCTGTCAGTGTCCCAGCGGTCGAGGTACGCCTGCCGCGAGCGGTCGTTCTCGTAGCGGTGTCGCAGGAAGTGCGCGCGGTCGAGGTCAGTCGCGGTGCCGTCGTCAGTCTCGACACGGTCAGTGACGTACGCTTGGCGGGCTTCGTCGCGCCAGTCGAGCAGTTCGAAGCCGTCGCCGCCGGAGTCGAACAGCGCCATCTCGGCCATCCGGTCCTCGCTGGCGTCCGACCGCTTGAGGTGTTTGTTGAGATCGCTGTAGCTCGGGTCGTGTTCCTCCAGCAAGTCGAGGTAGACGTCCTGCTCCCCGCGGTCGGCGTCTTGAATAATCCCGTAGATCTCGTCGACGACCGCCTTCGCGGACATGATCGCTCCCTGTCGATGCACCTCGCCGTGGTGTTTCGAGTACGCCTGGAAACACTTCCCCATCTCGATCACGCCGATGTCCCCCGACGCCAACTCGCGGGTCTCTTCGAGCGTCTCTCTGGTGTCGCGTGCCGTCCGCACGATCTCACGACGCAAACTGTTCCACGAAATTGGCTGGCGGCGCTCTATCGGACGAGCGACGATGACGATGTCGAACGACACTGCCTCGCCGCCGATGAACTTGTTCAAGTCCGAACTGATCGGGTACGTCGCCGTGATCTCGAAGTCGTTGCGACACAACGAGGTGAGGAGTTCGCCCCACGACTCCGAGTCGCTGTGGTGGTAGGTGAACGCGAGGATGCCGTCCTCCGTCAGTGCGCGACGAATGACGGAGAGTGCCTCGCCGATTTCGTGCTCGAAATCGTCGGCAGTCTTGTCGAGATACGGGTTCGTAACTATTGACTCCACTCGCGGAGTTTTGTCGGGCTGAAACCACTCGTACTCCTCTTCTAGCAGAATTTTTTGCCAGACGTAGAAGAAGTCAGATAGCTCGCTGTATATTATATTATCATAATATGGAGGATCTGTTATCACAGCATCATATTCTGTATCTTTATTCATATTTCGCATATCTCCTTGGTGAACAGTCGAATTGTGTCCAACTGCTTGTGCAAACTCGTCTGACTCTGTGGTCTCACCACTCTGAATATGTCGATCAGTCGGGTTGTTAGCATACTTTGTGCCTCGAATAATCATATCCCACATCGCTTCAAATGATCCTGTTCCAAACTCGGTACCCCACACGTTACCCTCCATTGGCTCATTAGGTGGATCAAACGAATTCGACTTGAATATATTCGTATTCTTATTATAAGCAGGATTATAAACACTCATACAACTATTATAATTTAGCGACTCTGTAAACGCTAGCAGCAAGAACTCCTTCAATTTCTGATTAGTAATATGATCGATAGAATTTAGTAACTTTGACAGACTTAGCAACTGTCTCTGGTTGAACATATCGGACCACTGTTGATAGCTATGATTGAATACGTCATGGCCGTCATACTTCGTGTTGGCGTCGACTATCGTTGTTGCACCTTCAGGAATCTCCTCGTCGGGCACGTACTCGTGCAGATCAGTCCGCGCGGCCCACTCCCTCGCAGCTTCCTCGTACAGTTGGTGATCGGCAGGTTCAGCTGCCTTGTACCCCTTGTGGACAGATTTCGGTTCGCCAGCGTCGTCACACGCCTCGCAGTAGTACTCCACCGCGTACAGTCGTTCGTCGGGTTTCCCCCGTTCGGCGATGGCGTCAGTGATACCTTCTTTCAGTCCACACTCGGGGCAGTTGTAGTAGCCGCCGCGGGTGACGTGACCCGCAGAGGCGTCCCACAGGTGTCCACACTCGGTACACTCGCTCTCTTCAGCTTGCCAGTCGTCGACGAGCGTCACCGCGCCACAGTCCGGGCAGAGCACGTTGTACTGGTCGTCGTTCTCGTAGCGGCCCGCCGCGACGCGGTAGTCTTTGAACAGCGGCACCGTGTGCCCGCAGGAGGTGCAGTCGAGTTCCTTCACCCAGAAGTTGTACATCACGTCCGCGTCGTGGGCGTGGTCACCGTCGGCGTTGGGACACGGTGTCTGGTAGTACTGCGTGATCTCGTCGGCGACAGCCGCCTGCACGCGTTCGAAGGCTCGCTCCAGTTCCTCGACACTCGTCTCGCCCGCCTCCAGTTCCTTCTTCGTCACGAACCACGCCACCGGATTGAGATCGTACCCCACCGACTCGACGCCGAAGCGGGAGGCTTCCACGAGTGAGGTGCCACCACCCGCGAACGGGTCGAGCACTTTCGTGTCCGACGGCAGTCGCACGTCCTTCGGGTAGAACTCCCACAACGACTCCGGATCGTCCATGTCGACCGCCGCGGCCGCGTCCAACAACTCCTCGGCGGAGTGACCGTTGCTGCCGAGTGTGTGGTTCTCCCCCGGCTCGTACACCGCGATCTCCTCCGGGTCCGTCTCCTCGTCCAACACTGCGTAGAGTGTGATCGCACGGAACAGACACCCGGGCCGACGTGCCCACCACTTGTGCATGGTGTAGATCGGACGGTACCACTGCTTCGCGCGGCTCTCCTTGGCTGCGACCTCGTTGATCCGCTCTATCGGGAACCCTCGCTCGATGGGCCGCTCCGTCCGCCCGTCGCTGTCGTGTCCCGCCATCTCTGTCGCATCCGACACGCCTCCGAGGCATAAATTCCCGTGTCTATCCCCCGAGTGTGAGTACGTGCCCCGTCTCGTCGGACCGACTGGATCGTGACTGACTCGACCGCTCGTGTGTCAGCACACTGCTCGTGTCTCACCGCCCGACTGCTCACTCGTCCGCTCCCTCCGGGTTGCTGTCTTCCGTCTCGTCGTCCGCAGCGTCGCCTGCGTCGTCTGCGTCGTCGTGGTCTCCCTCGCCGTCCTCGCCTCCATCGCTGTCACCTGCTCCGTCGTCGCTGTCCTCCGTGTCCCCATCTTCGTCGCCGTCTGCTCCCGGTTGCTTGTCTGTACCGTCGTCGTCTGTGCTGTCTCCGGAAAGTCTGTCCTTTATTGTGTCGACCAGTTTTTGCCCGAGTTCGTCACTGAGATAACTGTCGCCAAGATTGCTTATTTGCTCCGAGTCTACGTTGTTCGTGAAGGTGATCTCTACACCGTTCTCGCCCGAGATTCTGAGACTTTCAAAATCACTCCGGACATCCTCGTCGGTCAAAACCGCCTCCATGTTCTCTGAATCAACGCCCAGTGGCTCAGAGAGAGCGTCTCTGACCTGGAGCTTGTCGATGTCTGTACGACCTCCTGCGATTTTGAAATCGAGCCGATAGTCTCCCGGTGTGGCGTCAACCAGAGAATCATCTACATCCAGTTTGCCCGCACTGCACTCGCTAGGGTTCCGAACGAAGCTCAGTGTTGCCTCGTCAAGGTCGGCATCTAGTAGTGCCTGCACTCTCTCGGAAGAGAATACCCGATCTTTGTACTCGTAGGAGACCGTGTGCTTCTCACTGTTCTCTAACTGTTGTGTGAGATAAATCTGTATTTTCCCAATCCCCGGAAGACCTGGTCGTGACTCAATGAGTACGTGGATACAGTCGTCGCCATAGAGGAAGCCCGTCCTAGCCGACCGGAAGTCCCGAGGGGCGACAGATCCATCTTCTAGACTATCTTCGACATTTTCTTCCAGCGGAACAAGCGACTCGCCGTCTTCTCCCTCCTGTTCACTTACGGGGTACTTCCGCTGGACTTTGCCGTAGTACGCTTCTGATATGGTGTCATTATTTGTGTACACGCTCTCGAAAGCGACGATATACTCGTTGTCGTCCCCGTCTGACAGTCTCTCGACAACGTCGCCGAAGGTGTCACTCCCAGCCTCGTCTTCCTCCGTGCCGTTCTCTTCTTCATCCGAACCGTCCGAGTCTTCCTCCGTGCTGTCGTCCTCTTTATCTGATCCGTCTGTATCCCTGTCTGGCAGGAATGGACGGTCTAGAGTATCTCGTGGGTCCTGCCGTACTGTCTCGCCGCTGTCCTCGTCGTCACTCTCTTCGACCCACACCGTATAGTGATAGTACGTTGCCGACATGGTCGCTAGCTAGCCAATCCGATTCAAATACCTTGTGTGACATCCGTTCGCACGACCAGTGAGACAGGCGAGACCCGACACTTCGATACCGGGCAGGCCCTCGACACCGGTCGGAGAGGTCTCACGTCACCATCACAGATTCCAGCCCTTACGGTCGGAAGGAAGCTACAAGTACATTCAGCGACCCCTACGAGTGTGCAACTCCCGCTCGATCCGACGACAGCAGACCCCGACGCCGCAGACTTGCTCGACACACTTCCGTCGGACGCCGCCAGACGGCGCGTGTTGGCGGCCGCCGACGTGGGCGTTCCGCCGGACGCCGACCACCGCAGCGAGCGCGTCGCCGAACTCGATCCCGCCGCTCGCAGGCAGGTCGCGGCAGAAGTCCGCTTCACCGGTCACGACACAGTGTTCTATCGACAGATTCCAGCAGTCGAGACAGTCGACATCACCGCCGAGATCGCGGACGACACCGGCGGCTACGGTGGTCGCGTGGCCACGACCGTCGCGGAGGGGAACCACGTCGCCGTCGTCTGTGCCGTTCCAGAGACCGGGAGTTATAGTGATTACTGCGAGTCTTTACCGCCGTGGTGACTCGTGCCGGCGATCAGAGCGTCTGAGCCGTCGATTTTCGACGCCGTCCGTGGAACTATTCGCAGTAATCACTATCAGGAGTCGCGTCGCCGTTCACCGTCTGTCGTGTTCGTGTGGCCCCGTCACCCCACCGAACGTGCGGAATTGCTAATACAGCTGAATTACAACTGAGGTACGATGCCAGTCGACTTCGAGAGCCACGACCCAGAGACACCGGGCGTCGACCTGTCGGAGGGGACCAACGCACGCCAGTTGCTCACTTTCCTCCTCGATCACGAGGGAATCGGCTACACACCGGGGGAGTTGGCCCGCGAGACCGGTGTCCCGGAGGGGAGTGTCGGTCCGACGCTCGCACGACTGGAACGCGCTGGTCTGGTTCGTCACAAACAGCCGTACTGGGCAGCCGTCGAAGACGACCGCCTCGCAGCCGCAACGGCGTCGGTCGTCGGTCTGACGGCGACCGCAGACCGGTTCGCCGGCGACTACTACGCCCGCACGGACGACTGGGACGACGACCTACCCGACCTGAGCGACGAAGCGGAGGACACGTGACCTACCCACAGGGAGCCGTCGTCGTCGCTACTGATCCGTTCGGAAACACGCCACGACGGCCGTACCTCGTCGTCTCCAACGACACGCTCCCGTTCTCCGGCGAGGAGTACATCGCCCTCGGGATCACCACCACCGAGCGGTCGGCAGCTATCGAACTCACCGACGCCCGATTCCGGCAGGGGGAGTTGCCACGGACCTCCTACGTCTCTCCGTGGGCTGTCGTGACGCTGAAAGACGACGCAATCGACCCACAGCCGGCGCTCCTCGACGACAACACCGTCGAGACCGCCCGCAGTGAACTCCTGACGTACCTCACCGTCGAGTGACACCTGACGGATGCGGCCGTCGACAGGTTCGGCGGGGTATCGACGAGTTGTCCGGTCCGGTGACAGCCCGCCGAGGGTGATCGTGCGCGACGGACTGCTCCAGCCTTCTCCACGCGCACCCCTGCGAG
>CAKZQY010000038.1 GCA_937142015.1 uncultured Halobacteria archaeon
CACAATATCCCAACGTGGGAATCCCACGGCTTCAGCCGTGTGGAGGATGTCAAGATTGCTTACGAGAATACTACGTAGTCTGCCTCTCTAGTCACAACACTTAGGTGACACGGGAGAAACCGTTTTCACTGTGTTCGGAGACAGGCGAGAGACAGTCGGGAGAGAGAACACGAGACGGCAGACGGGGAACGCGCGACAGCAAACGGGGAACGCAGGATGGCAGACCGGGAACGCAGGACGGCAGACCGGGAATCCGGGACGACGAGTGAGCCCACCGGAACAGGCTCGGGACTACGATGAGTGAGTCGCCGTCACCCGAGGCGTTACTCGCAGCGTTCGCGGGCGGCAGTGACGACGCCACAGCGGTTCTCGACAGCGACGGCCAGTTCGTCCTGTTCCCCGACGACGGGGAGTCGTTTCACGACAGTCTCTCCGTCTCGGTAGGTGACGACCTGTGGGACACGTTCGAGCAGTCCGTCGCCGAGCGACTGTGCGGAGCGGTCGAACGGACGGTCGCCACTGGAGACCGACAGACAGTCACCTACGAGCTACCGGATCGAGACGAGCAGCAGTTCGACGCGCAACTCAGCCCAGTCGGGGAGGCCGACACCGAGAGTGGTCCGACTCACGTGCTCTGGTGTGCGACGGAGGCGACGGCAGCTCCGGCGCAGACGGAACGGCCCGACCTCCTCACGCGAGTGCTCGAAGTGAGTCCGGTCGGCATCGTCGTGGTGGAGCCGTCGGGCGAGATCACCACCGCGAACGAGCGGGCGACGGAGATTCTCGGCCTCGAACGCGGGGAAATAACCGACCGCACGTACGATCACCCGGAGTGGCATATCTTCTACGAGGACGGGACGCCGATTCCGGAGTCGGAACACCCGGTCACCCGCGTGTTGGAGACCGGCGAGCCCGTGTTGGGGTTCGAACACTGGATCGAGCTCCCCGACGGGAGTCGACGGTGGCTGTCGAGTCACTCCGCGCCGGTGCTCGACGACGACGGGACCGTCGAGCGGGTGGTCGTCGGACTCGACGACGCGACGGCGCTGAAGCGCAGAGAGGAACGCCTCCAGTGGATGATCGAGAACGAGACGCTCGCAGACGTCGGGGGCTGGGAGCTAGACTTGGAGACGGAGACGGTCGAGGGGACTGTCGGGATGCGACGACTCCACGGTGACGACAGCTACAGCCAGTCGTTCGAGGAGCTGTTGGAGTACTACCACCCGGAGGACAGAGCCGAGATTCGTGCGGCCGCCGAACGGTGCCGGGACACCGGCGAGGGGTTCGAGCTGGAAGTTCGTCGCCGGACGGCCGAGGGAACCCAGCGGTGGGTACGTCTGAGCGGAGAACGCGTCAGTGACGGCGACTCGCCGGTAATTCGGGGGGTCGTCCGCGACATCACAGTCTCGAAAGAGCGGGAACAGCGACTCACCGTCATGAACCGGATGCTCCGGCACAACATCCGGAACAAGCTCAACGTCGTGCTCGGTCACGCCGACCGACTCGGCCGGGAGCTCGGCAGACTCGACTTTCCAGCGCGACTCGAAGCCAAACAACAGGAACTCCTCGCCGTCTTGGAGGAGGCGACGAACGCCTCCGAGACACTCCAGTCGGAGGTGGAACTGCTCGAACAGCTGTTGCGCGAGGCGAGCGGATTCAGGATCGAGGAGGCACGCGCCAGCGCCCGCGAAATCCAGACCGCCTCCGAGGACCTCTACTCGCTCGCGGAGACCGCACGGAAGTTCGACAGAGCCGTCAGACAGGAGCCGTCGACGGAGACAGTCGACGTCGACGACGTCGTCACCGAGGTGTGGGAGCGGTACACCGAGCGGTACGAGACGGCGACACTCGCACTCGACAGCACGGACGCGACGATCACGGGCAACCGGGTGGCAATCCGCCTCGCGGTGGAGATTCTCGTCGAGAACGCCGTCGAACACACGGACACCGCCGACCCGACGGTGTCACTCTCGGTCGAGGAGACCGGCGACGGACGCGTGCGAATCCGCGTCGACGACGACGGCCCGGGCATCCCCCACCAGGAGTTCGAAGTGTTGGAACGCGGCACGGAGACACAGATCGTCCACAGCAGCGGACTCGGACTGTGGACCGTCCAGTGGCTCACCCGCCGGCTCGGTGGCGAGTTCGCGGTCCACGACCGGGAGGAGGGCCGTGGGACGAGCGTGGAACTGCTGTTCACCGCCGCAGAGACAGCGGCCTGACCGGCCCCGTCAGCCGAGAGAGTCGGTCGAATTTTGGCGCAATCTGCACTGACCACCGCGTTTTTGTCGTTCGGCAGTGGTGTGCGTCTGTGGCGGAGACACGGATCGGGCGCGAGGTGGAAGCCGTGCTCGGTACCGACCCGACGGCGTTCCAGTCGCACGTGGAGGCGGACGCAGAGACGGTGAAGAGTGAGATCGCTGCCGGGACGTTCGACAACCCGACCGCGAAAATTGGACTGGAGTACGAGTTCTACGCTGTCGTCGCCGACCGACGTGACAGTGACACTGACCGACGTGACAGCGGAACCAACGGTACAGACAGTGGCGTCACCAACCGACGTGACAGTGACACCGACGGTACAGACAGCGATTCCAGTCAGGCCGACACCGACGACGGCACGGAGACAGCAGGAGTGGGACACGGCACCCGTCCAGACGGTCGCGTGTGCGGGACACTCGAACGAGTGCCGCGGCGCGTCCTGTCCGCGCCGGGGTTCGAGAAGGAGTTAGGACTCCACAACGCCGAGCTGTGTACGACTCCACAGCCGGCGACCGAGGCCGGAATCGCAGCACAGCGAGCGGAGATCGAGGCACGACTCCAGTCCGTCGGGCCAGTACTCCGGGCGAACGGGTGCAGACTCGTGAGCGACGGGATCTGGACGATTCCGCCGCGCGGTCGGTCGGCTACGGCCTACCTCACCGAGAGTGTCACCGACGACGGGCTGACAGTCGCGGTCGAGATGAGTGACGCGGCGCGCTACCACGCGATGGGGAACACGGACACGCCGATGGGCTGTCGTGTCGACACACCGCACGCCACGCTCGACGCCGACTCCGTGATGCCGGAGAGTCTGATCAGTTCGATCCAGCCCCACTACCAGCTCCCGCAGGCGGCGACGCTGCCGACGTACTTCCGGTACGCGCTCCGGATCGCCGGACCGCTGCTCGCGCTCGCGGTCAACTCACCGTTCCTGCCCCCGTCGTTGTACAACTCCGAGGCGAGTTCAGGCGACGTTCTCCGCGACGAGTGGCACGAGACGCGCGTCAGCGTGTTCGAGAGCTCCTGTAACGCCCCGGGTGTCGAGAAAGTGCGGTTCCCCGACGACGTGGCGACAGTTGAGGCGGCAGTCGACGCCGTCGTCGCCGACGAGACGGTCGTGCCGATGGAAGTCGAGCGCGGCAGTCGGTTCGACGACGCGTTCGCCGCGTTCCGGCAGAAACACGGCACGTTCTGGCGGTGGGTCAGACCGGTGTTCGACGGGCGGACCCGTGAGGCTGCGAACGTCCGTATCGAGTTCCGACCACTGCCGGGACAGCCGACGCTGCGGGACACGATTGCGCTGCAGGCGGCGTTCACGGGCGCACTGGAGGGACTCCGCGCGACTCGTCACCCGGTCCGGGAACTGGACTGGACGACCGCACGCGAGAACTTCTACGCGGCCGCCCGCGACGGCATCGACGCAGACCTCCGCTGGATCACGCGCGACGGCGACGAGACGACGGACGGAGCCACGATCTACGACGAACTGCTGGCCGCGGCCGAGCGTGGGCTGGCGACCCACACCGACACCGAGCGAGCGGAGGCGCTGCTCGCGCCGCTGGCGGACCGTGTCCGGCGGGGCCTGACGCCTGCAGGCTGGAAACACGCGCTCGTCGCCGAGCGACTCGCCCACGGTGACGACCTCCACGCTGCGATCCACGCGACACAACGGGCGTACGTCGACCGCCAAGCGGAGACGTTCTTCGAGGGGAGCTTCGCCGACTGGTCGACACCCCCAACGTTCGGGCCGTAACGGGTTGTAGAGACAGCGTTGGTGAAGCACACAACCGACAGCGTCAGTCGACCGGGTCGGGGTCGACATCCACGCGCTCCTCACCAGAGTTCAGTCCACGGGCGACGGAGAGCCACACGCCGCTCCGGAACCGGAGCAGGTTGACGACCATCGGCGCGGCAGTCTCGGCGACCAGCGCGAGGTAGAGCGCAGTGACACCGAGCGTGGTGACAGTTCCGAGGTACGCAGTCGGCAGCGCGACGAGGTACAGCCCCGCCAAGGTTGCGACGAACGGAACACGGGTGTCACCGGCACCGCGGAGCGTCCCGCTGATCGACCCGTCGACCCCCAGCGGAACCGAACTCACTGCGGCGACGGCGACGAAGGCGGCAGTCTGGGCGGTCGCGTCGTCGTCGACGAACACCGAGGCGATCGGGTCGGCGAGGAGGAGGACGGCCGCGCCGGCGAACAGGTAGATCACGACGGAGAGGTTGGTTATCTCGCGGCCGTACGCGACCGCACGGTCCTCCTCGCCGGCACCCAGCGCCTGACCGACGAGCGTGGAGGCGGCGATGGAGAACCCCCACGTGAAGCTGTTCAGCAGCTGGCGGACCTGTCGTGCGACACCCACCGCAGCGACGGCGACCGGTCCGAACGTCGCGGCGACGGCCAACAGCGGGAACACGATCAGCCCCTGTGCGACCCGACGGGCGACCAGCGGCGCGCCGACGCGCAGCAGTTGGCGGAACAGCGCGCTGTCGGGCACTGTCCCCCACCCGACAGGTAACGGACTCCCGCCGCGTCCGGCGACGTAGTCGCGGCCAGTCAGCCCCCACGCGAAGACGAGCGTCACCAGTCCAGTCGCAGCGGTGGTGCCCAGCGCCGCGCCGAGAACACCCATCCCGAGCCCGAACACGAGCGTGGCCGAGCAGATCACGTTCAGGACCGCGCCCGCAGCCCGGACCCCCATCGGAGTCACCGTGTCACCGACACCGGCGTACGTCCGGGAGGCGACGAGATTCACCGCCTCGAAGAGAATCCCGGGCGCGACGACCGCGAGATACGTCGCGCCGAACGCCGTCGCCGCCGGACTCCCGCCGACGAGAGCGACCAGCGGCTCTGCGGCGAGTCCGAACGCCGCGACGACCGGAACCGCGAGCACGACCGCCGTGAGGAGACTCGCCGCGACGACGGCCGCCGCGCGGTCCTCGTCTTCGCCGCCGTAGTTCTGTGAGACTAACGCGATGGTGCCACCCGCCAGCCCGATGAACGCGAGTTTCCCGACCGTCCAGAAGGCGTTGGCGAGCGCGAGCCCCGCGACCGCCTCCGCACCGACGGCGACGCCGACGATCGCCAGGTCGACCGTGCGCTTCGACATGATGGAGAAGCCGGTCACGATCCGCGGCCACGACAGCGCGACCGTCTCGCGGAGACGCTGCTGTTCGATGACGTTCGCGCGACTCAGCGCCGCGACCACGACAGCGACGACTCGCTCGTACCGACGCACGACTACTCTCTCGGCTCCCGACGGCTTGGGGCTGTCGTTCCGGGGAACGACTCTCCACTGACGCCACCAGACGATTCGCCACCGACGCTCTCGGACGACTCGCCACCGACGCCCTCGGACGACTCGCCACCGACGCTCTCGGACGACTCACCACCGAC
>CAKZQY010000039.1 GCA_937142015.1 uncultured Halobacteria archaeon
TCGTATTAAACATTGCGTTTGGATGAGGAGTGTCGGCTTCACCCTCGGGGTCAAGCCCCGGGGCAGTCGCCTTGTCCCCGCCTGTACACTGACACACTGCCTCCTGAGTAGCCAGCGAGTATGAACGTTGGCGTCGAGGGAGGTTCCGACAGAGAGACACACGTCGACGGAGTGACGTGTTCCGACAGAACGACCAGTCTCCGACGGGGACCGACGACGAATCGAGAGACACGAGACGTGACTCACCGGTGCTCGCGCACGAACGCCGCGAGGTCTTCGCCGCCGACGAACCCCTCTGCGAGTCGTGCGACCTCCGTGCCGTCGCGGAACAGCGCCAGCGTCGGCACGCTGGTGATCTGGTGCTCGTCGATCAATCCCGGCTCCTCGCGCGGGTTGACTAACACCGTCTCCACGCCCGTCTCGCGGGCGACGTTGTTCAGTACGGGGTCCATCGACGCACAGATTCCACACCCTTCTGTGTAGAACTCGACGAGCAGCGTATCGTGTCCAGACAGCGCTTCCGACAACGCTGCCGCGGGGATCGACCGCGGTCGGGCGACTGACTCTGTCACGACGCCTCGTACGGGCTCCGACTACTTGATTGACCGATTGTATTGTGCGTCACGTGAACGACCGGTTTGTCAGTTCACTCCACGTACTCGTACTTACGTTCGTTCATCCGCCCCCAGCCGGCGTGGACGAACTCTCCGGAGGGTTGGGTGAACTCCTCGACTTCGGTGTCGAGGTCGTGGTTGTGGGCGTCGTGGACACGTTCGTACTCCTCGAAGGAGAGGTCGTAGCGTCGTTGGAGCTGTTCGTCGATGGTGAGCGCGCCGATCTCCTCGCGCCACCCGTCACAGACCGTCTCGGCGTGGACCTCCGCTTGCGCGCCGGAGCCGTACGACGCCACCAGCATCCGTTCGCCCGTGAGCGCCCGTCCGGCTTCTGCGGCCGCCTGCAGCGCGCTGGCCCGGGCGATGTGGACGGAGCCCGTGTACCAGTTCCCGACCTGTCGGGAGATGTTCAGCGTCGGCTCGATAGTCGCGTCGTACCAGCTCCGGTACTGCTCGGTGCGTTTCAGCTCGTCCATGTACGACTGGATCGCCTCCTCGTAGGACTCTCGGTCGTCGAACGACTCCTCGCGGGGCTGTCGACCGATCTCCTCGGCCACCTCGTCTTCGATGTCCGTGTCTCGGAGGATGTGTCGGTAGCCGAGCAGTCCCGCCTTCCGCACCATCCCCGGGAACGGGGTGTGGAACGGGACGTAGACGAAGTCCTCGGGGTGGAGCGGCTCGTCGAGCTGGGCTTCGAGGTCTTCGACGGCCTCACGCATCCGCGCGAGGTACACCTGCATCGAGCGTTTCCCGTCGACGCTGGGGAACTGCTGTTGGGGCTTCAGGAAGTCCGTCTCGTCCGCGCTCCCGTACCCCTGCTCGTGAGACAGCTCCACGAGGTTGGGGTCTTCGTCGATCAGCATCGCCACCGCGCCGGCACCCTGCGTGGCCTCGCCGGAGGAGTCACGCGCGTACAGCGCCGTGTCCGTGGCGATCACGAGCGCCGCCAGACCACGGTTGCGACCTGCGGCGATCCAGTTGTACGCGTCGTCGATGGACTGCGTGCCGGCGACGCAGGCGAACTTCCGTTCACCCTTGTTGGCGTGGTGGAAGTCGCCGTCGTACACCTGCTCGAGACAGCCGGCGACGTACGTCGACACCGGCTTGGAGTTGTCGAACGCCGACTCCGTCGCCACGTCGATGCGACCGATGTCTGCCGGCGTCAGCCCCTTCCGGTCCATCAGGCGCTTTGCCGCGTTCGCGCCCATCGTCACGATGTCCTCGTAGGTGTCTGGGAACGAAGACGCCTCCAGCCCGAGTCCCTTCGTGTACTTCTCCGGATCGTCGCCCTTCTGGGGGGCGAACGTGTTCGGGAGGTCGAGCTTCAGTTTGCCCGTCCAGACCTCGACGGCGTCGATCCCGACGCTTGTCATAGCTCTCCTCTTCGTGTAACTGGCTTATTTGCCTGTCGATAGGAATCTCGTCAGTCGTCGAAACCCGCGCTCGGCAGGCGGCGGGTCGCGGTCACCGACGAACGTCACTAGTGATTACTGCGAGTCTTTACCGCCGTGGTGACTCGTGCCGGCGATCAGAGCG
>CAKZQY010000040.1 GCA_937142015.1 uncultured Halobacteria archaeon
GAGACCGACCGACCTGCCGACGGCTCGTCGTGTCCGACGTTACTCGAACAGCTCGACAGCCTGCTCGTAGCGGGCGCTCGGCTCCTCCCAGTCGACGACCTCGAAGAAGTTGTCGACGAAGTCGCCGCGGTCCGGGCCGTAGTCGTAGTAGTAGGAGTGTTCCCACACGTCGAGTGCGAGAATCGGGTGGGCACCCCAGACGGCACCCTCGTCGTGGTTGTCGACGACGACGTTGCGGAGCTGGTTCGAGAAGCTGTCGTACACCAACAGCGCCCAGCCGGACGCGTCGGAGGCTGCCGCGCGGAACTCGCCCTCCCACGCCTCGTAGGAGCCGAAGTCCTCCGCGATGCGGTCGGCGAGGTCACCCTCCGGCTCGTCCCCACCCTCCGGTGACATGTTCTGCCAGAACAGGTCGTGGAGGATGTGTCCCGAGGAGTTGTGGGTCACGTCGCGGATCGCACCCGCGGACGACGAGAAGTCGTGGTCGTCCCGGTTGGCGGCCAGCGTCTCCTCCGCGCTGTTCCAGCCGTTCACGTAGCCTTGGTGGTGGGTGTCGTGGTGCCACGTCAGCACCTGCTCGGAGATGTGCGGTTCCAGCGCGTCGTACTCGTACGGGAGTGGATCGAGTTCGTACTCTGACATTGTGTGTTGCCTCCAACAGTACAGTGGGCTGGGAATCGCTTAAAGATTGATCAGGGGGACGATAGCACGTCACACGCTCTCGCCGGCGAGATCCGCCGCTGACACCGCAGATTCGCACGAGCGACGATCTCGACCTGTCTCGACACGCCGTGTGAGCGACGAGCTCGATCTGCTCGACACGCCGTGTGAGCGACGATCTCGATCCGTCTCGTCCACTCACCTCGTCTGGTTCACAGGGTCGTGCGTAGATAGTTACCGCCGACTCGACTCACAGCCGTAGTAACAGCGCGGTACCGTCCGGTACTCGGCACCCACTCGAAAATCTCTACGCACGACCCTATCAGCTCTCGGCTTCGACACCGGCGTCTTCCTCGACAGGGTGTTGTTCGTGCTCGTCGGTGATCGACACCCGAGCACGGATGATACGCGTGTTGTCCACGCTCTCGATGCGAATGTCGACGCCGTTGTAGCTGATCTCCTCGCCCTCTTCGACCAGCCGTCCTGCGCGGTTGAACACGAACCCGGCGAGCGTCTCGAACTCCTCGCCCTCCGGGAGGTCGATCCCGAGCACTTCGTTCACCTCGTCGATGTTCACCTCGCCGCGGACGAGCACCGTGTCGTCGTCGACGAACTCGAACGGCTCGTCCTCGTCGCCTTCGAGAATCTCGCCGACGATCTCCTCGGCCACGTCTTCGAGGGTGATCAGTCCCTCCGTGGTGCCGAACTCGTCGATGACGACCACCATCTGCACGCGGGACTCCTGCATCTCTTCGAGCAACGAGTCGACGTTCTTCGACTCCGGCACGTGGAGTGTCGGCTTCACCACGTCGTCCAACCCGGGGTCGCCCTCGCCGTAGTAGCGGGCGCGGACGAGGTCGCGGACGTTGACCACGCCGATGATGTTGTCGAGTGTCCCCTCGTAGACTGGCACGCGCTCGTGGTCCGCCTGCACGCACGTCTCGATTGCCTCCTCGACGCTGGCCTGTTTCGAGACGGCGTGAACGTCCAACCGCGGGGTCATCACCTCCTTCGCAATCGTGTTGTTGAACCGGAAGATCCGGTCGAGCATCTCCCGTTCCTCCTCGTCGATGACGCCCTCCCGCTCCCCGGTCTGGATCATGTCCTGAATCTCGTCGCGGGTGACGTAGGAGGTCTCGATGGCGGAGCGCCCACCGGTGATCTGGTTGACGATCCGCGTGAGGTAGTCGAACGTGACGATCAGCGGGTAGAGAACGTACTCGGACAGCTTCAGCGGCTTGGCGATCCGCAACGACCACGACTCCGTGTTCTCGACGGCGTAGCTCTTCGGGGCCGACTCACCGAACAGCAACACCAGCGCGGTGATGCCGAACGTCGCCGCGAAGACGGCCTGTCCCTGTGACATGTACAGCGCGAACAGTCCGGTGGCGATCGACGACATCGCAATGTTGACGATGTTGTTGCCGACGAGAATCGTCACCAGCAGTCGGTGCGGGTCGTCTTTCAGTTCCTTCACCGTGTCTGCGCCGGGGCGGCCCTCCTCGACCAGCGACTCGACACGGTGGCTCGCCAGCGAGAACATGGCGATCTCCGAGGAGGAGAAGAACGCCGAGAGAGCGATCAACACGAGGATCGACAGCGACCCACCGATCGTGATCGTCGTGTCGTTGATCGGGAGTGTGTCCACTACACCACCCAGTTGGAGGAGGGTATCGAACGCGAGAGCTGCGAACACCGACGACAAGTCCATACGACCGGTCATTTCGCCGGCACTCCGGTTAAGGGTTGTCCTCTCTGGCGTCTCTCGTGGCGGGTCCGACCTCGGTTTCCTGGGAGACTACTGCTCGTGTCTGGTCGCACTGGGGAGACTATCGCTCGCACTCGGTTGTTGGTGAGACTGTCGCTCGCGCTCGGTCGTGCGCCAGCCACTTTCGGACGCGAAGGGATTAGGCCCGTTCACCTCCTACAGCGTCGTATGGCAGCGACAGCAGACGACGAGACGGCGATCACGCTGTACCGACTTCAGGCCTGTCCGTTCTGCGAGCGGGTGGTACGCACACTCGACGCGTACGACATCGAGTACGAGTCGCGGTTCGTCGAGCCGATGCACTCCGACCGCGACGTGGTCGCACGGCTGACGGGCAAGCGGACGGTGCCGGCGCTCGTCGACCGCAACACCGGCGTGACGATGTCGGAGTCGGCCAACATCGTCGACTACCTCGACAACACGTACGGGTCGACGGAGGCGACAGACGACACGACGACAGAGGCGGCCGCAGGGGGAGACTGACGATGGAGTTCGACGTCGTCGAGCTCCCGGGGACAGACCACCCGGAGGCTGGTGACACGGCACCCGACTTCACGCGGCCGCTGGTGGGCGCGGAAGACTGGGCCGACGCGAGTCTCTCCGAGCTGACAGACGAGGGACCGGTCGCGCTCGTCTTCTACACGATGGACGGCGCGTTCCCCGGGACGTACGTGTGGAACGAGATCCGCGACCGCGAGTGGGGCGAGCACGCACAGGTCGTCGGCGTCTCCATCTCGACGCCGTACGCCCACAAGCGACTGATCGAGGACCGCGAGATGGACTACCGGCTGTTCTCCGACCCTGCAGCCGACCTCGCGGACGCGTACGGCGTGGAGAACGACCTCGACGGGATGACTGGTATCACCGAACACCGCCCGGCCGTGTTCCTGATCGACGACGACCGAACGATCCAGTACGCGTGGGTCGCAAGCGAGTGGCCGCAGTTCCCGGACTACGACGAGGTCGAAACCCACCTCGCCGAACTGTAGGAGCACGGAGACGATCCTGTCGGCGAGTTCGCCCCAGTCCGACAGTGGCCCCGACTGATACGGTCGTGCGTAGTGATTTTCCGTGACTTCTGCGGTATCGGGCGGTATCACGTCGCTGCGGTGCCCGCTGTCAGTCGTCGG
>CAKZQY010000041.1 GCA_937142015.1 uncultured Halobacteria archaeon
CTCGTCTAACACGTCGAGTTCTCGTTGCTTCCCGACGATTTGGAGCGCCGACTCCGCGCTTAGGGCTAGCGTC
Organism: uncultured Halobacteria archaeon; assembly: GCA_937142015.1. Classification (GTDB taxonomy): domain Archaea; phylum Halobacteriota; class Halobacteria; order Halobacteriales; family Haloferacaceae; genus JAHENP01. The sequence goes on from CAKZQY010000041.1 coordinate 74, forward strand.
TGGAGCAGTTCGAACTCCTCCTGTGAGAAGTCGTTCGTGAGCTTCGATCCGGCAGTCAACACGCCGTAGCTGCCCAAGGGGACGATGATCTCCGACTGCATCGGGCTGTCTCGGTCGTAGGCCGCTTCCGCTGCGGCGACGTGGTCGACGAGCCGCGCTTCCCCCTCGCGGAACACCTCCCACGCGATGCTGTCGCCCGGCCCGAAGGCGGGCGCACGCTCGAACAGCTCCGCCGCGACAGCGGTCTGTGCCACCGGACGGAGCAGCCGTTCGCCCGGTTCGTGTCGCCAGACGCCGACGTACGGCGCGCTGATCGTCTCTGCCGCGCGCGTGACCAGCGACTCCGCGATCGCCTCGGCGTCGGACGCCGTCACCAGCGAGCGTGTCGCCGACTGGACCGACTGTAGTGACTGTTCTCGCTCCGTCCGGTCGAGTGCCGTCTGGAGCATCCGCCCCAGCAGCTTCCCGAAGTACTGATCCGACTCGTCGAAGGCGTTCGGGGTCTGCGAGGAAGTGATGAACACACCGTGGTTGCCCAGCGGGAGCACCAGCGCCGACCGGACGGGTGTGTCCTCGTCCGGGAGCTGCCCGGCGAACGTCTCCGTGTCGGCGATGACCACTGGCTCACCCGTCCGGTACGCCTCCCAGACCACCGTGTCTGGGTCCGTGTACGTCGGTGCGTCCGTCTCCTCGTCGAACGCGTCCGAGACGCCGGTCGTCGCCACCGGCTCGAGTCCCTCCCTCTCTCTGTCGTACAGGTGGACGCCACACGTCGAGAAGTCGAGCACCTCCGCGGCCGCTTTGACCGCGCGTCGACAGACTGTCTCGCGGTCCGGCGCGTCGAAGAACTCCTGTACCGTCTGGTAGAGCCGTTCGAGTGTCCGCTGTCGCCGCCGCTGGTCCGTGATGTCGATGTACAACCCGAACTGTTCGTGGTCGTTGTCCGGCGATGGGACCGGCACCGTCCGTAGTCTGAATACGCGCTCCCCGTCCGGTGTCTGCCGTCTGACCTCCCGCTTGACCGGTGTCTCGCTCCGCACCCACGAGGTGTCCGGATTCTGTGGCGTGTCGACGGCCGTCGCTGCCCCGCGAGAACTCAACGCCGACTGCTCGTACCCTGCCGACTGCTCGTCCTCCGCCGACTGTGTGCCGCGACTCACCGTCTCGCCTTGCCCGCCGTCGACTACTTCTCTCTCTCCGGCTCCGCCAGCGTCCGTGGGACTCTCGTCTGCCGCGCGCTCGTCTTCCTCGTGCTCCTCGCTCGCGCTGTACCGACCGTTCTCACCGCCTGCGAGCAGTTCGTCCAGCTCGGAGCCGCGCGCTTCGTGGCGCTCGTAGCCGAACGTCGTCTCGAAGGCGGAGTTCACGTCACGGACGACGGAGTCGCCGTCGCGGGTGACGACGTGGACCATCGGCTCCGGCACCGTCTCGACGACGGCCTCGAACCTGTCGCGTTGCGCGCGGAGCTCCCGTTGTACCTGTTCCGCTCGGCACGCGTCCGCGAGCTTCCGGTTGAGCGCACCGAGCGCGCCGACCGTGTCGTCGTCGATGATCGGCCCGGGCGTGACCAACACGAGCACACCGAAGCCGGGTAGTTCCATCAGGTACGCCGCGGTGCTGTCGTCGACCGTGAGCAGTTCGGGGAGCGCCGGCGCTTCCGTGTCGCGGAGCCACGACACCGCGTGCTGGTAGCCGTCGTTGACCGTCGGCCGGGCGGGAATCGCCGCGACCGGCTCGTACTGCGCTTCCCCGTCCGGGCCGTCCCGGCGGGCCAACACCGCCCCGGCCGAACAGTTCAGCTTGCGGAGGTACGCCGACAGCGCCTCGCGGGCGGTCTCCGTCAGATCGCTCCCGCGACCGACGGCTAAGGAGATCTCGTAGAGTACCTGAACGCGCTCCTGTCGTGAGTTCATCGGTCGGTCAAGCTTGCAACGACGGCCGTCTTGTTGTAGTACTCTAAGTGACCGTGACCGTCGTTGGCGATCTCACCGATCGTCAGCGCGCCGACTGCCGGCTCGCCGTCGCCGCCGATGGCTCCCAACTCCTCGGAGAACCCGTCTTCGAGGTACAACACCCGCGAAATACAGTCGAAGAAGAACAGACTCTCTTCTGGTGCTGTCACGTCCTCACTTCCAGCCGTTCCCGTGTCGTCACCGCTGGCGGCCTCGTCGCGCGCCGCCCGGGCGGCAGAGACGAGTCGGTCGGAGTCACCGTGGAGGACGTGGACGAACTCGCCTTCCGGCACCGCGCCGAAACAGTCGATACTGCCGTCCTCGTGGACTTGGTAGGGGTCACGGACGATGATCTCGCCGCCGACGCGACTGATCCCGAACGGGTACGCCTTGGCCGACTCGAAGAAGTCGTCCGGGTCGACCGACCGGCCCGCGTGGCTGGCGACGATCTCACTGTACTGGTCGAACGCCGGCTCTCCGTCGAGCGTCTGGATCGTCCGCCCGTCGGAGTCGGTGACGCGCAGCGGCCCCGCGATCTCCTCCCAGCCGTGTCTGACGCCGAGCGAACTGGACAGGGTCGTCGACGCCACGACTGCGCCGGCGTCGAGCGGTCCCGCGTCCGTGAACAACGACGGCCCCTCGGGTCCGTCGAGCGACCCGGTGCCGCCGCCGACGAACGTCACCTCGACGCCGTAGGTGTCGAACAGCCTGTCGACGAACTCGCCGACCCGCCCCGCGTAGGAGTCGACGAGCACGAACGCCGTCTCGTGGCCGCGCTCTAACGCCGTCGGGTCGAGCTGTTCCACGATCCCGACGCTGTCGTCGTCGAGCCCGGTCACCGTCTGGAGCTCCGGTGTCACCGGCAGCCCGACGACGACCGTGCCGGCGTCCGTCTTCACGCCGCCGTGGATCACCTCCGGGAACACACCGCCGAAGACGGGAACGTCGACCTCCCACGTCGCCGGGTTCGACGCCGCCTCGGCTCCCGTCGGCTCGAACGGTGCCGACTCGCCTGCCAACACGAACAACCCCTCGACTCCCGACTCCGCGGCGCCTGCCCGAGCGACGGCTGCCACGTCTTCTCCCCCTCCGTCGGTGTACTCGCGTCGCATCTCTGCGCGTCCGTACGAACTGGACTGTGTTAATCGCCTCGATTAGGACTATTTCGCGTGTAATTCTTATAAATTCGGTTGTCGAATTCGTGAACAACCCGGACCACACGCAGAGAGACACAGCCTGAAACTACTTCACCTGTCGCGTCGACCTGACGGTATGAGCGACAGCGACTCACAGAGAGACGGCTCCGGTGGACCGACACCGGACGGCGGCGAGTCGGGGAGACCAGTCCCGGATGGCGGCGAGTCGGGAGGGTCGACGCCCGACGGAGACGGAATCGGTCCCGAGCGAGTCACAGGCGGCTCCGGGTGGGGTCCAGTTGTCGCGCTCGTCGTGTTGGGACTGCTCGCGCTCGGGATCGCGTACCTGATTCGGCCGTTCCTCCACGGCATCGTGATGGGTGTGTACACGACACCGGAGTTGGTGTTCGCGGTAGTCGCGGCAGCGATCACGTACCGCGTCGTCGCACAGCGTGCCTCGACGGAGGACGCGCTGCGGGCGACAGCGACAGTCGGCGTGGTCGTGTTGTTCGCAGCGACCGCGCTCGGCGGCGTGTACAGCACAGCCGCGCTCGGGCAGGTGACGATGGACACCTCGGCAGAACGAGCGGCGCTGCCGGAGATCGACGCCGACCACCCGCGAATCGTGCCGAAGGCGGTCGCGGACCGGTACGCCAGCAACTCACTCCAGACCTCGCGGTTCAAAGCTGTCGGCGGTGACGTGACGGTGCTGAACGGCACGACGTACTGGAGCTACGCGCTCGCTCCCGACGGGACGCGCAACCGACTGCTGGACCAACAGAGCGGGACGGTGTTGGTCGACATGGAGCAGAAGGGGAAGTCGGTGCGGATCGTCGACGGCGACCTGCAGGCCGGAATCGGGATGGCGATCACGGACTCGTACACGTGGAAGCTCCACACCTCCGGGCCGTACCTCGTCGACTACCACGAGCCGTTCATGGTGGTCCACGAGGGCGAGCAGTACATCGCAGTGCCGTACACGAAGCCGGTGTTCGACTTCCGGATTCCGGTGCCGTTCACTCGACCGACGTGGGGTGGCGTGGCACTGATCGACAGCGACGGGACGGTTCGACACCTCTCCCCGCAGGAGGCGCAGAACGAACCGGTGTTGTCGGAACAGCGGCTCTACCCGTTCGATCTCGCCCGCGAGCAGGTAGCGGCGACGCGCTACCGCAACGGGATCGTCAACACGCTGCCGGTGGTCGGCGCACACGAGGAGGAGATCGAACTCGCGCCGCTGCCGGGAGAGGGGAACGAACAGCCGTTCCTCACACGGACTGAGGAGGGGCTCACCTACTTCCTCGCGGCGGAGCCGTACGGAGAGACACAGGGACTCCGCGAGGTGTGGGTCGTCGACCCGCGAACGGGTGGGTTCGAGCGGTTCGGCACGCAGGCCGGCTCGACACTGCTCGGTCCACGGAAGTCGGCAGACTTCGTGCGACAGGCAGCCCGCACAACAGACTGGGACCGCTTCACTCCGAGTGAGCCGATTCCGGCGGTCGTCGACGGGACACTGTACTGGGAACTCCGCGTCGTCCCGACCGACGCCAGCGGGATCAGCTACGTCGCCTTCGTCAACGCACAGAGCTCCGACGTGTTAGAAGCCGAGACGACACAGCAGGTGAAGCAGATTCTCCGCGGCAAGACTGGGGCGGCTGTCGACAGAGATCGACAGGACGACGACGGGACGGACCGCGAGCCGAAGCTCGTCATCGTCAAACGGAACGCCGACGGCGAAGTTATCGACCGCATCGTCGTCTACGAGAACGAGTCGGTGACGATCCAGACCGGCAACGAGACCGCTGAACCCCGCGTCAGCGGGTGAGCTGACGGGACGCGACGTGCGGTGCGTCGGACCGCGATTCGCGGACGCGACGTGCGGTGCGTCGGACCACACTGCTGTCGCGTCACCCGGTAGTTTTTAGCCGCAGACGCCGTGACCGAGAACCACACGCCAATGACCTCGATAGGGATCGACCTCGGGACGACGAACACGGCCGCAGCCCGGAAGCTCGGCGAGATTCCGGAGGTAGTCGACTTCGAGGGAGAGCACACGATGCGGTCGGCAGTGACGTTCGCGGAGGGGGACGACCGTGTCATCGTCGGCAACGAGGCAGTCGACTACTTGGAGACGGACCCGGGGTCGACGATCACGTCGGTCAAACGCGAGATGGGCACGGACACGACGTTCGAGATCGACGACGACAGCTACACGCTGACGGAGTACACGCCGGAGATGATCTCCGCGCTGGTGTTGCGGAAGGTGCTCGACAGCGCTGCCGACTCGCTGGGAACGACGCCGGAGAGCGCGGTGGTGACCGTTCCGGCGGACTTTCCGGAGCCAGCACGCCGTGCGACGGAGCGGGCCGCGGAGTACGCCGGCGTCGACGTGCTCAGACTCCTGCCGGAGCCGAGTGCGGCGTGTGCCGCCTACGGCCTCCGTGACCGGGAGGACCCCATCGAGACGGTTGCCGTCTACGACCTCGGCGGCGGGACGTTCGACGTGAGTGTCGTCGAGATCACCCACGAGGCGGACCTGTACGAGGTGCAGGGGACCGACGGTCGCCAACAGCTCGGCGGCGACGACTTCGACGAGCGGCTGTTGCACCACGTCGCCGACGAGTTCGAAGCGGAGACGGGGATCGACGTCCGCGAGAACCACGAGCAACACGAGCGGCTCCGCCGGAAAGTGAAGAAGACGAAACACAAGCTGTCGACCGCGACGGAGGCGGAGCTGCGGGTCCCGTTCATCGCCCCCGGCGAGAACCTCGAACAGACGATCACACGCGAGACGTTCGAGGATCTCACCGCCGACCTCGTCGAGGAGACGACCGCGGTCTGTGCGGAGCTGTTCGCGGAGCTCGACGACACGGACGTCGAAGACGTGGACACGGTGTTGCTCGTCGGTGGCTCCTCGAAGATGCCGCAGGTGCAGGCGGCCGTCGAGGAGTTCTTCGGGATGGAGCCGTCCAGAGAGGTGAATCCCGACGAGGCGGTCGCACAGGGGGCAGCCAAACAGGCGGCAATCGTGGCCGGACGCTCCGGAATCGCGCCGGAGACGCCCGAGGAGTCCGGCGGAGCCATCTTCGACGTGGCACCCGACCCGATCGGAATCAGACTCCACGACGGGCGGTTCGACCAGATCATCGACAACAACGCCACACTCCCGGTCAGACACACGGAGGATCAGTACACCACCGTCGAGGACGGACAAGACCGCGCCAAAATCGAGGTGTACCAGGGCGACGCCGACCGGGCCGCAGACAACGAGCACATCGAGTCGTTCGTGTTAGAGGAGATCCGCGACGCGAAAGCAGGCGTCCCCAACATCGCCGTGGAGTTAGAACTCGACGAGAGCGGCGTTCTCCGCGCCCGAGCGTGGGACAAGTCGAAAGGCGAGGAGGCCGGGATCGACGACGGGATCGAGATCTCACCCGAGAGCGCCGACGGCGGTCCCGGCTCCGACTCCGAGCTCGAACGGATCAGAGACCAGCTTCCGACAGTGTTGTGACTACACCACTCGGCGACACCAGCGCAGACCGGCAATGGCAGACCCGAACCCACACGCACGGACACCACACGACTGTCTCGGGGTGGACCCGGACGCGACGGAGACGGAAGTGGAGGTTGCGGCGGCGAACGCGCGAGCGGCGTTCAACCCGGACCACTACCCGGAGGGAGCCAAGCGACTCGCCCGCGAGAAGCTCTACCGCGTCCGGGCCGCACGAGACGCGATCGTCGACGACGGCACGTACCCGCCGCCGGACAGCGATCTCGGTGCTGCCTCGGAGACGACGACCGTCGACGGTCACCCGCGAGTCGTCCGACTCGGGGTCGACCCGATGACGACCAGCGTCACCACGGGCGAGTCGCTGACTGTCGCCGTGCGTCGACAGTGCGACGGACAGTTGGTCGACGGCGCAGTCGTCGAGACGGACCGGGGCCACGAGACAGTCGCCCGGCGAGGACGCACCACACTCTCGTTCGACAGTCCCGGCACGGTCTCCGTCGTCGCACGCAGAGACGGCGGACGACCGACGTACGAGTCGGGATCGACGACCGTGTCCGTGACGCCGGCACGACCGACCCTCGGTCTCGACGTACCCTCCGTGGTGACGGTCGGCGACCGGATCACTGCGGAGCTGCGAGACCAGTCCGGCGATCCCGTCGCTGGCGCACGGATTACCGTTCGCCAGACGCAGTATACTGTCGGGGGGGACCGAGGCCGGGACGACACACGCGAATCAGCGAGCCGCGACAGTGACGGCGCGACCGTCGTCTCGACAGCGACGACAGACGCTCGCGGTCGGACTCGACTGGTTCTCGACACACCGGGTGAGTACACGGTACGCGCCGTGTCACACTCCGAAGCGAGGACTGATCGGAACCACAGAGCACGACACGGAGACGACGACGGTCCCCGTACGAACAGACAGTCGTCGCCGTCGCCGCCCGCGCTCACAGAGCGGACAGTCCGCGTGGAGCCGGAGCCAGTACCGTTGGCAGTCTGCGTGTTGCGCGACCCTGCCGGTCCCGGCAGTGAGGGTGAGTTCGTCGTCCGTGACGCGTCCGGCGAGCGCGTCTCGGGGGTGACCCTCACTGCCGCCGGCCAGACGACGGAGACCGACGACCGTGGGTGTGCGACGCTCAGGTTCCCGAGAGCCGGCACCGTCCGTGTCCGTGCCGAGGCGGACGGCCCGTTCGAGTCGGCGACGACGCGTGTCGTGGTTCCACGGGAGTCGTCCTCGCTGTGAGTTCCGCGAGAGTCGTCCTCGCTGTGAGTTCCGCGAGAGTCGTCCTCACTGTGAGTTCCGCGAGGGCCGTCCTCGCTGTGACACCATCCACTCTCACGTCGACACGGACGCCAGAAACCCACGCGAACTGACAGTACCGACCCGTTTTTCCCCGTTCGGACGGTACGCGGGAGGTATGGAGCGACCGTCCGCAGCGGCGTTAGACGCGGACGACTTGGGGTTCCGGCACCGCCCGGAGACGGACCAGTCGTTCGAGAACGCGCTGGCGAAGGCACGCGACGGCGACCGGCTGTCGGTCGATGACGCGGTGGAACTGCTCACGACCGGGACAGACGAGGCCGGCTTCGACCACGAGCGTGTGGAGGCGGTGTTGGAGCTCGCAGACCGTCGCCGCCGCGAGGAGGTCGGCGAGGCGGTCACGTTCGTCGCCAACCTCAACAACAACGTGACGACCGCCTGCAACACCGGCTGTCTGTTCTGCAACTTCAAAGACACCGCGAGTGCTTTCGAGGCCGACAGCGACGTGAATCACCCGGGATTCACGAAGACCCCCGCGGAGTCACGACGGATCGTCCGCGACGCCGTCGAGCGCGGCATCTACGAGGTCTGTTCCGTCTCCGGGCTCCACCCGGCGTTCGCACTCGACGCGGAGCACCACGAGATTCTCCAGCGCTACGACGACCCGGCACGCGAGGTGAACTACAAGCCGCCGGCCGTCTACGAGGCCGACCCCGGCACGTACACGGAACAGCTGCGAGCGATGGCCGTCGACGGCGTTCACGTCCACTCGATGACGCCGGAAGAGGCGTACCACGCCCGCCGCGGCACGGACTGGTCGTACCGCGAGGTGTACGACCGCCTCGTCGCGGCGGGACTCGACTCTGCGCCCGGCACCGCCGCGGAGATTCTCGTCGACGAGGTGCGAGACGTGATCTGTCCCGGGAAGATCGACACCCAAGGGTGGCTCGACGCGATGACTGCCGCCGTCGAGGCCGGGTTGGACGTGACAGCGACGATCATGTACGGCCACGTCGAGAACGAGTACCACCGCGCGCTCCACCTGAAGCGGGTGCGTGACCTGCAAGACGAGACGGGCGAGATCACGGAGTTCGTCCCGCTGTCGTTCGTCCACGAGCGGACACCGCTGTACGAGCAGGGTGTCGTCGACGGCGGGGCGAGCGACACGGAGGACAAGCTGTTGATCGCCGTCTCGCGGCTGTTCCTCGACAACGTGGCGAACGTTCAGACCTCGTGGGTGAAGTACGGCGACGAGAAGGCGCTGGAGACGCTGGCGTGTGGCGCGAACGACTTCATGGGGACGATTCTCTCCGAGGAGATCACGAAGCGTGCCGGCGGAGACTACGGCCAGTTCCGCTCGTTCGACGATTACGTGGAACTGATCACCAGCGTCGGCCGCCGACCGGTCGAGCGCTCGACGGACTACCGGACGCGCCGTGAGTTCGACCTCGACGGCGGACCGTACGGCCCGCAACTGGGACCGGAGGCCGACGGCACGCCGCTCGTCGACGACGAGACGGGGAGCCGTGGCGGAGCGGAGTCGACCGCGGCGGCAGACGATTAACCCCGGGGTGTCGGTCGGCTCTCACTCACTTCGGCCGGAGACGAACGAGCCGGTCGTCGCGTTCCGTCGGGAACTGCTCGCCCGCCCGGCCGTCGCGGTTCGACGTGACTGCGTACAGTTCCCCGTCGGGGCCCTGTTCGAGGTGTCGCACACGACCCAACACGTCCGTGAGACGGTCGTGTGTCGTCGCGGTGAACCGGTCGTCCAGCCAGTCCGCGTCGTGGCGGGTTCCAGTGTCACCCAGCGGCGGGAGCTCTCCGTCCGGTCGGGTGAACGTCACTGTCGTCACCTCTTGACTGGCGAGACAGCCGACGAGCATTCGGTTCTGCCACGACGGAACGGCGTCACCGGTGTAGAACAGCGACCCAGAGGGGGCCCACGTCTCCTCGAACACGGTCGAGGTGACCGGGACGTGGAAGTCGTTGTTCCGGTACTCTTCTGGCTGGCGAGCGGTCGGCCAGCCGTAGTTCGCACCGGGCGTGAGGACGTTCACCTCGTCGGGACCGCCGCCGTGTTCGTTGATCACCGCAGTCCCGTCGGGGAGCCAGACGATCCCCTGCGGGTTGCGGTGCCCCCACGTGTACACCCGCGGATCACCGCCGTCGATGTCGGGGTTGTCCGGTGCCGGCTCTCCCTCGGGTGTCAGACGCAGAATCTTCCCGCCGAGCCAGTCGGGGTCCTGTGACTTCTGTGGGGTGCCGGTCTCGCCGGTCGTCACCCAGAGGTAGTTGTCCGGACCGAACGTGATCCGGCCCCCGTTGTGGAACTTGCCGGCGGGCAACTCCGCGAGCACGCGGTAGTGACGCCCGGGGTCGTCGGCAGACACGTCGAAGTACGCCACCCGGTTGCGCTTCTCCTCCGGACCGACTTTGATGGTGTAGTAGACGTACACCAGCGGCACGTCCGGGTAGTTCGGGTGGACTGTGGTTCCGAGAGTTCCACCCTCGCCACCTTTGACCCACCACGAACTCTCGTCGGAGCCCGGAGGGATCGATCCCGCGTCGATGGCGTCCGTCGGCTGCGTGACGTTCACCACCTCTCCCTCTCTGTACCGGAGAAGTCGCCCGGTGCGCTCGGTGACGAACGCCTCTCCGTTCGGCGTGAAGGCGATGTCCCACGCGATCTCCAAGTTCTCGACGAGCGTCTCGACTTCCACCTCCCCCGGCGCGTCGGTCGGGGGCTCCCACGAGGTGTCGTAGCCGTCCCACGCCGTCACGTCGTGGTCCAGACTGGTGTCGTACTCCGGCTGCACCACGGTGTCGGTGCTGGAGAACAAGCCACCGCCGCCGTCGTCGTCCTCGGCGGTGGTGCCGACAGTGCTCCCGCCGCTCGCAGTCTCCTCACCGCCGGTCGCGGTCTCCCGTGGAGCACTCCCACACCCCGCGAGGCCGCCGGCGAGAATCCCCAGTGCGGCACGACGCGTGTACCGTCGATCCATGGACTCTGGTGCGGCCCGGAGGAGCAAAAGCTTCCTGAAGACGATCTGACCGTCGACAGTCCGTCCACCCACCGACTGTCGACAGTCCGCTCACCTACCGACCGTCGACAGTCCGCCCACCTACCGACCGTCGACAGTCCGCCCACCTACCGACCGTCGACAATCCGTCCACCTACCGACCGTCGACAGTCCCTCGACCTACAGACGACGCGCGACGACCGCGACAGTCACGACAGCCACCAACAACGTCACCGCGACGACGCCGAACGAGACCGGCGTGGTGACTGCCGTGCCTTCGGCGTCTCCACTGTCGTCCGCGCCGCCGTCGTTGCCAGCCTGCCCGTCTCCGTCGTCGCCGGTGCTGTCTCCGCCGTCGCCGGTGCTGTCTCCATCGTTGTCGGCTCCGTCGCTGCCGGCTCCACCTCCGTCACCACCACCACTGCCGTCACCCACGCCGGCAGCGGTCGTCGGAACCGGCGTGTCCGTCGCGTTCGGCACGGCTGTCGCCTGCCCGGGGAGCAGTTGTCTGCTGTCGACACTCGTGAGGAACTCGTAACACGCCTCGAGGTCTTCGGTCGTCGGGTTCGCGCTCCCAGTCATCTCCTGTGGGCCGGTGACACCGACCGTCCGCATACTCGGGCGACTCGACTCGTCGCCGGTGCCGACCCGCTCTGCGTCGTACGGCTGCCACGGCGCGTACACCTCCCAGACGACCTGTCCCTCCGGCGTCACTTCCAGCAGTCGGTGGCCACGTCGGTCGGCGACGAGGGTGTTGCCGTTCGGGAGTCGGTCGGCGTCTCGCGGTTCGTCCAGCCCACCGCCCGAGAGCGTCCACGTGCGTTCCCAGCCGTCGTCGGCACGGCTGTACTCGGCGACACGGTCGTTCTCGGAGTCGGCGACCAACACGGTCGGACGACCGGACTCGTCGACGAAGAAGTCCGGGTTGTGCTGTTCGTTCAACACGTCGTAGTCGTCGTCCGCGCCGAGTCGCCACAGAATCTCCTTCGTCTCGCGGTCGATGGCGACCACCTGATCGAAGTTCCGCACGGAGACCATCACGACCCCCTCCCGAATCTGCTCTACGTCGTTGTTGTGCGTCCAGTCGTCCTCGAACGGGCCACCGCCGCTCTTCGGGAACTGGTCCGTGTGGTTGGCGAATCTGTACTCCCAGACGACACGCTCCGTCTCCGTGTCGTAGATCAACACGCGGTCGTCGCCGCCCTTGCTCTTGTCGTTGAGCAGGAGTTCACCGTCACCGATGCGGTCGACGTCGTGTGCGTCGAGTACGTCCGGTAGCTGCCACGACTCGACCACGTCGCCGGTCGTGGGGTCGATCTCCTCGATCACCGTCTCGCCGGGAACTGTCGTCGCCAACAGGAGATTCCCGTCGGCCTGTACGTCTACGTCGTACACCCACCACTTCCCACGAGCGGTGCCGTTGTAGATGCCCGTCACCGCGCCGTCCGGCTGGATGCCGACCACCATCCCGACTGTCTTCTCGCCCGCGCGTGCGCCCTGAATCGACAACAGTGTCTGGCTGTCGGGACGCGACTCGATGGTCCCGACACAGGGGTTCGGCCCGTCGACAGACCACGGGACGCTGTCGGGACGGTCTGTGGCTGGGAGTGTGCCGTCTGCGACTGCGTGTGTCCCGCCTCCCGTCGCGGGAGCGGGGGGCGTGGCGACGGCAGCCGTCGTCGGCGCGACGACGACAGTAGCCGTCACCACGAGGAGGAGGAGACGACGTGCTCGGACGACTCGTGTCATCGGCCGGAGGGTTCACCGGCGGCGACTTAACTCGTCCGACATCGGCCAACCGACGAGCGATCAGCTCGGCTGTCAGACGGCGGGCGATCCGCTTGAGAGTCGGACGACGGACAGTCGGCCCGACAGTCAGACGGGAGGTAGTCGCCTCGACAGTCGAGCCGGCGGGTAGTTGCTCCGAAATGGTTTTGCGTCTCACGGTCGAATTTGGGAGCGACATGAGCCAGAACCCGGAGGACGACGAGCGACTGCAGGAACTCCGCGAGCAGAAGCGCGAGCAGTTGAAGGAGCGCGCACAGCAGGGCGGCGACGAGGAGAGTCGGCAGGCCGCACAGGAGCGCGCGGAGGCCCAGCAGGAGGCGATGTTGAAGCAGTACCTCACGGACGGCGCACGCCAGCGACTCAACGCGGTGGAGATGAGCAAGCCACAGTTCGCGAAGAAGGCGAAACAGCAGGTGCTGGCGATCGGACAGAGCGGTCGGATCGACGGGAAGATCGACGAACAACAGATGAAGAGTCTGCTGAAGGAGCTGAAGCCGGACGACTCTGGGTTCAACGTCCGGCGTCGGTGAGACGCAGACACGGGAGCCTCACCGAATGGACCTCGCACTCCTCTACAGCGGCGGCAAAGACTCCTCGTTGGCCGCACTCGTGTTAGACCGGTTCTACGACGTGGAACTGGTCACGGCTCACTTCGGGATCACCGACGACTGGCAACACGCACAGCAGGCGGCCGACGCGCTCGGCTTCCCGTTCGACACGCACGAACTCGACCGGACAGTCGCCGAGGAGGCGGTCGAGACGATGCGTGTGGACGGCTACCCCCGCAACGGGATTCAACGTGTCCACGAACACGCGCTGGAGTCCGTGTCGGGCCGCGATGTCGACGCGGTCGCCGACGGCTCTCGGCGTGACGACCGTGTGCCGAGCGTCTCCCGCGCGTTCGCACAGTCGCTGGAAGACCGCCACGGCGTCGACTACCTCTCGCCGCTCGCCGGGTTCGGCCGGAGCGCGGTCGACCGACTCGTCGCCGCGGAACTGAACGTAGAGACTGGCCCCAGCGAACAGATCGACAAAGCCGACTACGAGGGAGAGCTCCGTGCGCTGTTGGCCGAGGAACACGGCCAGAGCGCAGTCGGCGAGGTGTTCCCCGAACACGAACAGACGTACGTCCTCGGGCTCGCCGAGTGACCTGACACGGAGAACGGGAGCGACACGGAGCGAGCAGACGCTCGCCGCTTCGACACGGAGCGAGCAGACGCTCGCCGCCTCGATACGGAGCGACGGAAGCGCCTGCTTGTTCACCGGCGGGAGAGGACCGATCGTCGACGACGGGAGCCTACGTCCGCTCGTGGAACCGCATCTCGATGGGGCGGTCCGGCACGGCAGTCAGGCTGGCGTGCATGTCGAACGTCTCAGTCAGCCGTTCGAACTCGAAGGCGTCCGCGAGCCCGGCGAGTGCGAGTTTCGCCTCTGCGCGTGCGAAGCTCTCGCCGATACACCGTCGTGGCCCGGCACCGAACGGGAAGAACGCGAACGAGGGCCGGTCGGGGTCGTCCTCGGCGAACCGCTCCGGTCGGAACGTAGTCGGCTCGTCCCACCAGCGCTCGTCCCGGTGGATCACCCACTGCGGGAGGTACAGCACGTCACCCTCCGGAATCGTGTACCCACCCAGTTGCACGTCTTCCGTCGCCTCGCGGAACAGTGAGTGTGCGGGACAGTACAGCCGGAGTGCCTCGTCGACGACCTGCTCCGTGTACACCAGCTCGTCGAGGTGTTCCGGTCCGGGGTCGGCACCGTCGAGCACGGTCTGGAGTTCCTCTCGGAGTGTCTGTCCGACGTCGGGTGCGTCCGCCAGCAGGTACAGCGTGTACGTCAGCGTCAACGCCGTCGTCTCGTGTGCGCCGAACAGCATCGTGATCATCTCGTCACGGATGCGGTCGTCCGTGTAGTCGGCTTCACCGGCGGCCCCGATGGAGACGAGCATCGACAGGAGGTCTCCGTCCACGTCGCCACCGCGGCGCTCCTCGATCATCCCGTGGATCATCTCCGTCAGCTCGTCCATCCCGCGCTCGAAGTCGGACTGAACCGAGGTCGGGACTTCGCCGGCTGTCGCAGTTTCGAGGAACCACTCCGTGATCCGACCGGCTGCGGCACTGATCTCTGCCTTGTTCCCGCTGCCGCCGAACAACGTCTCCAACATCACCTCCATGGTGAGGTCCGTGAACAGCTCCCGGAGATCGATCACGTCGCCGTCGCCGATGTCGGTGACGGTGTCTGCGACGATGTCGCGGATCGTCTCGGCGTACGACCGGATCTTCCCCGGCTGGAACGCCGGCTGGATCGTGCCACGCTGTGCGCGCCACTGGTCGCCGTACACCGTCACCATTCCCTGTCCGAACACGGAGTTGTACCCCTCGAACTTCACGAACCCGTCCTCCTCGAACAGGACCTGCTCCACGAGATCCGGGTGGGCGGCCATGTGGTGGTCCTCCTCGGGACCGGTGATCCGAACGAGGTCTCCCTCTTCGGCCCACTCCGTCCGACGCTCGAACGGTGCCTCGCTGTACTCGCGTAGCGTCCCGACTTCGGGCGGTAGCTGCTGTTCTGTCGACATCGTGTGTAGGTCTTCGTGAGCACTGATTAATTCTTCCCCACAGTAAACTAGCCCGAAACAGTTTCAAATAGCAGACTGGAGTGTTCGATACGGTCTTTCGGCGATGGATACGCTACAAGAGTGGCGGTACAGGGTTGCCCAGCACTGGGAGAGACGGCACCGTCGCACACGCTCGTGTCTCTTCGACACCGTCCGCGACCGCGGAGACTATGCCCACAGTCACAGACAGTGACGTATGGACGAGCGGATTCGAGAGCACGCAGCGTTGCTCGTCGACTGGAGCGCACGCATCGAGGCGGGAGACGACGTGGTCGTCTCGGTTTCGGAGGGGAGCCACGATCTCGCAGTCGCGGTCGCGGCCGAGTTGGGCGAGCGGGGTGCGAACCTCCTCGCGGTGTCGGACAGCGACGAGATCGAGCGGGCGTACCTCCGCGCACACGACGGCGCGTTCGCGGAGAGTCCGGCACACGAGTTGGCGCTGTACGAGCGAGCAGACGCGGTGCTCCGGCTGGGTCGCGGGCGCAACACCGCAGCGAAGGCGGATGTCGACCCGGCTCAGCGGCAGGCGTACCGGACCAGTAGACGAGCGATCCGCGAGGCGCGGATGGACACGGACTGGGTATCGACCGTCCACCCGACACGATCGCTGGCTCAGCAGGCGGGGATGTCCTACGAGGCGTACCAGGAGTTCGTCTACGACGCCGTCCTCCGCGACTGGGAGTCGCTGGCCGAGGAGATGGCGCAGCTGAAGACGCTGCTGGACGAGGGGAGCGAGGTCCGCATCGAGACCGGCGGGGAAGAGCTGACGCTGTCGATCGAGAACCGGACCGCCGTCAACTCCGCCGCGAGTGTCGCGTACGACTCACACAACCTCCCGAGCGGGGAGGTGTTCACCGCACCGTACGCCGCGGAGGGGTCGATCACGTTCGACGTGCCGATGACGATCGACGGCCGTCGTGTCCGTGACGCGCGACTCGTCTTCGAGGACGGCGAGGTCGTGGACTTCTCGGCCGCGACAGGTGAGGCGGCGCTCCGTGGGGTGTTAGAGACCGATCCCGGCGCACGGCGGCTCGGCGAACTCGGAATCGGGATGAACCGCGGGATCGACCGGCCGACAGACAACATCCTCTTCGACGAGAAGATGGGGGACACGATCCACCTCGCCGTCGGTCGGGCGTACGACGCCTGTCTACCCGCGGGCGTGACCGGCAACGAGTCGGCCGTCCACACCGACATGATCACCGACGTGAGCAGCGACTCGCGGCTCCTCGTCGACGGCGACGTGGTGCAACGGAACGGAACCTTCAGGTGGGAAGACGGGTTCGCGGAGACCTGAAACGGATCGAGACGACGGCCGAGATCGGGTGCTCTCTCGGCAGCCCAGCCCTGTCGTGTGAACTGCCACCACAGTTCACTCCGACAACAGCGTTCGGAAGGTTTATGTCTCCGTCGGCGTTCGGTAGGGATGCAATGGCGACTGGAACCGTTGACTTCTTCAACGACACTGGCGGCTACGGATTCATTTCGACTGAGGACTCGGACGAGGACGTGTTCTTCCACATGGAGGACGTCGGCGGTCCGGACCTCGAAGAGGGCCAGGAAGTCGAGTTCGAGATCGAGCAGGCAGAGAAGGGTCCGCGCGCGAAGGACCTGACTCGGCTGTAAGGCCGCGCTCGACCGGCGGTATCGGGACACAACGACGTTCTCCGTCTCACGACGGAACCGGCTTCTTCGACACGACAGTAGATACTTCACTCCGTCGTGCAGAGGGTGTGTGTGACAACAGTCGTCACCGTGTTCCTCCGACACGATGGTGAAGTGTTGCTCTGCCGCAGCGCCGACACGGAGCGGTGGGACGCGCTCAGCCGTGTCGTCGGTGAGGACGAACGCAGTCGTGTCGGTGGTGAGGACGAACGCAGTCGCGTCGGTGGTGAGGGCGAACGCAGTCGCGTCGGTCCTGAGAGCGGATTCCGTTCCGAGGCCGTCGAAGTCGTAACGGAGCGGACTGAACTCTCGGCAGACGACACCGAGCAGCTGTCACTCGTGCGTCGGGGAGAACCCATCAGGCTGACCGACAGCCGGACGGTCGTGCCGTTTCTGTTCGACTGCGAGCGGCGAGCAGCGGTCACGCCGAGCAGAGACACGCCAGCGAAGACGACGACCGAGGCCGTGGAGTGGACGACACCGACGGCGATTCGAGAGCGCGCGGCGACACTGGGGCTGTGGGACGCGTACCGCGCGGTCGCGCCGTCGGTCGAGACAGTTGCCGCAGACGACACCCACGGCTCGGCGTCCATCTCCGTGCGTGCTCTCGAGGTCGTCCGCGACACTGCCGCCGTCGCCGACGACTGGGAGACGGTGGCGACACGGGCCGCGGCGCTGTGTGACGCTCGCCCGGAGATGGCTGCCGTCCAGAACCGCGTCGACCGCGTGCTCGCGGACAGTGACCACCAGCCCGACGCGGTTCACGACCGCGCAGTGTCGGCGATCGAGCGGGCGGTCGCCGCAGACGAGCGTGCCGCAGAGCGCGCGGCGGAGCTGATCGACGGACCGGTGCTCACGCTCTCGCGCTCGGGCACCGTTCGCGCGACTCTCTCACGGACGACGGGTCGAGTCTACGTCGCCGAGTCCCGCCCGGGCGAGGAGGGCAGATCAGTCGCAGCAGCGCTGGCCGAGACGCGTCCCGTGACGCTGTTGCCCGACGCCGCCGTCGCGGCGGTGCTCGCGGAGCGACCGGTCGACACGGTCCTCGTCGGCGCGGACACGATCCACCCCGACGGCCGCGTGCGGAACAAGGTCGGCACGCGGACGGCCGTGGCGGCGGCCGCCGAGGCCGACGTTCCGGTGTGTGTCGTCACCGCCCGCGACAAAGTCGCTCCCGGGTTCACCGACGGCGAGGCGTCGAGCAGGGGAGTCACGGACGCCACCGCCGACGGCGAGGCGTCGAGCAGGGGAGTCACGGACGCCGCCGCCGACGGCGAGGTGTCGAGCAGTCGACAGTCGGCGTTCGAGACACCGTTGGGCTGTGACGCGTTCGCACCGACGTTCGACACGACGCCAGTCTCGGCTCCAGTCGTCACTGTCGTGACGGAGGACGGTCCGGTGGAGACGGACGGCGTCGCAGCCGTCGCCGCGGAACACGCTCGCAACGCCGCGTGGCGTCGAGGAGACTCACCAGATGGCGGCCGCGAGTAGTTCGTCGTCGGCACCTGTGCTGATACGGTCGTGCGTAGTGATTTTCCGTGACTGTCGCGGTATCGGGCGGTATCACGTCGCTGCGGTGCTCTCTGTCGGTCGTCGGTGGTAACGATCTACGCACGACCGTATGAAGAGCGTAGGTTCTATCGGGTAGCCGACGAGTGGGACACACACAGTGAAGACGAACCGGGTCGCGCGGTGGTACGTCGTCGTGCTCGTCGGCTCCGTCGTCGGGTTCACTGCCGCGTACGACGCCGGCATGACCGTGTTCGAGGGACGACCACGCACAGCTTTGGAGTCGCTTGAGGTGGTCGTGCAGACGTACACCACGACGGGCTACGGACAGGACGCGCCGTGGGCGAGCACGCCGATGAACCTGCTCGTCGTGACGATGCAGGTCGCCAGTCTCGTGTTGATCTTCAGCGCGTTCCCGGCGATCATCGTCCCGCTGATCGAAGACTCGCTGTCGACGACGCCGCCGGCCGAACGGCGGGACGTGACGGACCACGTGGTCGTCTGTCACGCGACGAGCCACACGCGGTCGTTGATCGAGGAACTCTCCGAGCGCGGCGTGTCGTACGTGATTCTCGAACCGGACCGAGAGACCGCGATTCAGCTGTACGAGCGCGACATGGCCGTGGTCCACGGCGATCCACAGTCGCTCGACGACCTCGAACGGGTCGCCGTCGCCGACGCTCGCGCGCTGGTGACGGACGCGGAAGACGACGTAGACCTGAGTGTCGTCGCCTCCACCCGCGAACTCGCGCCCGAGCTGCCGGTGTACACCGTCGCACAGGAGACGGAGTACGTGGAGTACCACCAGCTCGCTGGCGCAGACGAGGTGTTCCTCCCGCGGGAACTGCTCGGACGCGGACTCGCGAACAAGGTCCGCAACACTGTCGATACGGAGATCGAGGGTGGGGCCGTCGCGGACGAGGACTTCACCATCGGCGAGGTGGCGGTCGCGGCCGACAGCGACGTTGCCGGAGCGACGCTCGGTGACAGTGCCGTCCGCGAGCAGAACGGCGCACAGGTGATCGGCGTCTGGTCCGGCGGCCGGTTCCACACGCTCCCGTGTCCCGACGTGACGCTGGACGAACAGACGGTGCTCCTGCTCGTCGGACGGGAGATGGCCGTCGAGTCGATTGCCAAGCGTGCCGGCAGCAGCGTCCGCACGTACGGTCGTGGTGCTGTCGTCGTCGCTGGCGCGGGTGTCGTCGGTCGAACGGTCGCCGACGCGGTCGTCAGCGACGGGATCGAGAGCACGGTGCTCGACCTCGAAGACACGCCTCGTGTCGACGTGGTCGGAGACGTGACCGACGAGGAGACGCTGCGGGAGGCCGGCGTCGCGGACGCCCGAACCGTCGTGTTGGCACTCGACAGCGACACTGTCACGCTCGTCGCGGCGTTCGTAATCGGGAAAGTCGCGCCGGACGTGGAGATCGTCGCTCGTGCCGACGAGACACAGAACGTCCGCAAACTGTACCACGCCGGCGTGGACTACGTGCTCTCGCTGTCGACCGTCGCCGGACGACTGCTGGCGGCCGAGATCCTGGAGTCGGAAGATCCGATCTCGCTGGACCAACAGATCCGGCTCGTCCGCCGCGACCCCGGGTCACTCGCGGGACAGACGCTCGGGGAAGCGCGACTCCGCGAGGAGACTGGCTGTGCAGTGGTGGCAGTCGAACACCGCGACGGCCGTGTCACGACCGCGCTGCGCGACTGGACGGAGATCGAGGCGACCGACCACCTCGTCGTCGCCGGCACGGACGACGCGCTCGCCCGGTTCGACGAGCGACGAACGACGTGACTCCCGTCGAACTGATAGTGATTACTGCGAATAGTTCCACGGAGGGTGTCGAAAACCGACGGCTCAGACGCTCTGCTCACCGACACGAGTCGCCACGGCGGTAAAGACTCGCAGTAATCACTATGAGACGCGTTCGTGCCGGTACGTCGACACGACGGCGAGACCGGCAGCGGCGGGCACGAACGCCCGGAGGACTGCCGTGGGGCCGATGCCGACCACTGTGTCGTGTATACTGTCGGTCACAAGCCATCGAACCCGAGGTCGACAGAACCGGAACGAGACGCGTTGGAACCCCGAGTGACACGCAACAATCTATCAACACTTGTGACCGACAGTACAGCAGACTGTCTGGTCGATATGTTCTGCGATTGACAATATCCGACTCGAAGACGACCGATACTACGATTTCTGGCGTCTCCCCGCAGAGAACCAACCCGTTCTCGGGGGCTGACACACGACACGCCGAGAACCCCCAGCGGTCGACGCACGATACGTCGAGAACCCTCAGCGGTCGACACACGACACGTCGAGAACCCTCAGCGGTCGACACACGACACGTCAAGGAGTTCCACACGCGCGCCACCGTCCGCACTCTCGGTCAGTCGGACGCGCCAGCCGTGAGCGTCGGCGATGTCGCGGACGATGTGGAGCCCGAACCCAGTCCCGTCGTCGGAGGTGGTGTAGCCCGACTCGAACACCCGGTCACGCTCGGAGGCGGGGACTCCGGGACCGTCGTCGGCGACGTACACTCCCGTCTCGTCGTCGAGCACGCCGACAGTGACGGTGACGTCCTGTCCACCGTGTTCGACCGCGTTGTGAAACAGGTTCTCGAGAAGCTGCTCGAAGCGGCTCTCGTCTGCCCGAATCGTCACCGTCTCGGCGACGTCGAGTGTCGCGTCGGCTGTCGAGACGTACCTCCAACAGCGCTCTGCCGCTCGTTCGAGCGAGACCGGGCTCGTCTCTCCCACCTCCTCGCCGGCCCGGGCCAAGGTGAGGAGATCGTCGAGTAGTCGCTCGATTCGGTCGTGCGCCTCGGCGGCGGCTTCGAGGTTGTCGTCGTCACCGTCGAGCAGTTCCCGAGCGAGTGCGACTCTCCCCTGTGCGACGTTCAGCGGGTTCCGCAGGTCGTGGCCGACGACGCTGGCGAACTCGTCGAGCCGCTCGTTCTGTCGCCGGAGCTGTCGTTCCCGTTCGATCCGCTCTGTCACGTCCCGGAGAACGACCAGCGAGCCGCGCGGAGTGCCGTCGACGCCGAACTCCGTCGCTGCCACGTCGTACTGTCGAGGCTCGCCGTCTCGCTCGAACGTGACTGTCCCCCCGTCTGCGACCCCCGCTTCGCCTGCCTCTGCGTTCGCTACGACGGCTGTGTCGGTCGTCTCGGTCGCCTCTGTGTTCGGCACCGCGGCTGTGTCGGTCGTCTCAGTCGCCTCTGTGTTCGGCACCGCGGCTGTGTCGGTCGTCTCGGCTGTCTTCACCTCCGATTCCACGGTTGCGTCGGTCTCGGTGGCCTCGTCTGACTCCAGTGCCTCGGTGAACACGGCAGACAGACCACGACCGACGGAGACCGTCGTCGGGACTGCTCTCGCCGCGGCAGCGTTGTAGTCGACGATACGACCGCCGTCGTCGACGACGAACACGGGCGCTTCCATCGCTCGCACAACGTCGTCGCGGCCGACAGGCGTCCTACCGAGCAGGTCGTTGCTGTACAGCGCGAGGACGAACAGCGTCACGGTGGCAGTGGTCCCGAGCACGGCGTAGTCGACACCGTCGACCGGCGGGATTACCTTCTCGACGACGTAGTCGAACACGACGACAGAGGCGACAGCCCCGAGGAACAGGGCCACACGCCACGTGTCCGTGTACCGTGCGGCTGCGAGACGGTAGCCAGCGGCGACAGTCCCGGCGAGAACGAGCGTGTAGCCGACTGTCTGTGAGAGCATCCGAACCGGCGTGACGCCCGCGAACGCCACCGTCCCGAGCGGTTCGGCGACGTACTCGATAGTCGGGAAGGTGACCCGCGCGGCGACCGGCGGGACGGCGGTGACGACGAACAGGTAGCCCGTTGCGACGGCGACGACTGTCCGAATCGGTGGTGATCGAACCGCCCGACCGTACCCGGCGTACGTCGTCGTAAAGTAGAACCACGCGACGGTCATGGCTGCCCGCGCTCCCCGTACCGCGAACGAGGCGTAGTAGGCGACCGTCTCCCCGTCGGTCCCGATCTCGAGCGCCTGGAATCCGAGCCACGCGGCGACTGCGCTCGAAAACAACGCGAACTCTGTAATGCCCGTGCGGTCGGTGTGGCGATTCGCCCACCGGAGCAACACGACGATCACCCCGAGTGCCAGTGTGAACGCCAACAGGTGTCGGCTGGTCTGTGTGAGCCCGAACGACCGTACCGCGGCCATCACTCCACCCCTCATCACGAGAGACACTTCCTACCGTCATATAAAAAGTGTCACCCTCCGAACAGTAAATAAGCGACCTTGTGTTAGTCACCCGATACAACAATTGCTCAAAGCTGCAATACTCTCAAATTGCTGTCAAATGATTACTATCTGTCGAGTATGTATAGATACGTTTCACGGCGCGTCTGTGGTTCGTTCGGGTATACTGTCGGTCACAAGTGTTGATAGGTTGTTGCGTGTCACTCGGGGTTCCAACGCGTCTCGCTGTCGACCCCTGGGTTCGATGGCTTGTGACCGACAGTATAATCGCTCGACTCTGGTACTGTCAGTCACGAGAACGGCAACCCGAAGCCGACAGACACGACCCGTTCGGCGACGGGTTTTAACAACCCGCACCGACTGGTGGCGAGCATGAGACGGCGGACACTACTAGGGGTTGCCGGGAGCCTCCTCGGGACGGGCTGTCTGCGACTCACGGAGTCGGGGACGCCGACGCGGACACCGACGGAGGCCGCGACACAGCGGGGGGCAGCGACACGGACGCCGACGCGGTCGCCGACAGCCACACGATCACCGACGGACTCCCCGACGGACTCCCCGACGGATTCGCCGACGGACTCTCCGACAGACTCGCCGACGGATTCGCCGACGGAGGCGGAGGAGGCGGCGGCAGACGGTCAACAGACAGCGACGGAGGCGTTCGACTACCCGACGGGTGTGCGCGAGGACACGGTGACACGCGCATTAGTGTTGACACACCAAGCGAACCTCGCGGGGGAGTCGTTCACCGTCGAGAAGAGCGAACGGTACGATCAACGGAGCACAGCGAACGTCGAGGGGTCACGGCGACTGCTGACCGCACGCAACGGGACACTCACGAAGTACACGAACGGGGCGGAGACGTTCTCGCGGTCGACGGCACGGGGTCAGACGCTGTACGGCTACAGACAGCGCGTCGTCCGAGACCTCGAACGCCAACAGCTGATCGCTCGTCGGCTGTTGATGGGACTCGTTCAGGGCGGCGACTGGGAGCCGACGGGAACGACGACGGAGGACGGACAGCGGTACCTCGAGCTCCAAGCCTCGAGTGTCGAAGACCAACAGGCGCTGTTGGACAACAACGTCTACTACGACGAGGCGGCCAGCGTGTCGACGTTCTTCGGCGACGGGCTAGTGACCGAGGACGGTGTCATCCGCGAGATGATCGTCAGCATGACGTTCTCGGGCAACACCGAGGACGCCATCATCGAGTACCGAACGAGCGACGTCGGGTCGACGAGCGTGTCGAAGCCGTCGTGGGCGAGCACGGCAGAGGAGAAGGCACCACAGTTCGAACTCTCCGTCGTCGACGACGGAACCTACCTGAAGCTGCAACAGACTGACGGCCAGCCGATCAACGTCGAGTTCGAAGTGGACATCGGAGCACGCGAGACGTACTTCGACGGCCGACACTCCGGCTCGACGACCGGAGAGACGCTGTACCTCTACAAGACTGAGGAGCGCGACGAACGCGGAGACCGTGTACTCGGCATCTCCGAAGGGTCCCGCCCGTCGTCGCCGCCACCGAGTGACTGGTCTGGGGACCTGTTCGTCACCGTCTGGGCCGCCTTCGAACTGTTCCAACGCGAGATCACTGTCTAGGTCGTCGTAACCCCGTCTCTACTCGGCCGTCGTCGACACGTCTCCATCCAGTCGTCGTCGACACGTCGGCGTCTGAACCTCACGTCTGACTCTCGGGGAGCCACTTTTAATATCGGGTAGAGAGACGGACACACGCAATGGTCCGTGGCATCGTCGCCGGGCTGTACAACGCGGTGTTCAGGCCGGCACGACTGGTCGCCGCACGGACACAGCGGGGACAGTCGTCTCTCGTCGGTCAGCTCCGGCAGTTGTGGGCGCTGGCGCTGGTGTACGTGTTGAACGTCGTGTTGTACGCCGCGCCGTTGACCGTCGCGGGAGTCGGGAGTCGGGGCGTCGGGGAGCCGCCGGTGTGGTTCAGTTCGCTCCCGGTCGCCACCCCGGACACGCTGTGGCAGTTCACCGTCGGGCTGGTGATCAACTCACTCACGCTGTTGGCAGGGACAGTGTTGACGTTGGTCGCCGTCCACGCGGCGCTGTTGGTGACACTCCAGTCGAAGGGGTTCGTCCGAACCGCCTACAGCGTGGTGTACAGCACGAGCGCGTACCTCGCCGGGATCTACACCGTCGTCGTCTACCTCTCACAGGCGGGGACGGACGTGGCAGCCGGCATCGTGCTCGACGTACAGCGTGCGCTGTTCGTGTTCGTCCTCGAACGGATGAACACGGACCTCCAGCCGCCGGGGGGCCAGCCGGAGGGGTTCGCGTTCAGCGGCCTCTCGACTGCCGGCGCGTACGCGCTGTCGGCACTCGGCGTGTTGGTGCTGTACTACCTCTACTCGCTGTACCTCGGGAGTCGCATCAACCACGACGCCAACCGATTCACGAGCTTCCTCGTCGTGGTCGGTGTCGCGGTGTCACCAGTCGTGTACATCGTGTTGACTGTGCTCGCACAGAACGTACCGTTCATTCCAAAACTATGAGTTCGGAACACGAGTCGGAACCGGAGTCCACGTCGGAGTCGGGGGACGACAGACGACGAGGTGAGTCGAGTGGGAAACAACGTGGTCGAACGTCCGACAGCTCGTCGGCGGACGCGACTGACACGTCGCCAGGACAGACGAGTGAGGTGTCGTCGAGTGAGGTGTCGTCGAGTGAGACGAGTGAGGTGTCGTCGAGTGAGACGAGTGAGGTGTCACAGAGAGACACGAGTGACGTGTCGTCGGGTGAGACCACCACGACCAACGGATCGAGCGTCGACGGACCGGGCGGTGACACCACCGATACTGGAACCGGGCGTCAGTCGGTCGACGGACCGGGTGACGACATCGACTACCCGGTGACAGCAGTCCCGACCGTCCGGCCGACCCTCGTCTGGCTGGCCGTCGTGCTGCTGGGCGGCGGGATTCTCACGGCACTCGTTGTCGGCAACCCGGGTGTGTTCGGCGGGAGCGATCAGGCGAACGTCGTCGGCAACGCGGTGTTGTTGCTGACCGGGATCGGTGTCGTCCGTTTCCTGATCCGGGTGTACGTGCTCCGGCAGACGGAGTACGTCGTCGACGAGCGGTCACTGATCCGGCGGTACACCCTGCTGTTGCGGACGTGGCGACGCGAGGTGCCGCTGTCGATGGTGCGGAGCCACCAGCTGGAGCAGGGTCGTATCCAGAAGCTCCTCGGCTACGGAACGATCGCCGTGAACCAAGGACTCGGCGACCTCCGCTTCGAGAACGTCCGGGAGCCGACGGAGCTGAACGAGGTGATCGCCGAACAGGTGAGTCAGGCTGCGGGCCGCGGCCACGGCTCCAGTTCCTGACTACCGGACGAGCACCGGCGTTGGCGACCGTCGCAGCACGCGATCCGTCGTGCTCCCGAGCAGGAGCCGCCCGACGCCGGTTCTGTCGCCGGCAGTCATGCCGATCAGATCGACGTCGTGAGCGTCGGCGTACGCGAGCAACTCCTCTGCGGGGACACCGGTCTCGACAGTGGTCTCGACGTCGAAGCCACGCTTCCGGGCGCGAGTGGCGACGCGTTCCGTCGCCGTCACGCCGATGTCGTGGCGGCGGGCACGGGAGTGACGTCCGGTCACCTTCGAGAGCGGCCCGGTCTCGCTCGTGTCGACGACCGAGACGACGTGGACGCGCGCGTCGAACCGTGCGGCGAGACCGAACACGTCGTCCAATACCGCGTCGACGCGTCTCGTGCCGTCCGCTGCGACCAACACGTCGTGGTAGCCGCTGGGCGGCGGCAGCGCGTGGTCGGCGTGGACGACGACCACCGGCGTCGGGCCGTGTCGAACGACGTACTCCGTCACACTCCCGAGGAGGACCCGCTCGACTCCAGAGCGACCGTGTGTCCCCATCACGACCAGATCGGCGTCCGTCTCCGTCGCGTACTCGACGATCTGTGTCCGTGGGTCGCCGTGACGAACTGCCGCGGTCACACGCTCCCTGCGGTCGGCGGCTGCGGCGACACGCTCGACTGCGGCCGTCTCCGCGGCTTCGAGTTCGCGGGTCACTGTGCCGCCCGGAACGGTGACGACACCACCCGCCTGGGACTGTCGGGTCACTGTGGCGCGCTCGATGTCGGTCTCCGTGGTAGTCGACGCGCGACTGTCGGTCTCCGTGGCAGTCGACGCTCGACCGTCAGTCTCCGTGGCAGTCGACGCGCGACTGTCGGTCTCCGTGGTAGTCGGTGGAGGTCTCTTTGGCTGGTGGAGGGTAGATTCACCGGTCGCCCCGGCGTCCGTGGAACGCCCACCAGCGTCGTCGTCGAACACGACATCGTCGACGACACCGAGTACACGGAGTTGTGCGTCGAACCGGCGAGCCAGCGCCGCCCCGTGGCTGCCGGCCCGGGCTGCGTGATCACTCCCGTCCGTCGGCACGACGACTGTCTCGTACATGCGTGGGGGTACGTGCTCTGGCCGGGTAACTGATTGGTGTATTTCCTCTCTGTGGAAACTGTTAGGTTCACGTAGCGAGTCACAGCGACCGTGATCCAGACGTGACACCCGTGCGGGAGGATCTGTACGTCGGCGACGCCCGTGACGCCGAGAACCACGAGACGCTGGCGGCCGCCGGCGTGACGGCTGTGGTGAAGCTGACGCGGATCGAGCCGGAGGCGGACTACCCGACGTTCACCACCGTCTCGGAGGTGCCGCTGATCGACGGTCCACAGAACGATCACGCCGACATGGAGACGGCTGTGGCGACGCTGGCGGACCTGCTCGACGACGACGAGACCGTGTTCGTCCACTGCTCTGCCGGCGCGTCACGGAGTGTCACTGTCGCTGCCGGAGGACTCGCGCTCGAGGAGGGCTGTTCGCTCTCGACCGCGCTGGAACGGGTCGTCGAGACCCACCCGCCGAGTCACCCACACCCCGCGCTCGCACAACAGGCGCAGACTGCCGTGCGAACGCTCCGTGAGGACGATCTCGGCGACGACGTCGAGGAGTCGAGTGACACGTAGCGAGCGGAAGCTCAGCGCTTCATAGTGATCACTGCGAGTCTTTACCGCCGTGGTGACTCGTGCGGAGGCTGTCGCGTACGCCCGAGAGCACAGCGCGCAGTGCCAGAGTGCGCTGTCGATGCTCGCGGAGCTGGACGACGATCTGGAACTGGATGTCGCACGTCAGAGACCGTGAGCCGGTGGTGCTGTGAGGGTCGTCCCGAGCCGATACTGCCCGTAACAGGCTATATCCGGTGTCGGCAGGTCAGACCCGAAGCGCGTCGGGGTCCCGATTGCGTCCGAGTCGTCTTCACGGACGCGTGACCGGGCAGATCAGGACAGTTCGTCGACGTACGGGTCGAACCCACGCGTCTCCGCGAGGAGCGAGCGCAGTGCTTGCAGCGCGGCGATGCCGAACGCGACTTGCACGTCGAGTTCGCGCGCGGCGACGCGCTCGGAGAGGCGGCCGTCGGCGTACGGGACGGCGTAGGTGAGTGCCGCCGCGAGTGTGCCGAGTCCGTGTCGCTCCACGAGCAGTTGGAGATCGTCGTCGGTGGTCGTGTGTCCGACGGCGGCGACGAGCGTCGGTGTCACGGTGTAGGTGTCGCCATCGAGTGTCGCGGTGAGGTGGATCGGCTCCGCGGTGAAGCGGTGGGTCTTCTGGGAGTCGTCGCGGTCGAGCAGGCCGAGATCGACGAGTGTGCCGGTGTCTGCGTACGCCGTCGTCCGCGGCAGGTCGAGTTCGGCGACGAGCTCGTCGACTGTCACCGGACCGGCTCGGAGTGTGTGGGTGTACAC
>CAKZQY010000042.1 GCA_937142015.1 uncultured Halobacteria archaeon
CGAGCTACTGGAGTCGTACGCCGACACCGAGACGGAGTGACGCGACAGCACGACAATGAATACTGGTGTAGGAAGTGAAAAAGACAAGTACATTCTACACCTAAGGTATTATATTTATAGTGTTAATAACATGTAGTGGTGACAGTATCCGGAAGCGGAGAGATAATAACCTCATACCCAACGGCTAATCCGGATACACCAACTTACCATCCAAGTAGAGGATTGACCAATGTCTGAACCGACACGACAATTTCAGTACGAGGTTCTGTACAACGAGGAGTTTCACCAGCAGGTTGCCGCCGGTGACCACAATCCACTCTGTGATCTCCGGGTCGTGGCTGGAGGAGAAGACCTCGCTGGTACGCCATCGGGAGAGTACTACATCGACGACTACCTTTACTTCCACTTTAATGAAGTGGTTTTGAACCTCATAGCTGTGCTTGACGGGGAGCGGCGAGACGTGGAACTCAGCACTACGCCCGTGACATTCGTTTTCCGACCGGAGGGCGACAGCGTGTTCGTTTCATTTCACTTTGGAGGGGTCCCCGGCAGAGAGACAAGTCCGATCGACGGAGAGGTCGGAATCGAAACGCGTGTACTCACAACAGGCGTTGCAGACGCGGTTACCGAGTTCCACGACCAGCTCGCTCGTGTCGACGAGTCAGTCGCGGACAGCGAGCCGATCACAACGCTCCGTCGTGAGGCCGACAAACTACGAG
The DNA here is from genome assembly GCA_937142015.1 of uncultured Halobacteria archaeon. Lineage (GTDB taxonomy): Archaea > Halobacteriota > Halobacteria > Halobacteriales > Haloferacaceae > JAHENP01. The sequence goes on from CAKZQY010000042.1 coordinate 720, forward strand.
CGAAGCTGTAGCCCACCGGTGCGCTACTCGTCGTCCGTCGCTCGCGCTCGACTCACAGCACGCACCTCTTCCACCTTCGAGTGGGGGTCACCCGGAGGCGACACGGAGTGGCATAGTCCGGCAGATGCGGTGGCGGAAACAGACGTGAGGGAAAACCATAAATTGTCAGCAGATTTCGCATTGGGTATGGTTCGCAAGGAGTACTCCGTCGACAGGCGGACGTACCTGCGGTTGACGGGCGCGAGCAGTGTCGCTACAGTGACAGCGGTCGCCGGCTGTTCGGCCGGCGGCGGCGGAGACGAGACGGTCGTCCCGGCGACAGCTCCGGGGTTCCCGCCGTTCGAGATGAAGAACGACGACGGGGAGCTGGTCGGGTTCGACGTGGACCTGTTGAGCGCGGTGGTAGAGACCGTCGGTCTCACGCTCGGCGAGTGGGAGGAGTTCGAGTTCGACTCGCTGATCCCGGCGTTGAAGAACGACCGTGCGGACGTGGTCGCGGCGGCGATGACGATCACGAGCGACCGGGACGCGTCAGTCGACTTCAGCAACCCGTACTACTCCGCCGATCAGGCGATTCTCGTCGCCGACGAGAGCGACTTCTCCGCCTCGGAGCTCGGCGACCTCGCCGGCGCAGCCGTCGGCGCACAGGAGGGAACGACGGGCGCGGGCGTCGTGCAGGACCAGCTCGTGAAGCCCGGTGACCTCTCGGAGTCGAACTTCAACACGTACGGGAGCTACGTGTTGGCGGTCGAGGACCTCGTCAACGGCAACATCGACGCGGTCGTCGTCGACACGCCTGTCGCCAACACGTTCGCCGCCAACCGGGCGGTGAGTGTGGCGTTCACCTACGAGACTGGCGAACAGTACGGATTCGCGGTCGCAGAGGGCGACAGCGACCTCCAGACCTCGCTGAACGACGGTCTCCAGTCCGTCCGCAACGACGGCACCTACAAGGAACTCACCGAGAAGTACTTCACGGGGTGACTGGCGTGGCCGTGCTCCCGACTGTGCCGTCGCCGACCGTCGTGTCGGTCGTCGTCGTCCAGCTGATCGCCGCCGACTCGGCCGCCGTGCTCCAGCCACTGGTCGGCGGGTTGTCGGCGGCGACGCCGATCCAGACCGCAGTGAGCGACTGGGCGTTCGTCTGGGAGAACCGCTGGTACCTGTTGTCGGGAGCCGGCTTGACAGTCACACTGACAATCACGAGTCTCCTCGTCGGCTTCCTCGCCGGGTTCCCGGCGGGCGTGATCGAGACGTACGGCGAGGGGCGGCTGGCGTCGCTCGTCACCGCTGTCGGTGTCGTGTTACGCGGGACGCCCATCGTCGTCATCCTGATCGTGGCGTTCTTCGTGTTGCCGACGCCGGATCTCCGGCTGTTCGCGCTGGAGGTGTCCGGCGGCTTCGTCGCCGGCACGCTCGGGCTGGGACTGCGGAGCGCCGCCTACCAGAGCCAGATCTTCCGGGGAGCGCTCCGGAGTGTCGACGACGGGCAACTGGAGGCGGCCCGCGCGGTCGGGATGAGTCGACTCGAAGCGATCCGACACGTCGCGGTGCCACAGGCGCTCAGACGCAGCGTCCCCGGCTTCCAAAACGAGGTGACGATCGTGCTGAAAGACACGAGCGTGGTGTTCGCCATCGGACTCTCCGAGCTGCTGACGCGGAGCTACGACCTGTTCGTCCGGCAGACGACGGCCGTCCTCGAAGTGATCCTGTTCGCCAGCCTGATCTACTTCGTGTTGACGTTCGGGACGAACCGAGCGCTCGACTACGCCGAACGACGGTTCTCGATTCCGGAGGGGAACGCGTGAGCGACACTGACTACGACGACGCGACGACCGAGACCGCGCACAGTACGACGAACGCTGCCGACCGACAGACCGGAGCGGACGCGGACCGACAAACTGGGGCGGACGCGGACCGACAGACTGGATCAGACCTCCTCCAGATCACGGACCTCCACAAGCGCTACGGCGAGGAGATCGTGTTAGAGGGTGTCGACGTGTCGATGCAGCGAGGGGACGTGACGGTGCTGGTCGGGCCGAGCGGCTCCGGGAAGTCGACGCTGTTGCGGTGTGTCAACCGCCTCACCGAGTTCGAGCAGGGGACGATCACCCTCGACGGGACGGAGACGGACGCCATCGACGAGAACGACCTCCGGCGGCAGGTCGGGATGGTGTTTCAGGACTTCAACCTGTTCGCACACCTCACCGCGCTCGACAACGTCGCCTTGGGTCCGCGTCGCGTGCTCGGACTCTCGAAGGAAGAAGCTCGCGCTCGCGCACGCGACCACCTCGAACAGGTGGGACTCGGCGACCAGACGGCGTCGTACCCCGGAGAGCTGTCCGGCGGGCAGAAACAGCGCGTCGGCATCGCGCGGGCGCTGGCGATGGACCCGAAGCTCCTGTTGTTCGACGAGCCGACGAGCGCGCTCGACCCCGAGCTGATCGGCGAGGTGACGAGCGTGATGCGCGACCTCGCCGAAGAGGGGATGACGATGCTGGTCGTCACCCACGAGATGGGGTTCGCGCGCTCGGCCGCCTCCGAGCTGCTGTTCCTCGAAGACGGCGTGATCGTCGAACGCGGCCCGCCGGAACGACTGTTCGAGAACCCGCGTGAGGAACGCACCGGAGAGTTCCTCGGGAGACTCACGAACCTAGACGGTGATTCGGCGTGAGTAGCGTCGAGCCGGGCGCGGAGGCAGAGCCGGCGACCGTCGAGCGCGGTGGTGTCGTCGCCGACGTCGGCGTCGGACGCGGCACCGCACTCGTCGGACTCGGTTTGTTCTGGCTCTACCTCGGCCTCCGCTGGCTCAACGACTGGCTCGGGGGGTTGTTCGTGCCGAAAGGGACCTCGTTCGTCCCACCCGCGGCGGTGGAAGGAGTCGGTCGAGGGGTGCCGGTGCTCGCCGGGTTCACCGACGCACTCGCGTTCGGGCTCACACACCTGCCGTCGCTGGCGAACGCCGCGTGGCTCACCGTCGTGATGACTCTCGTCGGCATCGGCGTCGGGTTCGTCTTCGCCGTGCCGCTGGCTGTGACGCGAGTGTACGGCCGAGTCTCGGCGATGGCCTCGCTGGCGATCACGGAGCTGTTGCGCGGAACGCCGTTGTTGGCGCAGTTGTTCGTGCTCTACTACGGGCTGAACCTCTCTGCGTCCGTGCCGGCCGTGTTCGACAGCGTGTTGGCGAACCGTGCCGTCGCGGTAGCGACACTCGGGTTCGTGATCAACAGCGCCGCCTACCAGGCGGAGTACATCCGCGGCGCAATCGAGAGTGTCGACGCCGGACAGCTGCAGGCGGGCCGCTCGATCGGCCTGTCGAAGGTCGGTGCGATCCGGTTCGTCGTGCTGCCGCAGGCGCTCCGGTTCGCCATCCCGGGCTGGTCGAACGAACTGGTGTACCTGATCAAGTACTCCTCGCTGGCGGCGTTCGTCACCGTGCCGGAGCTGTTCGACACGGCCAACCAGATCGCCTCCGAGAACTTCCGGTACACCGCAGTGTTCGCGCTGACTGCCCTGCTGTACCTCGTGTTGGTGCTGTCTGCCTCCCGTGTGACTGGGTGGGCGGAGAGCTACACCGCGATTCCAGGGCTCGGCGCGACTGACGGCGATCGGTGAGTGCGGAAACGACGGCGATCGGTGAGTGCGGAAACGACGGCGAACGGGCGTAGTGACCGACGATACCACGGGACTCGTCGACACACGCCGATGGATCGTAGGCAAGTTTATAAGGAAACTCGTAGAGCGGTCGGTGCGTGCGGACACGTCTCACACAACGTTTATGACTCCCGTACTACTCTGTTCGAGTATGCAGTCCGAGAACGCCACGTGTTCGAGCACCGTCTCCGAGGAGTGTGCCGCTAGCGAGGTGGCCACGACACTCCCGTGGGGTGCCGAACCGGGACGGACACTCGGATTTATTTTTCGGTGGAAACCGTCTATCTTCGAGTCCACGACGTGTGACTCGCGGCTCTACCACCGTTCGGCCACTGGTGAGGCCCGGCCACATCTCTAGTCGATGAGCACCTCACGTCACCCAGTCGCCTACCGTCTGGAGCAGTTGGTCGGCGGTCCGACGAAGCTGTTAGCGACGGTGATGGCGCTCCCGTTGATCGACGGGATCTTCCCGGCGCTGGTGTTGGCCGGGGCGCTGTCGGACCCGTTACGGATCGTGGAGACGGGGTTGTTGATCTTCGGCGGGTCCGCGACGATGGCGGTCATCCTCGCGGAGATGGACGGCTCTCCGCGCGAGCACGTCGCCTCGATTCTGGTGCTCGCTGCGGTGTTGCTCCCGCTCGCGGCGCTCGAAGCGGCGCTGGCGGAGACGATCCAGAGTCTGGTCGAGATGGAGACGTTCAAGCGATTCGCCGCGCTGGTGATCCTCGCGGTTGCGGCCAAGACCGCCAGCGCGGAGGTCGGGGAGCTGTTGCCACGCCCGGCGGCGATCATCGGGCTGGGGCTGCTCGCGTCGATCTCGCCGAGTGGTGCGATGGTGGTGTTCGACCCGGACCCGTGGCTGATGGCCAGAGCCGCTGCCACGGCGGGCGTCGGTGTCGCGTTCGCGCTCGGCGTCGCCGTTGCGGGACCGAAGCTCCGCGGACGGGTGGACCTCGACCGGTTCCGGTTCGGCTCCGCAGTCGCGCTCGGCGTGTTGGGGCTGTCGATCGTCGAGATCGGCATCGTCGGCTCCGACAACCCGGTCGCGCTGGGTGTGTTGCTCGTCACGGCCGTGTTCTCCTACGATCCGAGCGGCGAGAGCGCGCCCGCTGGGCCGGCGGACGAGGACGAGGACGACAGCCCAGACGACGGCCCGGGTGACGACCCAGAGGAGACGGGAGTCGACACGGACGACGAGGAGAGCGACGACGACACGAGTGACGCAGACGAGGAGACGGACTGGACGACCCCCGGTGACGTGGTCGACCGGAGCGGCGACGACCGCGGTGTCCTCGCCGAGCTGGTCGACGACCTGCGGAACGAAGCGGCCGTCGACGGCGGCCCGGTCGCGGGTCCCGACCCCGACGCCGGCACCGTCGCAGCCAACGGCGGGAGTGTGACCGACGAGGAGCCCTCGGACGGTGTCGCGGTCGAGTCTACAGAGACGGTCGACGAGTCTACGGAGACGGACGAGTCCGACAAGTCCCCAGACGCGAGCGGAGACGAGACGGACACGGAGCCGCAGAGCGGCGAACGCGCCCCGTGGATGTGACCACGCGACCCCGGGGTTTACTACGCTGTCGTGCCTTCTGCGAGCATGAGCAACCGCGTCGTTCAAGGCCGGATGGTCACGCCAGAGCGACTGGCAGAACTCGTCGAAGGGGAGTCGGTGATGGACGCCGAGGCCATCGAGGATGCCGACCGCGACTGCCCGGAGTGTGGCGGTGACGTGCTCTCCGTCGGCTACATGCCAGATATCACCGCGTTCGTCACCGCGTACAAGTGTCAGGACTGCGATTGGAGCGAGCGTGAGGAGTGACACGTAGCGAGCGGAAGCTCACCCGTTCACGGCTGTCTCTCACCCACAACTGTCGGTCGTCGTGATCGGCCGATAGAGCGCTTCTTGCCGTTGATTTACCGACGGTCGAGACCGCACACGGTCACAGGCGGGAGCAGAGACGGGCTGCCGTCGAGGG
>CAKZQY010000043.1 GCA_937142015.1 uncultured Halobacteria archaeon
ACCCGCGTCACGACCGTGACAGGGTCGTATGATGGGCCACTACACCACCCGGGCAGTTCGCATCCCGAGGTACTGCCGACGTGTGTTTAAGCCTTTCCAATCGACCGGCGAGCGGGCCGTGTTCACACGGGACGACCATGGTCCAGTCACGCCGATCATCACAGGAACGACCGTGATCCAGTCACGCCGATCATCACAGGAACGACTGGGTCCAGTCACGCCGATCACCACAGGAGCGACCCTGTGTCGTTCGCCTCGTAGTGCTTGTAAACGCTTATTTCCGTTCCAGTACCACTCACGTCGTGTCATGAGCGATCTCCCGGAGGAGTTCGACTGTACGATCACGAACTGGGAGTACATCTACGACCTCTGTCGAGAGGTGTCGAACCAGGTGAAGGCGGATAACTTCGACCCAGACGTGGTCGTCGCGCTGGCACGGGGCGGGTGGTTCGCCGGTCGCGTGATCTGTGACTTCCTCGGGTTGAACGACCTGACGAGTCTGAAGATGGAGCACTACGTCGGCACCGGCGAGAAGTCCGGGGAGCCGACGGTCCGGTACCCGATGCCGGAGGGGAGCGTCGAGGGGAAGGACGTACTCATCATCGACGACATCGCCGACACGGGTGGATCGATCCGTCGTGCCCACGAGTACGTGACGGACAGAGACGCCGACACCGTCCGCACCGCGACACTCCAACTGCTCCAGACCTCCGAGTTCGAGCCGGAGTTCGTCGGGGAGCGACTCGAAGACTGGACGTGGGTCGTCTACCCGTGGAACTTCATCGAAGACATGGTCGACCTGATCGCCGGCGTGATGGAGGCGGACGGTGACGCTCCGTACGACCGAGAGGAGATCCGCGAACTGCTCGCGGCGTACCACGGCGTCGAACGCATCGAGATGGAGATCGCACAACCCGGCCGTCTCGGCGAGGTGTTAGACGAGATGGTCCGCCGTGACGTCGTGGTCGAGACCGACGAGGGGTATCGCCTCGTCGAGAATTAACGCTCTCGGACACGAGACTTATACCGTCGGTGGCCGACTCGTCGGCTGTGCCAGACCACACTCGCCGGCGTGTCCTCCTCGGTCTGTCAGCCCTCCTCGGCGGGTGTGCCGCGTCCGACAACGACACGCCGACCACTGTCGACCGTACCGAGCCGACCACGACCACCACGTATTCTCCCACCGACACCACCAGAGAGACTCCGACGGACCCGTCGCCCGCCTCGGCGTCGGAGACGCCGACCGAGACGGAGGGTGACCAGACGGACACCGCCAGCGGTCCGCGGCAGTTGTCGTCCGACCACCCGGCTGTCGAGTGGGTGCTCCAGTTCTCGGAGCCGGTGACCGAGCCACCGGCAGTCTCGCCAGACGGCACACGCGTCGCCGTGCCGGTCGGAGAGCCGCACGTAACACCCACGCCGGACGGGGCGGCATCGAGCGGTCGACTCGTCGAACTCGACGCCACGACCGGTGACGTTCGGTGGGAGCACGAGCTCCCCGGCCAGCCGAGCGTCCGACCGATGTACGTCGACAGCGACGTTCACGTGGCTGCCGGCAGGTCGAGTGGCTACTCCGGGATCGACCAGCGTGTGATCGCCGTCGACTCCGACGGCGAGCGCCTGTGGCAGAGCGACGCCGTCGACAGGTCGCTGTCGCTGGTGACCGCAGACGAGGGCAGACTGTACACCGCGACGTCCGACGACCAGTTCTCGGGGAACGGGGAGACCCTCACCGCGTTCGGTCCCGCGGGGACCGTCGCGTTCGAGCGGGAGGTCGGCGACGTGATCGGTGGCCGCATCGTCCGCGGTGACACTGACGGCGGCGGTGACACTGGCGGCGACGGTGACACTGGCGGCGACGGTGACACTGACGGCAGCGGTGAGACGAGCGAGGCTCGACTGCTGTTCGCCGGCGCTGGCGGTCTCAGCGTGTTCGGCCCTGCACGCGGACGGACGGTGTGGCACTCGTCGAACGAGGTGCTCGGCGACGAGACGACCGCCGTCGCCCTCGCCGACGGTCTGTGTCTACTCACCCCGGGTCGGACTAACGACGACGGAGACTGGACGCTGGCCGGCAGAGAGATCGGCGACGGTAGTGAACGCTGGCGGCGCGCCGTCTCGTTCTCCGGCGACGACGACGTGACGCTCACTGCGGCGACAGGCGTCGGCGACGAGAAGGGGGCCGCCTTCGTCGTCGCCGAGTACGACGGAGGACTGCTCGGGATCGCACCGGACGGAACCGAGGAGTGGCGACAGACGGTCTCGGTACGAGATCCCGACCTCGCAACGGGGAGTTCCGTCTTCGTCGCCGGGAGGAACAACACCGATTGGACGGTGTGGGCGCTCGATCCGACGGACGGAAGCGTTCGGTGGCAACGGGCGCTCCTCGGTCGCCCAGTTCCCCAGCCCGTGGACGACCGTCTCCTCGTCGTCGCAAACGCAACCCAGTCGACGGTGGTCTCCGCGTTCGACCGCAGCGGGAACCGACTGTGGCGCGTCCGACTCGACGAGAACGCGATCGCTCGTGTCGGTGCGGACGGCCGCGTGTACGCGGGCAGTTCCGACGGTGTCGTGTATCGACTGCGGTCGGTGGTGTGAACCTGTCGTGTCTCGCCTCGGGCTGTGCTGAGCGCGCTGTGTCCCGCCTCGGGCTGTGCTGAGCGCGCTGTGTCCCGACTCGGACTGTGCTGTGAGCGACTCACTCTCAGTGTTGCTCGCACTGCCAGTTGTCGCAGCCTCTGGCCAGTTGTCGCAGTCTCTGGCCAGTTGTCGCAGCCTCTGGCCAGTTGTCGCAGTCTCTGGCCAGTTGTCGCAGTCTCCGGCCGGTTGTCGCAGTCTCCGGCCGGTTGTCGCAGTCTCTGTCGAGAGACGTGCTCGCACCTCGCTCTGCTGTGAAGCACCGAGTTGTTAATCAGTTTCGCGTTCTTTATCAATCTATGCCGCTCGAACCCCGCAAACGTAACAGCCGAATTAATAACCCCTCACCACAGACGTAGAGACGATGACCACCCCCAACCACGACGAGACACCTCCGAGGGACCAGTCGGGAGGTCGAGACTCCAACCCGAGGGACCAGTCGGGAGGTCGAGACTCCGACCCGAGGGACCAGTCGGGAGGCCGAGACACTGACCCGAGGGACCAGTCGGGAGGTCGAGACAGCGACGAGAGCGGGCGAGGGGCGACCCAGCCTAGCGACGAACAGGCAGTCACACAGCTCACAGTGCCGGACATGGACTGTCCGTCCTGTGCCGGCAAGGTAGAGAACGCCGTGACGGGGCTCGACAGCGTCTCGACGGTCGATCCACAGCCGACAACCGGAACGCTGACCGTCACGCACGATTCGACAACAGCCGCGGAGTCGGACGACATCACGGCCGCGGAGTCGGACGGTGTCACAGCCGCGGAGTCGGACAGGATCGCAGCCGTCGAGTCCGAGATCGTCGCCGCCGTAGAGAGTGCAGGGTACGAAGTGACGGAGAGCGACAGCGCGTCGCAGGGAGGCGACAGGGCAACACAGACCGTCGCAGGGAAGGAGTCAGACAGCATCTGGCGGAGTCGGCGCGCAGTCGAGACGTGGATCAGCGGCGGCTTCGTCACGGTCGGGCTGCTGTTCGAGTTCCTCCTCACGAGTCAGAACCTGCGAGTCGGTGCCGTGTTCGGGAGCGTGCTCCACCTCGCAGACGTGGTGTTCCTCCTCGGTATCGCCGTCGGCGGACGAGAGATTCTCCACAGCGGCTACTACTCCGCGCGCAACTGGAGTCTCGACATCGACTTCCTGATGTCGGTTGCGATCCTCGGTGCGCTCCTCGCCAGTCTCGTGTTCGGCGAGGCGCTGTACTTCGAGGCCGCGACGCTCGCGTTCCTGTTCAGCGTCGCCGAACTCCTCGAACGCTACTCGATGGACCGCGCTCGCAACTCGCTGGCGGAGCTGATGGAGCTGTCGCCCGCGGAGGCGACGGTCAAGCGAGACGGCGGGACGGAGACCGTGCCAGTCGAAGATGTCGCAGTCGGCGACGTGGTGGTCGTCGTCCCCGGTGAGAAGATTCCGATGGACGGAGAAGTGGTCGAGGGGGACAGCGCCGTCAACCAAGCGCCGATCACCGGCGAGAGCGTGCCCGTGGACAAGACCGTCGGCGACGAGGTGTACGCCGGCACGATCAACGAGGGCGGCTACCTCGAAGTGGCAGTGACCTCGCGCGCCAGCGACAACACGCTCTCGCGGATCGTCGAGTTGGTCGAAGACGCACAGTCGAACAAGACGGAACGCGAGCAGTTCGTCGAGCGGTTCTCCGCCTACTACACGCCGGTCGTCGTCGGGTTCGCCGTCCTCACCGCAGTCGGGAGTCCGTTCCTGCTCGGAACGACGTACGCGACCGCAGTCGTGTACGGCCTCACGCTGTTGGTGTTGGCGTGTCCGTGTGCGTTCGTCATCTCGACGCCGGTGTCGGTCGTCTCGGGCGTCACCAGCGCCGCGAACAACGGCGTCCTGATCAAGGGCGGCAACCACCTCGAAGCGGCGGGTGCGGTCGACGTTGTCGCGTTCGACAAGACTGGCACACTCACCGATGGAGAACTCACGGTCACCGACGTGGTGCCGCTCCACGGGAACACCGAGGAGGACGTGCTCCGGTGTGCGCAGGGACTCGAACGTCGCAGCGAACACCCCATCGGGGAGGCCATCGTCGCCGAAGCGAGAGAAGCGGGCGTCACCGAGTCGGGACAGGCAGGTGTCGCCGAGTCGGGACAGACAGGGGTCACCGAGTCGGGACAGGCAGGCGTCACCGAGTCGGGACAGGCGGGCGTCACCGAGCCCGAGCACGCGGATGTCGCCGAGCCAGAGGTGACGGAGTTCGAGAGTCTCACCGGGAAGGGCGTACGCGCGAGGCTCGACGGGACGCCACACGTCGCCGGGAAGCCCGGGCTGTTCGAAGAGCTCGGGTTCGATCTCTCACACGTCCACGCCACGACCGACGGCGGCGTCGTCACACAGACCGCCCGCGAACTGTGTGACCGCCACAACTGTCTCGATCTGCTCGACGACACGGTGCCGGAGCTCCAAGCCGAGGGGAAGACGGTCGTGCTCGTCGGCACCGAGGCGGAGTTGGAGGGTGTGATCGCCGTCGCCGACGAGGTCCGCCCCGAGGCTGCGGCGGCGGTCGAGCGACTCCACGGGCGGGGTGTCGAGCGGACAGTGATGCTCACTGGCGACAACGAGCGCACGGCGAGAGCCATCGCCGAGCAGGTCGGAATCGACGACTACCACGCCGAACTCCTGCCCGAAGAGAAGGTCGAGACCGTCGAGGAACTCGTCGCGGACTCGGCGGGCGTCACGATGGTCGGCGACGGGATCAACGACGCGCCGGCGCTAGCGACCGCGACAGTCGGGGTTGCGATGGGTGCCGCCGGCACCGACACCGCCATCGAGACGGCCGACATCGCGCTGATGAGTGACGATCTGGGGAAGCTGCCGTACCTGTACGAGCTCGCACACGACGCGAACGGCGTCATCCGACAGAACATCTGGGCGAGTCTCGCGGTGAAAGCCGGACTGGCGCTGGCGGTCCCGTTCGGCTACGTCCCGATCTGGCTGGCCGTGCTCGCCGGCGACGCCGGAATGACGACTGCCGTGACTGGCAACGCGATGCGACTCTCCCGAATCGAACCTGACGAGACGTGAACGTCCGCGGGGACGCTGGAGCTGCTTGGAGTGGCCGGCAATTATTGCCCGTTTCGACCGGACGAACACGGGATCTCTCACCAATTAACGTGCAGTATGTCAGAGACAGACAACGTGGCGCTGGTACGGCAGTACTTGGAGGCGTTCAACGAGCAAGACCACGAGCAGATGACGGAGCTGTTGGCAGACGGCGTCGTGGAGCACGGAGCGCACGAAGAACTGCACGGGGTCGACGAGATCCTCGACTTCCTAGACGCGCACTTCGAGACGTTCCCGGACTACTCGGGGACGGCAGACGCAGTGGTCGCCGACGGTGATCAGGTCGTCGTGCGGTACACGGTCAGCGGCACACACACGGGGGAGTACAGAGACGTGGAGCCGACCGGACACCGGACGGAGTGGACAGGGCTGGCGATGTACCGGGTCGAGGACGGCGAGATCGCGGAGATCTGGATCGAGGAGGACCGACTCGGGCTCCTCGAACAGCTGGACGCGGTGGACCCAGAGCACGCCCACTTCCGAATCTGAGACGGAGAGGTCTCCTCGTGAACTGTACTGTCGGTCACAAGCCGTCACCCGGGGTCGACAGAACCGGGAGGGGACGCGTTGGAACCCCGAGTGATAGGGTCGTGCGTAGATAGTTACCGCTGACTCGACTCACAGGCG
>CAKZQY010000044.1 GCA_937142015.1 uncultured Halobacteria archaeon
AGAGTCGCCGCCGTCATCGACTCGGGAGTCGTCTCCGTTGTCACGTCGAGAGTCGTCTCCGTCGGTCATCACACGCTCGGAGGAACGCGCCAGTTGAACGACTCTCGACCGTTCCCGACTGGTGGGAACAGAGCCGAACGACGGGGAGCGTTCAGTCGTGTGCAGTGACCGTACCATATGTGGTCGTGTGCAGTGACCGTACTGCTCTTTACGCACTGTCGAACAGCCGCCGACCCACTCGCGCGACGGTCTCTGGCGGTCCGTCGGCGGCCTCGGCGGCACGCACGAGAGAGACACCACACCGGCGACAGCCCCGGCCTGCACTGTCCCTACGCCCGCGCTGTTGGGCGCTGTCACGCCGTCTCTTCCCCGTTTATTTCTGTCAGTCGAGTCACGAGTCACTACCCTCAAATCGGCTCTCTCCGGTAATAACAGCCACGACAGCGTCTCTCACGGCTCTTCCGGTCGTAATGCGGTTCTCCGGTAGTTTTATAATACCACGCTATATAGTAAATCCACATGGCACCGGAGGGGAACGGACGGGGGGAAACCGTTCTTCACGCAGACGTCGGCTCGCTGGCCCGCGCGACGGGCACAGCAGACGGGCGTCACGTGGGGATACTCTCCGATCACTCCGTCCAAGAGTGGCAGCGACGCATCGACAGCACACCGAGCCCGACGGACGACAGGCACTTCCTGAAACTCGGCGGGAAGCTCCGTAGCACGGCGGCGGCCAGCAGCGGCGGCGTGCAGACCCGACCGATGGGTCCGAACCTCGACGTGACCGTCGTGGAGGAGGCGACGCCGGACGACCTCGAACGCGCGCTCGACGCCGCGCTCGGGGACACGGACGACGGCGTGCTCGCAGTCGAGGACCCGTCGTTCGTGTTCGACGACGCGGACGAGCCCGGCGAGCGGCTCGACGCGTTCATCGAGATGGCGACGGACAGGTGCGCGACAGTTCACGCACGCGTCCCGAACGAGCCGCGCGCGATCACCACGCTGGCGCGGCGCTTCGACTTCGCGGACGACCGCTGTCGGCGGTGGATCGCGGAGACGGGCGTCACCCAACTCCGCGAGGACGACCCGACGAACTTCGGCTACCTCCGGAGCAACTGGCGAGAGGCACGCCGGGGACTGGAGGCGGTCGACATGGTGTACCCACAGTCGAAGCAGATCCACGACGCGATTCCGAACCCGGACACGACACCGCGGACGCTGGGTGCGGCGCTGCAAGCGTTCGTGGAACTCGGCGCGCTCGGGGTCTGGGGCGACACTGTCGCCGCCAATCGCTACGACATGACTGGTTACGACCCAGAGATGGTCGCCGCCATCGGTCGTGCCGTAGAGGAGCTCCACGAGAAGTAGGCGACGAACACGACACTCGCGGTGAGGCGGCCGACGCTCCGAGGCGACACTCGCAGTGAGGCGGCCGACGCCCCGAGGCGACACTCGCAGTGAGGCGGCGATCACCTGCTGTTTGGCACACGGCAGTCGGGTGATCAGTCGTCGTCGCCGGGAGCCGACAGCGACGCGGCGGTCACATTGCCGTCGGGTCGCATCGTCACCGTCCCGAGCGTCACAGTCTCGCCAGTCGTCGCCGTCTCCGCGACCGCTCGCAGTGTCGCCTCGCGGTCGAGGCAGTCCCACGTGTACGACTCGATCTGTCGTTGGAACGCGTCGGGGTCCGTCCAGCCGGAGTCGATCTCTGTGGGGACGTGGACGACGAGCCGGAGTTCCGACTCCGTGACGTGGACCCCGACGCCGAACGTGTCTCCCGGTGCGTCTGTCGTCATCGGTCGTGGTTGTCCACTCGACGGTATATCAGTTGTCCGTCACTCTGCGAGGTGTCGGCGGAGAGCGTCGGCACCGATCTCGAACAGTTCACGCAGGTGTGGCTCCGTCGCGTCGAAGTTGGGGTCCCACTCGTCGGTGCCGAGGTAGTCGGAGACGACGAGCAGTGCCGCCGCCTCGTAGCCGCGGTGGCGTGCCACGGCGAACACCGCGGCGGCCTCCATCTCCACGGTGAGGACACCACGCTCCGCGTAGTGGTCGATCTCCGGCACTGTCTCGCGGTACGCGGCGTCGATCGTCCACGTCGGCCCCTCGTGGACGGCTCTGTCGGAGGCGACGGCCGCAGCACGCGCGTCGGCAGCCACCGACGGTGTCGGGTCGATGAACTCGTCGGGGGCGAGGTAGTGGTGAGAGGTCCCCTCGTCGCGGATGGCCGTGTCTGGCACCACGATGTCGGACAACCGTACGTCACGCTGGAGGCAGCCAGCGTACCCCGCCGAGAGGAACGTCTCCACGCCGGCCGCGCCGAGCGTCTCGACCACCATCGCTGTCACCGGTGCGCCGACCCCGAAGTTCCCTACCACGGCGATCTCACCGCGGTCGCCGACGACGCCCTCACACACGACACAGTCGAACAGATAGTGGTCGGCGAACAGCTCCCGCTCGCCGTACTCCGAGCGGGCGTACGCGAACAGCTCGGGCTGGTAGCAGACGACGGCTGCTGGCGGCACGTCGTCGGGTGACACGTCGCTGGCGACCACCTCGTGTTCCGGATCGATCAGCGCGGGCTCCGTGTGTTTCCCGTCGAAGGCTGGGAACGTTCCTGTCACGGTCTGTCGTTCGTCGCGAGCGTCAAAACGCCGTGGGCTGTGCGTCGGCTCGTGACACACAGCTCTCTCGTCACGACCGTATCAGCCGCGTCAGTCGAGACGACTCCGGAGCCACGTCACCACACGCGCAGTCTGGTCGCGGAGCGGCGCGGCGACAGCAGTCGGGAGCGTGCTCAGGAGTGTGAGCGCCGTCGCGGGCCAGCCGACACGGTACGTCGCTCGCGGTCGGTCGGCCGAGGCCGCACGCAGCACTGTCGCGGCGACACGGTCTGGGGAGACGGCGACCGGACCGCCGTCGAGCAGGCGACCGTCGTCGAGGAAGCGGTACGTCTCCGCGAACTCACTCGTTCGGTCAGCCGTGGCGGGGAGTCGGTCGGCCGCCGCGTCCGCGAAGTCGGTGTCGACCCACGCAGGCTCGACGGTGACCGCTGTCACGGGTCCGTTCCGACACTCCGCGCGGAGCGTCTGTGTCGTCGTCTTCGCGGCCGCTTTGGCGGCGGCGTAGTGCCCGGTGCCGGGGAACACGGCCTCTGCGAGTGAGCTCGTGATCGTCACCACTCGTCCACCGTCGCCGGCCCGCAACAGCGGGAACGCCGTCCGAACGAGCGCCGTCGGGCCGTGGACGAGCACGTCGTACGACTCCCGAACGGCCGTCTCGTCGGCGTCTAGCACCGCGCCCGGGACGGCGTAGCCGGCGTTGGCGACGAGACAGTCGAGTCGACCGACCTCCCGTTCGACACGCTCGATCACACGCTCGCGGTCTGTCTCGGCTGTCACGTCGAGTCGTGCGGTTTCGAGTCTGGAACCGTCGCCGACGCCACTGGCGAGGTCGCCGAGGCCCGCTTCGTCGACGCCACTGGCGGGGTCGCTGAGGCCCGCTTCGTCGACGCTACTGGCGAGGTCGCTGAGGCCCGCTTCGTCGACGTCAGTCGCGTACACGATCCAGCCAGCGTCGTGGAAGGCACACGTGATTGCGGTGCCGATGCCACCTGCCGCGCCCGTCACCAGCGCGACTGGACGGGGAGACTCCGCAGGATCGGTCGGTGCTGTCATCTCGACGGACCTCCTGTCTCGTCGTCTGATCGCCACTCGACTGGGTGCGTAGCGAACAGATCCGTCACGTCCGAGGAATTCGACGATCAACATGATAAGTGCTGGTACGCGAGGTTCGACGACGCT
Organism: uncultured Halobacteria archaeon; assembly: GCA_937142015.1. GTDB lineage: Archaea > Halobacteriota > Halobacteria > Halobacteriales > Haloferacaceae > JAHENP01. The sequence continues at coordinate 3,804 of CAKZQY010000044.1, forward strand.
CCCCGGGACACACCCGACACGTCGACGAGACGACTCGACCGACCGACGACAGACGACCGCCGACAGCTACTCTTATCCTTCTTCCGGAACACGACAGTTCTATGACACGGGAGGAGACAGTCCGGCGGTACTACGAGCTCGTCGACGCGGGTGAGTACGAGCAGTTAGTGTCGTTGTTCGATCCGGACGTGGTGTACGAGCGCCCGGGGCAGACGGCGATCACCGGGCGGTCGGCGCTACGGGCGTTCTACGAGGACGGCAGGCCGCTGTCGGACGGGAGCCACGAGCTCCACGCCGTCGTCCCAGACGGCGACACGGTGGCGGTGCGTGGCACCTTCTCCGGCCGACAGGACGGGGAGACGGTGTCGTTCGGGTTCGCCGACTTCCACGAGTTCGACGGGGAGTTGATCGCGCGGCGCTACACGTTCACCGACCGCGACGAAGTGTGATCGTCGACAGGGCCGGATGAGTCGGTCGGCAGGCGGATCACCCGGTCGTAGGACGGATCACCCGGTCGTAGGACGGATCACTCGGTCGTAGGACGGATCGCTCGGTCGTAGGACGGATCACTCAGTTGTGCCGCGAGTCACTCGGTCCGCGGGACAGCGTACGCCCCGACAGCGAAGAAGCAGACAGCGAGAGCCGCGAGCACGGTGAGGTTGCCGACGGTGCCGAGCGGCGGCGGCGCGAACTCCGTTCCGGCGGGAGAGAACGTCACGGACCGCACCCCGCGAGCGAAGTACGTCAGCGGCGAGAGAAACGCCACGAGGCCGAACCAGTCGGGGAGCAGTGACGGCGTCACGAACGTATCCGAGAGGAACAGCAACGGGAGCGCAATCGTGTTCGAGGCGGCGATCACGCCGTCCTGTGAGTCTGCGACCCGGCCCAGAATCGCGCCGAATCCGCAGAACAACACCACCGCCAGTCCGACGAACGGGACGAGCAACAGGAGCGCCGGCGAGACGGGAATCGACGCGCCCGTCACCAACAGCACCAACAAGAGGATCAGTCCGCCTGCGACGCCGATGACGCCGGCGTTGACCAGCGTGTGGGCAGCGAGCCACTCCCACCGCGAGAGCGGTGTCGTCGCCAGCTTCTCGAACCGGTGGTCGTCGCGGTGACGGGCGATCTCGGAGCCGACCCGCGACAGCGGCGTGAACAACACCACCGTTGCGAGGTACCCCGGCACGTAGTAGGCCGCCGGTGCTGCGAACAGCCCGCCGCCGCCGGGTCGCGTCCGAACGAGCGCGCCGAAGATCACGACGAGAATCACCGGAAAGAAGAACGTGAAGAACACCGCCGTCTTCCGCCGGAGGAACGAGCGTGTCGCTGCTGTCGCCTCCGCACGGACGCGTCGGACTCGGCTCACGGCTGCGCCTCCTCTGTCGTCGCTCCCGAGGCTGCTTCCGGCTGGCGGTCGCTGTCACCGCCGAACACACTCGCGCCGGGCTGTCGGAGCCCTTCGAACGCCTCCCCAGTGAGCCGGAGGTACGCGTCCTCCAACCCGGGTTCTGTCCACGTGAGCGAGTCGTACGCGACGTTCGCGGCGTCGAGCGCGTCGACGGCGTTGCCGATCTCGTCGGGTGTCACGTCCTCGACTGCGAGCTCCGCGTCGCCCGCCGCGACTGTGTACCCTGCCGCCGTGAGGGCGTCGCTCGCGGCCGCGACGACTGTCTGTGTGGTCGACGCGGTCGACTCGCTCGCTGTCGCAGATCCGTCGGCGCTCTCTCGTTCGCCCGTATCGAGTTCGACGACGAGTCGCGCCGGGCCGGCGTGGTCCGCGACGAGTCGACGCGGGGGGCCGACGGCGACGAGTTCACCGTCCCGGAGGAGCCCGACGCGATCACTGAGTCGTTCGATCTCCGTCATCGAGTGGCTGGTGAGCACGACCGCCGTGCCGGCGTCCGCGAGCGACGAGACGAGCTCCCACACCGCGCGTCGTCCGGCCGGATCGATCCCGGTCGTCGGCTCGTCGAGGAACAACAGCTCCGGATCGTTAACCAGCGCGGCACCGACGCAGGCGCGGCGCTTCTGGCCACCCGAGAGATCTTCGTACCACGTGTCGGCCGCCTCGACCAGTCCGACATCGTCGAGCACTGACTCGACTGAGCGTGCCTCCTCGTACAGTCCGGCGTAGTACGCCAGCAGTTCACGCACCGTGAGTCGCCCGGCCGGGGCGAACTCCTGTGGGAGCAGTCCGACACGCGACCGGTCGACTGCTGTCGGCTCCACGCCGAACAGCCGGACTGTCCCCTCGACGCTCGTCGTCCCCGTCAGCGCTCGCACGAGGGTGGTCTTTCCCGCGCCGTTCGGCCCGACGAGACCGAACACCTCGCCCGCCTCGACTGTCACCGAGACGCCGTCGAGCGCGACGGTGTCGCCGTACCGCCGCCGCAGGTCACGCGCCTCGAGGACTGGCTCCGCTGTCATGTGTCTCTCTCTCTTTGGGTTGTCCGCGTAATCTCACGAACGCGCTCTGCCGGAACCGGTCCCACGGGGAGTGCAGTCTCCACAGGCGTGGATTCGGAG
>CAKZQY010000045.1 GCA_937142015.1 uncultured Halobacteria archaeon
TCGGCGGACATCCCGTGGTGGGATTCCACGTCCTTCAGGGCGTGGAGGAGGTCAATCGTGTCTTGTGGGTCAGTCGTTTCGAGTCTGACTCCGAGAGCGGTGGCGGACGTGTTCGACGAGCACGTGCGCCTCGACCACGGGGTTCACTCCCCGGTATCTGCGTGTTGCATCTCCCCGGCGCTATCGGACGGGTGGGGGAGTTGGTCCCGAATCGCTCCGACGAGTTCACGGTGTTGCTCCGCCACTGTCGCCATCTCGCGGAGTTCGTCGGTCGAGAGCGCGGGGAAGTAGATCGGATCGAGCGAGAGGAGCTCCTCTAGGGAGTCCGACTCCCGTCCGGCAGCAGTCGACGAGGCCGGTGTGGGGAGTGTCTCGACTGCAGCGGGCATCCGTCCCTCTCGTTGGTAGTAGGCCTCCCGGAGGTCGTCCGCCTTCGAGAGGAGCGCTTGCCACTCGGACAGTGCCTCGGCTCGGTCGGGTGACTCTCGCTCGTCGATCGAGACAGCCGCGGGCGTGCCCGTGCCGAACTGGGCGGCGAACGACCGGTGGTCGTGGTACGCCTCGACGAGCTTCGCGCGGAGTTGCTCTGTCGAGTGCTCCACTGCGACTCTGTGCCCCTGGAGAAACTGGATGTACGCCGGATTTGGCTCGTACGCCTCGGGGCTGTCGTCGGCTCGAACGATCAGTCCCATCTCGGCGTACTCCCGAAGCACTGTCCGCGCCGCCACGGCCGAGCAGTCGGCCATCGCGGCGACGGAACTCACCTTCGCTGGCTCGGAGAGTGACATCACTACCCTCCGAATACGCTCTCGAACTGTCGGCGTCTCGTCCGTCTGCTCCTCGGCCGGTTCGAACAGCGACTCTGCCTTACTCCCATCTGTCGTCTCTGTCACGCCTGCCAATATATATTAATGACACTTGTGCTTATTGGTGAGGGACGGCGAGGCCGCAGAAGCGGTGTTCTGAGACCGACGTCGTGATCGAGTCGTGACTGGGTGCTCCTCGGGAGCCGGAGTAGTGCGCGACAACGCCGTCGTTGCTACTCGTCGTCTGGGTCGGAGACACGTCGTCCGAGTCGGAGACACGTCGCCTGCGTCGGAGACACGTCGCCTGCGTCGGAGACACGTCGTCCGCGTCGGGGACTCGTCGTCGTCTCGTCTGAACGAGCAGTCCACACGCCGAAACGAATGAGTACCTGAGTCACAATCGTCAACACGCACAGCGCTCGGCCACGTCACTCGTCGGTGCTGCTCGCCGACAGTGACAGGGTGTATAGGGCACCCTGTCGCCGCGTGCTGTGGCTCTCACACAGCAATGTCAACTTCGAACTCGCACAGTGAAAGTGGTACCGTTCACAAACGAGGCCCGGCAGACAGTTCTCCGGAGGCGTAC
>CAKZQY010000046.1 GCA_937142015.1 uncultured Halobacteria archaeon
TTGTGAACGGTACCACTTTCTGTGTGCGAGTCTGAAGTTGACATTGCTGTGTAGCTAGGCACAGCACGCGGCGACAGGGTGCTTCAGACACCCTGTCACTGTCGGCAGGCAGCACCGACGAGTGACGTGGCCGAGTGCTGTGCGTGTTGACGATTGTGACTCAGGTACTTGTTCGTTTCGGCGCGTGGACTGCTCGTTCAGACGACACGGCGGCGAGTCTCGGACGCGGACAGCGTCGGCGCTGTCGACACTCGACGGACCGACAGTATACGTCCAGCGGGCGCGTTCGCTGCTCGAATCGTGACACGGTACGCTGGATACGATAGCGTTCGGGAGACCGACTGGGACAGAACGACTACCTCTGTACGACCCAATAAGCTTAGTGGTACTCGCGCCCGACAGTACAACTACCGATGGAAAGTAGTCCAGAAGATCCGGAGATCGTCCGTGTCTCTCAGAAGGGGCAAGCGACGATTCCACAGCGGCTCCGGGAGCAGTTCGGAATCGAGACACCCGGAGAGGTGTTCATCTACGAGGAGGACGGTCGGATCGTCGTCGAACCGGTGCCAGATCTGGAGCAGCTCCACGGGATTCACGCGGGAGACCACGAGTCCGGAGAGGTGTTGGCGCGTGCGCGGGAACTCACAGCCGCGGATCACGAGCGAGAGCAGGCGGATGCCGGCACTCTCGTCGACCGGCACGGAGACGACACCTGACAGATGTCGGCGTACGTGTTCGACACCGAGCCACTGCTCGCGTTCCTGTACACCGAACCGGGTCACCGAGCCGTCGCCGACCGACTCGACGAGGTTGCTGCGGGCGGACATCAGGGGTTCCTCGCCGAGGTGAACGCCTCGGAGCTCCTGTATCTGATCGCTCGCATCGAGGACGACGACGGGACGGCGGCTGCCGACTCGCTCCGCGTGGCCGACCGCGACATCGGAGCGCTCACACGCCACGGCATCAGTATCGAGCGTGCGTCGTGGCAGACCGTCGGCGAGGTGAAGACCGCCGGAGCCCTCGCTCTCGGCGACGCACACGCCGTCGCACTCGCACACGAGCGAGAAGCCACGCTCGTCGTCGGAGCTGACGACGACTTCGACGCGTTGTCGGTCGACATCGACGTCGAACGATTCCGCGACCACGGCGTGTGAGAGTACGCGCTAGTCCCCGTCGGTGTGCGGAAGCCGAAGACACCGCGGTTGTCTGTCTCGGCGACTGTCGCTGCGAGAGGACGAGGAGAACTGGCACACATTCGACGCCCGGCTTCGACCACCTTCGTCTGGAGAAGCGTTCGCGCCCGCTCGGCGCTGACGCCGAGGTCGTCACGTCGACAGACAGGGAAAGACTCAGTCGTCAGCAGTCACACTCGTCTCCACGAACCCGTCCGGCAGCGACTCCACCTCGCCGACTTGGACGCGCCAGAGGTCGGCGTACAGTCCGTCGGCAGACAGCAACTCTTCGTGAGTCCCGGTCTCGACCACCGCGCCGTCGTCCAACACCACGATCCGGTCGGCGTCACGCACCGTCGACAGGCGGTGTGCGATCACGAACGTGGTGCGGTCGTCGACCACCTCGGCGACGTTCCGCTGGACGACCACCTCGGTCTCGTTGTCCACGTGACTCGTCGCCTCGTCGAGGATGAGAATCGAGGGGTCCTCCAACACCGCTCGCGCGATGGCGAGTCGCTGGCGCTGTCCCCCCGAGAGCTTCACTCCGCGCTCGCCCACGACAGTCTCCACGCCGTCGTCGAGTTCCGACACGAACTCCCACGCGCCGGCCCGTCGGAGTGCGGCCTCCAGCTGGTCGTCGGTCACGTCCGTCTGGCCGTAGGCGACGTTCTCTCGGACTGTCCCGCCGAACAGGAACGGCTCCTGTGAGACGTAGCCGAGGTGGTCGCGGAGACTCGGCACTTGGAGATCGCGCACGTCGTGGCCGTCGAGTCGCACAGTGCCGTCGTCCGCGTCGTACAGTCTGACGAGCAGTTTGATCAGCGTCGTCTTCCCCGCGCCAGTCGGACCGACGAGACCGACCGTCTCACCCGGCTCCACGTCGAGAGACACGTCGTCGATGGTCGTCTCTTCCGCGCCGTCGTACGCGAACGAGACGTTCTCGTAGGAGACCGCACCCGCGACCGTCCCCAGTTCGACACCCGTCTCGCGGTCGGAGATCCGATCCGGTTCCCGGAGCAGTCCGACGATCCGCTCGGCCGCAGCGTAGGCGTACTGGTAGTTGTTGAGCACCTGTCCGAACTGCTGCATGGGATACATCAGCCGACGACTGTACAGCAGGAACGTGACCAGCGTGCCCGCGGAGAGTCCGAGCGTGAAGATACTCCCCTCGCCGAACAGGAACACCCACCCGCCGAGCGCGAACGTGATCCCGTAGCCGAACGCCGTGATCAACACCAGCGTCGGGAAGAACTTGATCCGCGTCGAGATGGCGTCCCAGTTGGCGCTCCGGTAGTCGTCGGACGCCTCCTCGACGCGGTCTGCCTCGTATCCCTCGCGGCCGAACGTCTTGATCACCGTGATCCCGCCGATGTTGTTCTCCAAGCGGGCGTTCAGTCGCCCCACGGACGACCGCACGTCACCGTACTTGGGCTCGATACGCTGTTGGAACTGGTAGGACGCGTAGCCCAACAGCGGCACCATCGTGAGCGTCACCAGCGCCAGCTGCCAGTGGAGCCACAGCGTGATCGCGCCGATAGTGACCGCAGTGACGACGATCCGCACGCCAGACTGGAGGTCTTGTGAGAGGAACGACTCCAGCTGGTTCACGTCGTTGTTCAGCACCGACATGATCTCGCCAGTCTTGTGATCGTCGAAGAAAGCGAGTCGTTGCGTCTGCATCTCCTCGTACGTCGCCGTCCGCACGTCGTGTTGCACGTCCTGTGCGATACGGTTGAGCGCCCACCCACGGAGGTAGGTAGCGACCGACGCCAGCAGGAACGAGGTCGTGACGATCCCGACAGTGAGCCAGAACTGTCCGGCCACCGTCGTCGGAATCCACCCGTTCGGCACCAGCGGTAGCGCGAACGGACGCGTCTGTTGGAACAGCGCGTCGAGAGCGATGCCGAGCACGAACGCCGGCACCGAGAGCAGCGCCGCGCTCACCACCGTCGAGACGCCGCCGAGGAGGAGCTCTGGACCGTAGCCACGCAGGTAGTGCCGTGCGAGATACCGCATCGGCTGGTCCGCGTGATCGCGGAGACCGTCGAGAGAACCGTCGCTGTTCGACATACGGTATCCACGAGCGCCAGCCACTTGACGACTTCCAAACGTCTGGACAGCCGTGTCTCGTACCGTCGTCCGTGATCCCGGCGGCGTTCGAAGCGCCGGGTGGTACCGCACCGCGTCGCAACGGTGTCGACTGTCGGTCACGAGCCGTCGAACGACGAGCCAGCAGACCCGACCAGATCAGGAGAGTCAGCAGACACAACCAAATCAGGGGAGCCAGCAGACCCGACGTACCCGTGAGAGTCGACAGACCCAACCCGGCCACGCTATTCGTGACAACATTTAACACTGTACCCGACCCAACGTCAGACGATGTCGCAGAGTCCGTTCGTCTGCAGCGAGTGTGGCAGCAGGGTGAGCGCGGCTTCGTTCCGCGCGGCGTGTCCCGACTGTGGCGGATCTCTCACGCAGCCGTCGCTCGACGAGGTACGGACGGACGACGCTCTCGACGGCCCACACCCCGAACAGCTCGAACGGCACCGAGAGCGCTGACTGCAGCGGTGTCGTGCTCGTGGCCACTGGTCTCGTACTCACTAGGTGGGGTCACAGAGGCCAGCGAGGTACCTCGACGGACGACTTTTGTCCGTTCGAGCGGTACCAGTCGTCGTGACGAGCGACGGCACAGACCCGCGAGTGATCGACAGCGTCGCAGTCACCACGGCGGACGTGGTGGCAGCCGTCGAGGCGCGAGACCGCAACAGACGAGCGGCGGTGTTGCGGATCACACCGCCCTTTTCCGGGCGGATGCGCGCACGACTCCACGTCGCCGGCGCGGAGGCGGGGTACGACGATCCCGAGCCGATCCACGTCGAGCCACGGACGTTCGTCTGCGACGTGCCGCCGTTCCCCGGGTCCGGACCGTCCGCGTGGCGCTCGCTCGTCGCCGACTCGCTGCGCGAAGAAATCGAAATCCACACCGAGCGAGGCGCGGTGTCGGTCCGCGTCCTCCAACTCGGGGAGTCGCCTCACTGACGCGCCGACCCAGCCGGGGACCACACGACCCCGACTACAGTCGCGTCAGATTCTTGGCCCGTGGACCTTTCTCTGCCTGTTCGATCTCGAACTCGACTTCCTGCCCCTCCTCGAGGTCGGGGCCGCCGACGTCTTCCATGTGGAAGAACACGTCTTCGTCGGCGTCGTCTGTCTCGATGAATCCGTAACCGCCCGTGTCGTTGAAGAACGCGACCGTCCCTTGCGCCATTCGCTGGTACCTCGCTGTAGACGTGACTCTCGTGAGGTAAATATCTACGGGTCGAATCCGACGAGAGCCGCGTCAGAATCCCGAGCACGACGAGAGAGTCAGGCCAGAATCCCGAACGCGACGAGAGCCGCGTCAGAATCCCGAACGCGACGAGAGCCGCGTCAGAATCCCGAACGCGACGAGGTCGAATCGAACCTGATCCCGACACAGCGGCGCTCACGACGGTGAGAACGGCAGTATCAGTTCCGACACAGTTCGAGGAAGTTCTCGAACAGCTCCTCGCCGTGTTCGGTGTGAGCGACCTCCGGGTGCCACTGGACGCCGTAGAGATCGCGGTCGGTGTCACTCATCGCCTCGACGCCACACACGTCACTCGTCGCGGTGTGGGTGAACCCCGGCGGGAGATCCTTCACCTCGTCCGCGTGGCTGGCCCACGTCCGCGTCGACGGGGACAGCGGGCCGACGAGCGGATCGTCGTCGGCTAGCACCTCGACAGTCACGTCGGCGTAGCCGCCGTAGTCACCGCTGTCGACCCGCCCGCCGAGTGCCTCGGCCATCACCTGCATCCCGAGACAGATACCGAGGACCGGCACGTCCAACTCCAAGTAGTCGTCACAGCGGCCCGTCCGGTCGATAGAGGGGCCGCCAGAGAGGACGAGTCCGTCCGCGTCCAACTCCGACGGCGGTGTCTCGTTGTCGACGATCTCCGTGTCGACGCCCGCGTCCCGGAGCGCCCGCTTCTCCAAGTGTGTGAACTGACCGTGGTTGTCGATCACCACGACCCGGGGGTCTGTCATACTACTCCCTAACTGGGAACAGTGGATAAGCCGTTCGGAGCGGGCAGATGCTCTCGCCGGCACACGACGAGACCGTCCGTGGCGTCGGCACACGACTGACGCGTCAGTGGACTTCCCGGGATGGCTCTCTCGACTTCGCGTTCGACTCGTCACCTTCGTCGGTCTCTCGGTTGGAGCCACGGTCACCGACAGGTGGGTCGACCACGGCATCGAGTCGTCGCTCGAACTCCGCGTGGTCGATCTCGCCGGCCGCGTAGCGGCGCTTCAGGAGTGTCTCCGCGTCGAGAGCGGGTTCTCCCGTGGTCGACCGAGTGTCGACTCCGCCACGGCGGGTTCGAGCCACGTCACGGGTCTTCGTCTCCGTCCGGCCAACTGCACTCTGTCGTCGAGACTGTCTCACTCCGGAGTCTGGAGCCAACAGCGACGCTACCGTGACCGCCGGCAGCGTCAACGCGAGGAGACCGAGCACCAGAATCAGGAGGTTGTACACCAGCCCACTCTTGACGCCGGAGATGACAGCCATCGCACCGTACGCTGCGAGTGGCGCGCCGACGGCAGACAGTGCGGCGACGACGCGTCGCCACCGACGGCTGTCGGGCGTGTATCGGGCGAGAGGTCTGGGTCGCTCCGTCGTGTCGTCGCGTGCTGGGAAATCTGGAGGGCGCACGTTGTCGAGCGTGTGTCGGTCGTCTCACAAGTCGTCTTCGGTGTTCACACCACTGCTGGCGTCGCTCGTCTCACCGACACTGGTCGTATCGTCGCCACGCACCTCCTCGGTGAGGCGTCGCTCTGCTGACGGTGACGTGCCGGTGGTCTGGTCGAATCTCGTGTCGCTCGCGTCCGCACGGTCAGACATCGAGTTTCCTGCGCTCGTGCGGTCGGCTGTCCGAGAACCCGTCGCCACGTTCGTCTCCGACCCGCTCGCGGCGTCGACAGACCGGTACAGTCGGCGGTAGCGACGGATCTTCCGGAGCAGCAGCGCAGCGAAGAACCCGTCGTACAGCAGGATGTACGCGAACGACGCCCCCAGTTGCGGGAGTCCGAGCGCCGTGAAGGCGGCCGTGCCCAGACCGACAGTGGAGTTGTACGTCGCGTGGATCAGCGCGGCGATCACGAGTCCCTTCACCACGATGGGGCCACGGTTCTCGGGGTTGAACTTCGCCAGTCCGAGGTAGTAACCCGCGAACGCGGAGTAGATGACGTGTCCCGGTCCCGCGAGTGCGCGGGTGAGTGTGATCCCCGCGCCGAGTTCCACGAGCGCCAGTCCGCTCCCGAGCGTCGCGCCCATCACCTGTCGCTCGATGTACAGCGCGTTCTCGATGAACGCGAACCCGAGGCCCGCCATCGCGCCGTACACGGCCCCGTCGATCACGGCACGGAACCGATCGTCGGAGTAGGCGTACAGCCGGACAGCGAGCAGTTTCACCGTCTCCTCGACGGGACCGACGAACACGAAGAAGAAGACGACCAGCCCGAGGAAGCCGAACTCCGCGAACGGCGGCTGTGCCAGTCCGTTGAGCACGGCGGCGAACGTCGCCGTGACGACGCTCAACAGGAAAGTCCCGAACAACAGCGACGGCGGCTCGCTCGCGGTCACGTCCGAGAGGTAGACGTACGCCGCGAGTCCCAGCGCCGGCAGCGCGGACAGCGCGGTCAACACCCCGACGGCGGGGTTCGTCACCGCCGAGAACGCGCCGATCCCGAACAACAACACCAACCCGACGAGGACGACCGCCCCACGCGCGGTCGCGGTGATCAGCCGGTACAACGCGACTGCGAAGCCGTCGAGGCGACTGCGCTCCTCCCACGTCGACACCTCGTAGAGATCAACTGTCTCTCCGTCGCCTGTGGACGCCTCGACTGGGTCGGTTTCCCCGTCGCCTGTGGACGCCTCGACTGGGTCGGTCTCGTCAGTCGGTCGCCCGCCGTCTGTCACTCCGACCGAGTGTGTCGTCTCTGCCGGGTCCGTCTGATCCCCGCCCATAGCTCCGGTACGGTCCCGCCATCGGGTAACGTTTGTCCCTCTGACACCCGCTCGTGTGTCCCTCGGCACTCGCTCGTCCCGTCGATCAGGGGCCGCACACTCGTCTCGTCGATCAGGGGTCGAACTGTGTGAGCGACCCGACAGGGGCGTCCGTGTGCCGGCGGGCACGCTCGACACCCTCCTCACCGACGGCGATGAGCGCGAACACCCCGACGACCTCGGCGTTCGTCTGGTGAGCGATGTCCAACAACAGTTCCTGAGTCTCGCCGGAGCGGATCAGGTCGTCGACGACGAGAACGGAGTCACCGGCGTCGAGTGCCGCCCGCGGCAGGTAGTAGGTGAGTTCGATGCCAGAGGCGAGGCGCTGTCGGGACTCGACAAACTCCTCGACGGCGGTCTCTTTCGACTTCTTCGCGTACGCTACGCGGGCGTCGAAGTGCGACGCCATCGCGGCTCCGAGAGTGATCCCGTCCGTCGCGGCCGTCAACACCACGTCTGGACGCTCGAACCCCAACCGCTCGGCGGCGACGGGCGCGACCAAGTCCAGAAACGGCTGGTCGAAGACGACACCGGAGTTGTCCACGTAGCCGTCGTCGTCGAACGCGACGCGCTCGCGGAGTTCCGCCGCTAACGCCTCCCGCCCGACGCCGGAGACGACCGCCTCCGCACGGTCTGGCCCGGGGAGCACGTGCCCGTTGACGTACCTGTTGAGGTCCCCCGCGGGCAACTCTGTCACCGCTGCGAGCTCGTCGTACGTCCGCGTCTGCTTCAACGTCCGCAACACTGCGACGGCCTGTAGCTGGAGTGCCGCCTTCTCTGCCCTGTTCATGCTCACTCCGCACGGTTGCACAAGTATGAGTACGTCGGATTGTCTCCGACGACAAGTACACAGGTCCGTGGAACGACGACCGACTGACGAGAGTCTCGTGGGACGCCTTTTTGTTGTCACAGCGCACACGACAACCCGAATGAGGCCCGAAGACACCGCGTGCGATTCGAAGCGGCGAGGGTCGTCACCAGTCGTCGGCATCGTGTTGATGATCGCCGTCGTCGTCGTCCTCGCCTCGGTCGTGTCGGTGTTTGCATTCAGTTTTCCGTCTTCACTCGACAAAGAACGAGCATCTGAACTGACAAACAACCCGCCGGCGACGAACGCCCGTATCACGACACTCGACGTTTCGAACGCTGCCGGTCGATACTCCGCAATCCCGAGCAAGAACGGGTTCACGCGAATCGTGATCGACAGTGTCCAGCCGAGTGGCGCGACCGTCTACGTCGAGATTAGCGACGAAGCACTCAACGGATACGGCGTGGACACGATTACTGACACCATCGTCGCCAGTGACGGGAGTACGGGGGTGAGAAGCTACGAGATGTGCGCAGACATCACCACGCGCAACGACAATATTACAGTTACAGTGTACTCACAGAACGATGGGACAAAGCTGGCACAGGAGACTGTAGAGGCAGGAACAGACGGGTCACCGTCGGGTCCGAACGATCTGACCGACTGTAGTATCCACCCTGGCTGACACTGTCGGTCACGAGAACAGCAATCGAGTGGTGAACCCGACACGAGACGCGTTGGAACTCCACTCTGGCACGCCTGTATTCACAGACGTGTGGCCGACGGTACGACCGACCACGTCTGGTGAATTCGAGTTGCGCGTAATCTGGGAGTGCTCTCGGGTGTGTGTTCACAACTGGAGTCACCCAGAAGAGCGAAGTCAGTGCCACGCCCACAGGGAGACATGGAGTGTACGGAGGCGGACTGCGACCGGGAGGCGGGCGTCAGGCTCCACATCCCGTGGGCAGACAACAGGGTGGTCTGTCTCGCACACGCTCGAACGTGGGCGCAGAAGGACGGTGTCGTCGCCGACCCGCTCGCGGACGCGGACGATCAACTGCCGTGAGTTCGGGTGAGTGTCTGCCATCACAAATAGTAGTAATATCGATCACGTTCGTCTATGGAAATTCTGCCACCCGTGGAAATTCTGCCGACTCAACAGAATCCGTTGGCGCGGTGAGTATTAATCGTCGCCGCGGATATCGGTCGTCGCCGCGGATATCAGTCGTCGCCGCGGATATCAGCTGTCGCCGCGGGTATCAGTCGTCTTCCAGCGCCTGCGCGATGCGTTGGAGTTGCCGCGTAGCGTCACGCACTTCGTCGCGGAGTTGTCGCACCTCTCGCACGAGTTCCTCGTTCCCGACACCCTCCTCGTCGGCTTGGCCGCCGGGCCCGCCGCCCATGCCGCCACCCATACCGCCGCCACCCATCATGCCGCCCATCATCTGCGCGAACGGGTTGCCGCCGCCACCGCCGCCCATGCCGCCGGGGCCGCCGCCACCCATCATCTCGCCGGGCGAGGGCGGTCCCTCTCCCTCCTCGCGCTCCTGCTCGCGGCGCTCGCGGATCTCCTCGACCCGCTCGCGGAACGACTTCTCCTCCTCGCTTTCTCCCCCGTCTTCGGGCGTGTCGCTGGCTGCCTCCTCACTCGGGGTCGCGTCGACCTCGTCTCCGCTGTCGTCTGACTCGTCGGCCATGCCTCGCTGTTGGCCTCGGCTTCCGAAAAGCGTTGTCTCTCGGGCTGTGCCGAACGCGTCGCTCGGTGGCGACGTCGGCGAGGGCGTTCGCCGACACGTCCTCGTGACAGAGGTGGGTCTCGTCGCCGTCCGTCAGGTTCATTATCTCACCTGTGGCTATGCCGTAGTGAGCGCGGGTAGCCAAGCTAGGTCAACGGCGCAGCGCTTAGGACGCTGTCCTGTAGAGGTCCGCCGGTTCGAATCCGGTCCCGCGCAGTGAGCGATACTGTCGGTCACAAGCCATCGAACCCGGGGTCGGCAGAACCGGAACGAGACGC
>CAKZQY010000047.1 GCA_937142015.1 uncultured Halobacteria archaeon
GTCACAAGTGGATCAACCGGCTGGACGGCGGCCAACACCGACCGAGACGACCACGTGGCCGTCGACGGAGGACGTTCACCACGGCAACGGGAGTCACTCCGAGGCGTCAGACACCACCACCTGTCTGAGGTCCGTCGGATCACGGTCGCGGCGAACGACGCCTCGCCGACGGAGCTGTGACAGCGCCCGGTCGACGGTGTCGGGGTGCCGGTCGAGACGGTCCAGTAGCTCCTGCCGCCGCAGCGGCCCACACTCGCGGACGAGCAGCTTCACCGTCTCGGCTGTCGGGGTGAGACACTCGTCACTGCCTCGACAGTCACTGGTCATCTCACATCACTGGAACCCGAGCCACCGGACGTCACCGTCCCACCCGTCGCCCTCACGGGTCGCAGCACCCTGTTTCTGCACGTGATCGATGGTCTCCTGAATCGTCTCCCCGGAGATGTCGGGCGCATCCGCGTCGTCGTCCGCCCGCTTCTCGTCGTGCAGGCCGACGATGTCCTGTCTCGGCACGCGACCCTGCGGGTAGTTGTCTTCCAGTTCGAGGATCAGGTCTCGAACGTAGTCGATCCGATCACGCTGGGAGAAGGACGTGCCGGTCTCGACCACGTCTGCGTCGAGGTTGCCGTCGGCGTCGGTCTGGAAGTCGCGCATGCTCTCCCCGACCGCTTCGGTCGCAATCCGCGCGTGCCGCTCGGTGATCACCTCGCTGAACTCGAAGCGTGCCGCCGCCTCCGCGATTCGCACGATAGACTCCAACTGCCGGAAGGTCACTGGCACCGGCGAGTCGTCGTCGTAGTCGTACAGCCCGCGCAGTTCCGTGAACTGGTCTCTGATCTTCTGCAGCACGCTCTCGTCTTCGAACACTGGGTCGGGCTGTCGCTTGGCCAGCGCAATCCACGCTCGCAGAACGTCCGGCTCGACCGGCGGTTCCTCCATCTCCGTGTCCGACACGGCCGTTCCGCTCCGGTCGACACGCTTCGCGCCGTCGCGTTGCTGGAGAATGTGTTCGGAGATCTGCCTGTCACGATCCTCTTTCGGCTGATCCGTGAGCAGGAACACGAGGTCGAACCGACTGACGAGATTCGAGTCGAACGGCACCTGGTCCGGAAGCGATTCGTACTCGTCGAAGCGGCCGTGCCGCGGATTCGAGGCTGCGACGACTGTCGTCCGCGTCTGGAGCTTGGTGTTGATCCCGCCCTTCGTGACGAAGATGTGTTGTTTCGACATCGGTTCCAACAGAGCGTCGCGCACGTCTGAGGGCATATCGTCCAGTTCGTCGATTGGGACGGTGCCGCGGTGAGCCCGGACCATCGCACCCGCTTTGAGCGTCCACTCACTGCCGCCCGGTCCGAACTCGTCCTGTGTCGCTGTGGCTGTCACACCTGCCACGGTCGCGCCTTTGCCAGAGACGCCGACTGTCCGCCAGCCGACGCTCTCCACCCGGTCGATCAGCTTGCTCTTGCTCGTTCCCGGGTCACCGAGGAGGAGTACGTGGACGGTGCCGCGGTCGGTGTCGTCACTGGGATACGCGACGTGACTCCCGCCGACCATCGAGAGAACGAGCATCTGTTTGATCGTCTCGTACCCGTAGATCTGCGGCGTGAGCGACTCGCCGGCGACGACGAGTGGGTCGCCCTCCGCGCCGTCGACGAGCTCGCGGATACGCTCGCGTGTCTCCTGATCGATGTCTAACTCGCGGTGATCCGTCTCGTCGATGGCGATGTGGTGAGCCTCGAACCACTGCTCGAACCGTGCGCTCTTCTCACCACGCAACTCCTGCTGGCGCATGTGGAGGTGTCCGGAGATCACCACGCGGTCGCCGACCTCCGCCGTGCCACAGAGGTCGTCCTCCACGTCCACTTCGATTGTCTCGCCGTCGCCCTCGGCGTGTTCGGGTGGTTGTTTCAGTTCGAGCTTCTGGGCGTCGACGAACTCGGACTGATCGTTGTCGATTCGGAACGGCCCTTGCCGTTCACACCCGTGACACTCGTGCGGTTCTCGGAAGCCAGAGCTCGACTGTGGGATGTACGTCATGGTGCCGCAGCGCTGGCACTCGAAGGCCGCCTCGACGATTCTGGGATACACTTCGGTAGCCCGAGAGATCTCACCTTCGAGCGCTCGGTACTCGCCGACCTGATCGGTCGGGCTGTACTCACCGGGCATCCACGTGTGAGTCTCGCCGAGCCCGTGGAGTCGGACGTGTGCGCTTCCGAGTGAGACATCCACGGGCAGATCTATCGTTCGGAGAGCTTCCTCGGCGATCTCCCGGGAGTCCCTCGGGTGGTCCACGTACTGCTCGGCAAGCGTCGGATCGAACTGGTAGAGATCGTCGTAGGTGATCGTGAGCGAGCGTTGCTCCTGTGGGTACCGCTGTGCGAGTCGGGCGATCTCGTCGCCGTAGTAGCGACCGAGGAACGTCCGGAACTCGTCGAGGCTCTGGCGGTCTGCGTGGGACATCGTGTGTCGGGTTGGATCGGATCGAGTCGAGTCGGTTGGTCGGATCGAGTCGAGTCGATCAGTCGGGTCGAGTCGGGTCGATCAGTCGGATCGAGTCGGGTCAGTTGGTCGGTCGAGCGGGAGCGGGTTTTTCCACGGAAACAACGTCGACCACGGTGGTGGGGTCGAGTAACTGCGACGCAGTGCGACGCAGTGGTCGACGCACCCGCGACTAGTGGACCGTTGCTTACACACACTTCACAGCAACTCTAACACCGGATTTCGGTGGGAGGTGGAACCCCTCTCCAGATTGGGTCCATCCTCAGTTCACCCCCCTCTCCCCCGTGTTGTTTTCCCGGAAAAGGCAGTCTCTCCGTTTTGCCTCGGCGGCGTCGACACGGAGATGCTTCGAGTCGTCTTCCGGGTCGCGGACGGTGAAGCCACGAACGTCGGCAGCGAGACGCATCAGTGTGTAGCAGTGCTTCGTGCTCGGCTCACCGTCGAAGACCCCCCACATGATGTCGGTGTAGTCGAGTTTCGTCTTGCCAGTACCGTCGACGGCGCGCTCGAACCCGTGTTCGCGGACGATTCCGACCTTGTCCTCGCGGGTGAGTTGCCGGTAGTCGCGGTCGTCGTCCTCCGAGGAGAGGCGGAGTTTCGCCGCGGTGAACTCCTCGGCGAGTTCCTCGTGATCGGCACGGAGTTGCGCCACCTCGTCTTCGAGCTCCGACAGATCCGAGAGGGCACGCTGTGCGATCCGGAGTGCCTCCTCCGGCTGGATGTCCCGGTCGGCACCGCGGTTCCGGTCGCCACCACGATCCGATTCAGTGTTGCGGTCGGTACCGCGGTCGGTGTCGGCATCGCGGTCACGATCCTGATCGATTCCGTGGTCGCGGTCTGAGTCAGACACGCTGGATCACCTCCGCGCCGAACCGACGACGAGCCTCGTGGGTGTGTGCCTCACAGACGGTGCGTTCCGCGTTCCACCGGTCGGCCTCGACGACGACCGCTGGATCGCGCCCACAGCCGAGGCAGCCACACACGTCCGTCACGCCGATTCCCCCCAGTCGCCCCACGTTGTCTGCCCGGTCGGCGATTGCTCCGGCTCCCCTCCGAGACTAGGGACGTTCTCGGTGGTGACCTCCCCATCCGGGTCGGGGGTCGCCTCGACCGTCTCGCCGGAGTCGTCGTCACCGAGGGCGGCAGGGCGCTCGGTGATGTACTGGACGGTGCCGTCGAGTGCCGGCCCGTCGTAGGATCGACGACTCACAACAACTCCTCCCGACCGCCGTCGACGCTCTCCCCGTCGACGCTCCTCGGATCAGCGAACGAGAGCGCGTCCACATCGACCGAGTGGCGCGGCGTCAGTACCGA
>CAKZQY010000048.1 GCA_937142015.1 uncultured Halobacteria archaeon
GCGACCTCGTCGATGAGGTCCTCCGCCGGAACGTCGTAGAGGGTGACCATACGGCCCGATTTGCCGCCGCAGTGGTTAAACTCGTCGTATCGCGCTGACTGCTGGAACTGTGGTGCCGGTCGGACCGTGAGCTGTGACCGACTGTGTCGCCGCACGTCAGAATCTCGAAAGCAAAAATATACTAACGACAAGAAATTGTTGTACTGTATTGACTGTTTCTCTGCTGTGCGTGCGGTGAGCAGGCAGCGACAAGTTACAAGCAATACTCACCGAAATCCACGACGCGATGAGAGACGACACGACGAGAGACGACACGGCGAGAGATGGCACGGTGAGAGACGGCACGACGAGAGACGACACGGTGAGAAACGACACGGTGAGAAACGACACGACCGCGAGAGTCACGCGCGACGTAGCGACGTTCGGGGAGTACGAGTTCGCGCTCGGCGGGACAGTTCCGGAGCTGCGGGTCGCCTACGAGACGTACGGCGAGTACGACGGTGACAACGCCGTGTTGTTGTGTCAGCCGCTCACGACGAGCGCCCACGTCGCACGGCCGTACCCCGACGCAGACACGCCGCCAGTGGTACCCGCTGCAGCGGACACCGACCCGTGGTGGAACGACGTCGTCGGTCCCGGCAAAGCTGTCGACACAGAGCAGTACTACGTGATCTGTGCGAACGCGCCGGGGTCGTGCTACGGGACGACTGGCCCCGCGAGCACCGACCCACGGACGGGTGAACCGTACGGGCCAGACTTTCCCGACACGCGGATGGTCGACTGGACGGACACACAGCGCCGACTACTGGATCACCTCGGAGTAGCGCGTCTCCACGCGGTGATCGGCGGGAGCATCGGCGGTGTGAACGTGCTCGACTGGGCGCGACGGGTCCCACAGCGGGTCGAGCGCGTGGTGCCGATCGCTGCGACACCACGCCTCCGAGCGCAGGCGCTCGCGCTCGACGGCCTCGCTCGGCGTGCGATCACCGCCGATCCCGACTGGAACGGCGGCGACTACTACGACGGCCCGTCGCCGGACCACGGACTGATGCTCGCCCGCCAGCTGGGACTGATCCGGTACCTCTCGCGGGACTCCTTCGACCAGAAGTTCGGTGTCGCCCCAGCGGAAGTCCGCACTGACGAGCACGCCGCAGGGACGAGTGATACAGGCGATGGCACCGAAACGAGCGACACAGGGGACGACGCCGAGACGAGCCCCACAGACAGTGATACCCCCGAGAACACAGACCTCGACGCGAGGTGTCCGTTCCCGCTCGGACCGTTCGCCGACGGCGGCACGTACCGAGCAGTCGAGTCGTTCCTCGACTACCAGGCCGACACGTTCGTCGACCGGTTCGACGCCAACAGCTACCTCTCGTTGGTTCGAGCGTTAGACGAGTTCGACCTCGCCACCCGTCACCACGAGGACGGCGATCCGACGACGGCGAGCCGTCCCGCGAGTCGCCCGTACGACTCCGACGCGGCCGCGCTCGCCGGCTTCGACGGGGAGGCACTGGTACTCTCGTTCACGGGTGACTGGTACTATCCGGTCGAGCGGTCGGAAGCCATCACTGCGGCGTTCCACGAGGCCGGCGTGCCCGTGGTCCACCGCGTCGTCGAGTCTGCGTACGGTCACGACGCCTTTCTGGCCGAGTCACACCTGTTCGCGTCGACGCTCCGCGCGTTCCTGAACGAGGGCGTCTCGGGGCCGACGGAGTCTCCGCGTGGTAGCTCCCCCCGCTCGACGGAGGTGTCGTGATGTCGTCGCGTCTCGACACCCTGACCGACGAGTCGCTGCCACGCGCCGACGTCGGAACGCTCCCCACCCCAGTCGAGCGCGCGGACGACCTCGCCGCCGCGCTCGGTGTCGGCAGTGGTGACTCGCCCGGTGTCGGCGACGCTGACGCACTCGATACCGTCGACGCACTCGATACTGCCGACGCACGCAATGGCAGTGACACCGAAACGAGCGACCTCTACGTCAAGCGCGACGACCTGACTGGGGAGGTGTACGGCGGGAACAAGGTGCGGAAGCTGGCGTTCCTGCTGGGTGACGCCGAGCGGCGGGGAATCGAGGACGTGTGGACGATTGGCTCACTCGGCAGCAACCACGTCCTCGCAACCTGTCTGTACGCCCGCGAGCGCTCGCTCGTGCCACACGCGATCCAGTTCCCCGAGCCGGTCGACGAGTCTGTCAGACGGACGCTCCGCGTGTTGAGTACGACGGAGCCGGAACTCGAACTCCTCCCCGACGCGGACGCCGCGTTCGCGGCCGGCGACCGACGTGAACGCGAGTTCCGCGAGAGCGAGCAGCCCGACTTCTACTACGTTCCCCCGGGCGGGGCGACGCCGGTCGGCGAACTCGGCTTCGTCGACGCCGCGCTCGAACTCCGCGAGCAGATCGACGCCGGCGACTGTCCGGAGCCGGACAGCATCGTCGTCCCGGTCGGCTCCGGCGGCACGCTCGCGGGACTGGCCTGTGGCTGCCGACTCGCGGGCATCGAGAGTGATCTCGTCGGCGTCCGTACTGCGATGCGGTCGTTCGGCAACGCCGAGCGGGTCGCAGAACTGGCGCGTGACACTGCCGACCTGCTGGCAGACTACGGCGTCGACGCTCCTCGTGTGTCGCCCGCGGACGTGTCGATCCTCCACGACTACGTCGGAGACGGCTACGGTGAACCCTCCGCTGCGGGGGCGGCGGCAGCCGAGACTGCCGCCGAACACGGGCTGTCACTGGACCCGACGTTCACTGCGAAGACTGTCGCCGGGCTCGCGGACGCCGACCGCTTCCGCGGGGAGACGGTGCTGTACTGGCACACGTACAACAGCCGTGACCTCTCCGACCGAGTGGCGCGAGCGAACGTGCGAGCGACGCTCCCCGAGTCGTACCGTCGGTTCTTCCCGGAGCTGTCCGAGTGAGGAGAGACTGATCAGGTCGAGTGACGTTTCCAGCGATTCTCGTCTGATAGTGATTACTGCGAGTCTTTACCGCCGTGGTGACTCGTGTCGGCGATCAGAGCGTCTGAGCCGTCGATTTTCGACGCCGTCCGTGGAACTATTCGCAGTAATCACTATGAGAGCTCGTACAGCAGGATTTATATTCCCCGCCGCGGAATTGTGAGAACGTGGCCCGGGCCCCACAGGGGTCCGGTGTCGCTCCCTATCGATCCAGTACCCGATCAGCCATCTCTGTACTGTCCATCACACGTAGATCCTTTGTCGGGTGAAGGGCCTGGACCGTCTTAGCTTTCGATTCACCCGTTCCCTCAGTATAGACAACCAGATCTCCATCCGCGACAATCTTCGGTACTCTATCGCTGTGGAATCCAACGACACATCCCTCCTGCTCTGCTGCCCACTTCCGGGCTAGCGCGTGAATATCTGTCTGGGGGAGGATCTGCTCGTCACTGCCCGAGAGAACAGTATCGTGTATGAAAATAACTGGATGTGGATAGTGTACCTCGCTCGAGATCGTGTACGGGAGGTCGGGAACGATGTGGTCTGTGTAGCGCTCGTTTACTAGATCGACTGTGACGTACGGTTCAGTGTCCTGATTACGGTTCTTGAGTAGCCACGTCCTCGCTGGTTTGTCGTACTCGATGAACGGGTCGTCACGGGGCATGATCCGGCCGAGGTAGTACCCGAGAATGTCTGCTGTCGATATGGATGGGTACGTCAGATCACCGTGTGGAACCATGTCGACGCTGAACTCGTTGCCGACGTACTTCCACGCTTTCGTTATTCTTCCCTGTGCTTCGTCAACGAGGGCCCGCACGGGAATGTCGTACTCGTGGCTGCGGTGGTACCGCCAGAGTGTCACAATTTCGAAATATGACGCGAGCTGGCCACTCACGAAACTGATACCGTTTACTGTCTCTCCGCTGTACTCCAAATCAACTTCGTCTGCGTACCAGCCGATGGAGACGTTGATCCTGTCGATGTGGGGATTGCGGACGACGCCCTCTGCCAACTCCTGAATCCCGCTCGATATCTCGAAGCTGGCTAGCTGGTCGACTATCGTTTTGCTCTTCACAACCGGGTACGGGAGTTCGAGTCCGTGCTGACTGGCGAACTGACTGATAAATTCTGTGTACCACTCCCTGAATTTCACGCTGTCGCTCACCTCGACCGCGACCCCGACGAGAAAGAGGTTGTCACTCCCTGGCGGGCTGGAAGAGTCCACTGCAACCAGTGGTTCGGTCTCGTTCGTCACTGGGGTGGTGTAGCTATCACTTCTTTATAAAAATTTCTGTATATCGCAATAACTGTACGTCAGAGCTGCAGTCACGGTGACGAGACACGTACGGCAGTCCACACTGGATAGTGTGTTCTACGCAGTCGCAGAGAACCGTGAGTGAAAGCTCGGTGGGAGGGCAGGACTACCTCACTGGTAGTCGACTTCGCCGTCACCCTCGCCGATCCACGCGCCGCGGTCAGGTTCCCGCGACTTGAGGGGGTCGATTCCCTTGTACCACGGAACGTTCTTCAGCTGTTCTTTGTTGTAGACGAACTCGTCTTTCGTATCGGCGGTGAACTCGAAGTTCTGTGTGAGCAGAATCGCGTCCACCGGACACACTTCCTCACACAGTCGGCAGTAGATACACTGTCCGATGTGGAGGTTGTACTGCTCCCCGTTGCGCATGTCGTCTTGCACGATCTGAATCGTGTCGTTCGGACAGACGTTCTCACACTGGCGACACCAGATGCACCGTTCCTGTGAGAACTTGTGGACACCGCGGAACCGGGGGCTCACTTCGGGCGCGACGTCGGGGTACTCCACCGTGAACGTCTGCCCGTCCAGTGCGTGCTTCATCGTCGTGGCCATCGATTTGAGTATCCCGATCATGGTCAGACGGTCACCCCCACGATCACTGCCGTGAGGACGAGGTTGGCGAACGACAACACCAGCAGTCCCTTCCAGCCGAGTTCGAGGAACTGGTCGGGACGCAGACGCGGGATCGCCGACCGCGCCCACTGTGTGAACAGGTAGAAGGCCCACATCTTCGCGGTGAACCAGACGAAGCCGGGCACGAAGCTCAACACTGCCAGCGGGGCGTCCGGGCCGCCGAGGAACAGCGTCGCCGCGATGGCTCCGCCGAGGAAGATGTGGATGAACTCTCCGAGGTAGATCAACACGAAGTACACCGACGAGTACTCCGTCTGG
>CAKZQY010000049.1 GCA_937142015.1 uncultured Halobacteria archaeon
TAATAATTCTATAGCTTTCTGATAGCTTCTAGAGTGAATCTATTCGGTCAGCACGACTGACACGTGGGGGAGATCCCGGCGGAGCGCATCAGTCGGCGAGACTGTTCCGTGATCCGTTCTCGTTCGACGAGACGAGTCGTCTCGGCTGGCGTGGGAGAGAGACGAGCGGTCGAGAGTGTACTATCTCGACAGGTTATCGGAATACTATACGAAGCCATTTTTGATGTGGGTCGTAAATACGGTATTTAAGACGAGTTGGGTTTGATAGGAGGCAGCGACGTGATTTGTCTCAGTCGACGGAGAACAGCACAGGCACGTGGGGCCACGACGAGTTTCCGTTCAGTCAGTCGACGACGAGGACCTCCCCGGTCTGGACCTGAGCGTCCGAGGTGGGCGCGAGCGAGCCGAGGAGCACTACGGCCGGGAGTTCACGATCACATCATTTTCAATCGTGGCGAGTACGATCAATCGTCGGCGGAGAGCCAGCACGTACTGGCTCACGTGCGCCGGCAGACTGGTGAGGTGTTATGCCGACGTTCACGATTTGTTCCAGATTGGATCAATAGGCGTGGTGGGATACACCCTCAAATGCCCAGTCGCCAACGGCTTGGTTGAGTGGACCGTGACCGAGTGGATACGAAGTACCGGTGACCGACATCTGCGGAGTGAGGCCTTGAGAGCTCTTTTGCACCCCAGCGTCGCCGTGAATGTGACGGGGACTCTGGTTTGATCTGTCGTAATCAAATTGAATCTAATAATCCAATCTCTACTACATCTACATCGAAAGACTTAATTGCTTATCAAATGACTAAGTCTTGTATGGAAGAAGATGGCTGCAGCAGAGAGGAAAATGGAATAACACGACGGAACGTACTCGCATCGATGAGTGTCGCAACGGTCGCAGGTAGCGGTATCGCCGCTGGGAGACCAGACGACGAGAATACCCTCGACGGGGTTGAGTACGAACGTCTCTCAGCTGGGCAACAGAGAGCAGAAGTGCTGAGTACAGTGAGAAGCTCCCGCGAGCGACGGATCTTCCGCCGTTTCTTTCGGCAAAAGTACGGAGCCCGTCTCGAAACCGGGGAGACGGAGGTGGTCGAGGTGAGTGTGGACCGTGATGACCGGGTCGAATACGTCGTCAACGTCCCTCTCGTGGGGTTCAAGCCTGAAAAGTACGACAATGCCGACCGGGCTGGAGTGGCGTTCACCGTCACATCGGACTCAGTAAGTGGGGCGTCTGGTTCGGTTACGTGGATTGACGAGACAGAGACGAACGACAAGGTGAGTGAGACGGAGATGTTTCGACTCTCTGATGGCTCTGTCGAGTCAACGAGTACCACAGTGACAACACAGGATGTCAACGGTCAGTCTGGCAGGATAGGCACAGCGGCCTCTACAGAGTGTGAGGCCTGCAAGGCAGCCTACAGCGCCCTAGCAGCTGTCGGCTGTTTCTTTACAGTCAGTGGCCTGTGCGCGCTCTCTGCTGTGCCGACTGGTGGTGGTGTGCTCACGGTCTGTGCAGCCGTCCTCGCCGGAGTCTGTGGTGCTGCTTCGAGTGGGGACTTCCTCACAGGATACTCCCCAGAGGGAATCTGCTCTGGAGCTGCTGCACACGGTGAGCCAGCGGACTGGGGCTTCTGCTCGTGAGGGAGGTGATTGACAAACGCCGAGTCGTGGTCCTGATCGCCGTGTTCGTCACCTCGGTTACGGCGCTCTCCGTGCTCGGCGGAGAATCGCTGCCCGTCGCCATCGGGACTGGGCTCGGGCTCACACTCGTGTTCCCATTCGTCTGGCAACTCGAACGAGAAGAGTAACGGTCGCCTGAAGACAGGCTGTCGACCTCCCTCTCGTGCTTCTGACTAGCGGTGACCGGCAGGCTCGTTCTATACTGTCGGTCACAAGTGTTGATAGATTGTTGCGCTTCACTTGGGGTTCCAACGCGTCTTGTTCCGGTTCTGTCGACCCCGGGTTCGATGGCTTGTGACCGACAGTATACGCCGAACGCCGCCAGTCGCGTGTGCGTCCCGGTCGTCGAGAGAAGCGAGGCCCGCAGGCCGAACGCCGCAGGGCCAGTAGTTCACTCGAAGTGGTGACGGAACACCTTCTCTTGAGCGAGTCGGAGGTGTTCCAGCAGCGTCGGGTGAGAGATGTCCAGCGAGCCGGCGACGTCTTTCGCAGAGCTCTCACGCGGGCGTTCGAAGTAGCCGCGGTGGTACGCCGCACGCAGCACCGTCGACTGGCGGTCAGTGAGTCCGCTCAGCGGGTCGCTGTCCGCCGCCTTCGCGCGGTCGCGTTCGATCGAGGACAGCAGCGAGACGGAGCCATTGGCCTCCTCCAGCGCGTCGATCGCCATTTTGAGCACGCTGTTGTTGGCGACGACGACCAGCAGGTCCGTCCGTCGCGCGGTGACACTCGTCGACTTGACACGCGCACCCACGTCAGCGAGGACCACCTCGGGGGTCTCGGCGTGGTGTGTGATCTGGAGTCGCGGGTTCTCCTCGGTGCCGATCACGGTCACGTCCTCGACGACGGCGTGGTCGCGTGCCGTCTCGACGACGGTCTCAGTCGCCGTGCCGTTGACACTCACGTACTGGATGTACGTCTCCGCGTCCTGTTGGAGCGTCTCGTGGACCAGCAGTCGCGTGTCCCGGATGTCACAGTCCGCACGCTGGAGCACCTCGCGGAGGTAGTAGTCGCTGGTGTGCAGTTGGATCGTCGCGTGGATGCGCCGGTCGGCCGCGAGAGCGTTCTTGCTCTCGATGTTGTGGACGACGAACGCCAGCGTGTCCGCGAGCTCCGACAGCAGGCGTCTAGCCGTCTGGTCGAACGCGCCAGCCTCCCCGTCGTACACCGCGAGCACACCGTAACAGACGCTGTTGTACACGAGCGGGAGGGCGGCGACAGTCTCGAACCCGTGGCGGCGAGCGTGTCCGATCCACGGCTCTGGACGCCCCTCGCCGACGTCGTCGACGAACTGTGTCGACCCCGACCGCACCGCCGCGACCGCCGGCTCCACGTCGCGTCCGACCTCGTCCGTGTCACTCTCACGCTGGTCCGCGTCGGTCTGGAGGTCGACAGCGTCGACGTACTCGCGCGGTCCGGCGACCGCCGCGGGATCGATCTCGTTGGCGACAGCGTCGCCGATCCACACCAGCGGGAACCCGAACTCGCGGAGCTGCTCGACGATCGTCGTCTCCAGTCCCGCGCGGGTTTCGGACTCGACTAACGCCTCGTGGAGCGTCCGGTTGAGGTCGCGCTCCCACTCCAGTTCGCGTTCGCGTTGTTTCCGGTCCGTGATCACGACGTTGAGTCCGGTGACGCGGCGTGGCGTGCCGGTGTCGTCGGTCAGCACGGAGCCACGCTCCTCGATCCACGCCCGAGAGCCGTCACCGCACGTCAACGCGTACCGAACCCGGTAGGAACTAGCGTCTGCAATCGCCGTCTGCAGGGTCGTCTCGACCTCCTCGCGGTGTGCGGGGTCGACCCGAGAGAGGAACCCGTCGAACACTGGCTCCAACTCCTCGCTGTCGAGTCCGAACAGCTCCGCGGCAGAGGGGTACCGCTCCACCGTGTCCGTCGTCAGATCCCAGTCCCACATGTACAGTCCGGCAGCGTCGACAGCGAACTCGAAGAGGTCGCCGAGTCGGTCGAGTCGCTCCCGACTCCGTCGTCGCCGCCGAGCGGCGTGGTACTCCCGCACCGACTCGTCGATCCGTGCCGCGAGTTTCGCGCGGTACGCACGCTCTCCGTCGCCAGTCGTCTCCGTCCCGTCGGTCCGCGCGCCAGTCGTCTCCGTCCCGTTAGTCCGCGCGCCAGTCGACTCCGTCCCGTCGGTCCGTTCCCCCGACTCCGTGTCTCTCTCACGCGTGGTCGCAGGGTCGTCTCTCGGGAGGTAGTCCGTCACGCCAGCCGAGATCGCCTCGCTGGCGACCGCTTCCGAGCCCGCCTCGGGAACGAGCAGGAACGGGAGGTCCGAGTCGACCGCTCGAACACGTCGGAGTAAGTCGAGCCCAGTCGTGCTGGGCAGTCGCTGTGCGGCGACGATACAGTCGACGCCCCCCTCCCGCACGAGGCCGAGGAGTTCGTCCCCGTTCGTTGTCCGAGTGACCTGGTAGGCGTCGTCGACGACCGGGTCACCCGTCTCGGCCGTCACTCCGACTGGCTCGCCGACAACCACGACGTGAGGGTCGGTGGGCCTCTCTCCGGGCTGGTGACCCACAGCGCGTTCTCGACTGCCGACGGACGGAGACTCGTCAGTACCGACCCGACCGCTGTCCGTCGCCCCGCCGACAGCGGACGCGTCGGTCTCTCCCGTCGGAGGGTTACCGTCGAACGTGTCCGCCTCTCCGGTCGAAGCCCGGCCATCGAGCGTGTCCGCCTCTCCGGTCGAAGTCCAACCGTCGAATGCGTCAGTCTCTCTCGTCCGAGTTTGGCTGTCGGACGTGTCAGCCTGCTCCGTCGGAGGGCGCTCGCCTCGCGCGGAGACGCCGCGCCGTTCGACGAGTCGCTTGATCTTCTCGACCGCTTCGTCTGGAAAGCGAACTGGTGAGTCGCTCATGTCTGTCCGTTGGCTTCTCGCTCCCGTCTCTCCGGGTGTCTCTCGCGCTCTGTCTCGGGCAGTGTCGCTACCTGCCACGGTCGGACCGAGAGTAGATAGAACTGACGGTACATTTAACCACTGTTCCCGTTCTGTGTGGAGACAGAGATGTCACGACGCGGTCGGCCAGCACGGACGGAGACTCCGGCGTTCGTCCCAGACGCGGAACTCGAGGAGGTGATCGACTTCTGGACAGACGCCTCGACACACACGAGCGCGGAGCTTCGGGAGGTGTTACAGCGCGTGCAGTCGTTCTTCGAGGAGTCCGTGTTCGAGTCGCACTGGCGCTCGTACGCGGAACGGTCGGAACAGCTCGGCTTCGCCGTCGTCGGGGAGACCGAGACCGTGCTCGTCCTCCGCGATCCGAACGACGGCTGGGAGCGCCTGTTCGACCGACTCGGCGTCGACGATCCGACGACCCGGAAGCTGGTGCGACTCGTCCACGCCCGCGTCCGTCGCCGAGCGGTCCCGAACCGTCTCGCCGCGGCACGCCGTGTCGACGACGCGGACGCGGACGAGGACGAGTCGGAGACGACGGACAGAGACGAGTCGGAGACGACGGACAGAGACGAGT
>CAKZQY010000050.1 GCA_937142015.1 uncultured Halobacteria archaeon
CGCTGTCGTCGTCTGGGTCGCTGTCGGCGTCTGGGTCACTGTCGTCGTCTGGGTCACTGTCGTCGTCTGGGTCGCTGTCGTCGTCTGGGTCGCTGTCGGCGTCTGGGTCACTGTCGTCGTCTGGGTCACTGTCGTCGTCTGGGTCGCTGTCGTCGTCTGGGTCGCTGTCGGCGTCTGGGTCACTGTCGTCGTCTGGGTCGCTGTCGTCGTCTGGACCACTGTCGTCGTCTGTGTCACTCGTCTGGATTCGTCGCACTTCGTCGGGGAACACCGTCGCCGTGTGTGGATCGTCCGCTTCCGCCTTGCAACAGGCCCCACACCGAGTACACTCGAATCCGATCTCGCGGATAGCGTCGGCGATCTCCGCCGTGTCGAGAGCGCGCGCACGCTCCAGTTCCGACTCCAGTGACTCCACGTGCGGAGGACGGCGTGGCGAGACAAAGACCCGTCGGTGACCGCTCGAACTCGAATCTGCTGTCGTCTCACGCCACACGTCGCTCAGTCGACACCCCCGATCCGAAACGGTCGGGATTAAGTACGGAGCCGACGCACAGACGAGTATGGACACACAGCCAGACCCCGCAGCCGGCTCCGCCTCCGAGGACGATTCCGACACCGAGGGCACGCTCGGGTCCGAAGTCGTCCAGTACGAGGAGGAACCGGACCGCCGGACGCTGTTCCCGGTCGATGTCGACGAGGACGACCTCCTCACTCACTGGCTCACGGCCAACGACGGCAGTTTCGTCGACCTACGCGAGTTTCGGTGAGGTTGACGATACGATTTCACTGTCGACGCGCCGAGCAGTCTGCACGAGGCTGGCTACCGCGCTTCAGAGTCGCGCGCACGGATCGTGATCGTGTCGCCCGACGGGCCTTCGATGGAGGCGACACCGGTGTTCGTGCTCACACTCTCGATCTTGCCGTTCTCCGCGACGAGTTCCACCGGTCCACCCGTCCCGTTCACGTACGTCAGCCGCTGGTTGCTGTTGTTGTTGTTGACGTACACCACGTCCGTCGTGCCGTCGCCGGTCACGTCGAACGTGGCAATCGAACCGGGCTTCGGCTTGAAGTTGTTGTCAGTGCCACTGTACTGCCCCTCCTCGCCGTTCTCGTTCGCGTACCGGAGGTATGGACTGTTGTTCTTGACCCGGTATGGCACCTCGTCTTCCGCGTCCCCGTCGAGTTGGCCCGGCGAGCCGACCGATCCCTGTTTGACCTTATTCTCGATCTGTTGCGGCTCCTCGACGAGCTCGGTGCTACCGTCGTAAGGAGCGTACTCTAGTTTTTTCCCATCGAGGAAGACCAGTGACCGCCCACCGCCGAAGTTCGCAACTCCGGCGATTGCGTCTCCCGACACTGGTTTTCCGCTCTTCGAGCTGTTGACCACTTCCACAGTATTGTTGTCGCCGTCGGGCTCGATCCGGTGGATCTCGCCGTCGTCGACGTAGAACACGGACGCGTTGCCGTCCCCGTCGAGGTCGCCGACGCCGAACCGCGTGTCGGAGTTCTTCACGCTGTCGAGCTCGGCGGCGGTCACGATGGTCTGCGTCTGGTTGTTCAGGTCGACGATCTCGATCTCGTCGCCGTTCGAGAGGTACGGGATCTCCTTCAGCCCGTCCCCGTCGAGGTCGGCGCTCATCGGTCCGAGTACCTTCGGCTGTGTGGGGTCGTAGGTTGCGATCCGTCCCTTACTGTCGACGCTCTTGAGCGTACTCCCGACCCTGTAGACGACACCCGGGTTCGGGTCTTGTACCGACAGCGGGAGCCGTGGTCTGAGTGCGCTCTTCGGAATCTGTCGCATCGATCCGCTCTCGTTCCAGTAGACGCCTAACACCGCCTGCCCACCGTCTTCGAAGTACGTGACGTTGATATCGTGTGTCCCCGCGGTGAGGAACGTGTCGTTGGTGACGTTCGTCGCCGAGTGCTCACCACCGTTGTCGATGATCTCGACACCGTCGATGTACAGCCGACTCCCGTCGTCCGACCGTGTCCTGAACTTGTAGTAGCCGTCTGTCGGCACCACGAGCTTCGCGGTGTAGACGAAGCCGAAGTGGTCGCCGCGCTGTGCCGGGTCGAGCGTGAACGTATCGACGATACCCTCGTCGACTCTGTCGCTGCTCTGGAACGTCGGCATTCCGCTCCCGCTGTAGCTCGTGCTCTCGTAGTAGCGGTAGTACACGCCGGACTTACCGATGTCGACCGTCTTGACGCGGAGTGAGTCACTGCTCTGTGCCGTCGAGACGAACAGCCGTGTCGACCCGTTCGCCAACGGTGCCACCGAGATGTTCCCGTAGCCGTCGGCGTCAGAGACACCGTCGTCCGTCGGCAGGTCGACCACAGAGGAGTTGTTGGTGGCGAAGTCGAGGCTCACGCCGCTGATCGGTCCGAGCGTGTCGTTATCGGTCAGTGTCGTCAACTCGACGGCGTCACTCGCCTGATCGCCGTCGATCAGCAGCGTGTTGTTCCCGGGGTAGTAGGTGACACCGGCTCCGTTCTGGCTGTCTGTCAGTGGTCCCTGCCACGAGGTGTTGTACGGCGAACTGCTGGAGCCGACGAACGTCGTTCCGCCGCCACCACCACCGCCGCTCGGAGCCGAGACGCTCACGTTGGCGGTGGCGTTGGTCGGCGTTCCGGCGTCGAGCGCGGACAACTCTTCGTCAGTCAGTCGCTCGGTCGTGAAGTTCAACTGGACGGTCTCGCCGCCGTGCCCCGTCGAGTTGAACTCGAAGGTGACTCGGCCGTCGCTCGTCGTGTTCCGCGGTGCCGGCTCCCAGCCGGTCGCGTTGGCGTCCACGCGCACCCCGCTCATCGGGTTGCCGTACTGGTCGCGTACCTCGACGACCACGCGAGCCGACTCCCCCGCGGTGACGTTCTCCTCCACGGAGACGAAGTCGACCGAGGCGGCCTCCCGCGTCTCGTCGTGTTGCCCGACACTGACGACCGCGACCGCGAACTCGTAGGTGCCGGCAAAGCGCACGTCCAGCCGGCCGGGTGTCGTCGCGTTCGGCGTCACGGTGACGTTGCTCTCGTCGACGCCGGACGACTCGGCGAGCAACCCACGGAACTCCGCGGCAGACAGCGAGGTGGGGACAGAGATGTTGAAGTTCGAGACTGTCTCGCGCCGGGAGACGGTACTGACCGGACTGGCAGAGACACTCACCGTCTGGACACCCGCCTCGCTCAGGTTCCCCTTCACCAGCACCAGCGTCACCTGCCCGTTGGCGACCACCAGCGGGCTCCGGGTGAGATTGATCATCCCGCCGTCGTCGTACTGAGCGTAGGCGTGTGAGAGATCGACGGTGATGTTCTCCGGACCGCCGCCGTACGAGCGGTAGGTGGGGCTGTAGACGACGGGTTTCGTCGTGAAGTTCCCCGTCGCGGTCCAGAACTCCCGCGTCTCGTTCACTTCACTCGGCACGTCCGCGAGGAACGTCGCCTCCGAAACGTTCACGGAGACGTTGCCAGCCGTGCCGGTTTCCAGACGGCCGACAGCCGGTGGCGGGTTGACGAACAACGTCCGGCTCGGGAACGTCGCCCCGAGTTTCACCTCCGCAGTGACCGTGTCTCCCGAGGTCCCGGCCCGTGCAATCGCGTCACGGACACCGACCATGTCGTCACGTACCGTCAGCTCGTGGTCGAACTCGATCTGCTGGTTCTGTGCCGGGATCACTGTCGCCTGGTACGTCGAGAGACCGATCACGAGGAAGCCGAACAGGATGACTGCCCCGATGACGACGGACTGTCCCCTGTCGGCTTCGCCGAGCATCGTGTACGTCCCTTACCATCAGCAGACGAAAAGGTTGTGGGGCCGACCCGTCGGAGCCGTCCCCGACAGTCACGTCACCCGTCGTCGTCTTCTTCGACGACTTCCGGGTCGGCCATCGCGGTCTGGAGCGAGTCGAGTCCGTTCACCCACTCGGAGACGAGACCGTACTCCAACTCTTCGACGGCGTCCATCGGGAGCTCCGCGCCGTCGACGATCAGCGTCCCGGCTTGGACGAGGTAGCCGAGCGCGGCGTCCATGTCCTCGGCAGCCTCGGCGTCGGCCGCAGCCTCGACGTACTCCCCGACGGTTCCCTCCGGGGGCGGCCCACCGACCACGTACTCCTCGGCGGCGTAGAAGACGGGGACGAGACTGGTCTGCACGCCGTCGATCAGCATCGCCGTCTCCTCGTCGTCCATCTCGACCTCGGCCAACACGACCTCGCGGACCTCCTCGATCTCCTCGGTCGCGGCCGCCTCGTCCAGTCGGTCCTCCTCGAACGCGCGGACGATCTTGGCGAGGGCGATTGCGGCGTCGTCCTGCAGATTCAACAACAGTCGGGCAGAGTCCTCCTCCTCCGGGTCGAGATCCTGCTGCTCGACGCGGTCCAACCAGTTCTGCCACCGCTCTTCGGTGTAGAACGTCTCTTCCGGGTCGCTCATACGACGATGTTCGGGGCCGACGTGATAAGCCCTCCGTATCCCCGGGTTCGAGTGGCTGACTCTCCCGGACTACCGGTCGAGCAGGTGGAGTCGGTCTGGATCGACCGTCAGTGACACCTCGTCGCTGTCGGGGTCTGCGGCGGGATCGAACCGGAGCGTGAGGTCTTCGCCGTCTGGGAGACGCGCGCTCGCTCGGACGTGATCGCCGAGGTAGAACCGCTCTTCGACTGTCGCCCGAATCGGCCCGTCACCGACTGTGAACGCCTCTGGCCGTGCGACGACTGTCACCTCGCCGTCCGTCACGTCGGTGGCACTCCCGCCGGCTGTCGACCCGTTCTCGTCTCTCCTACTCGTCGTCCCGTCCGTCGTGAACGGAGCCGGGACGGTCGCGTGTCCCAGATCGAGCTGTCCGTCGGAGAGCGTCGCCGCCAGCCGGTTCGAGCTCCCGACGAACTCCGCGACGAACGGCGTCGCCGGCCGCTCGTACACCTCCGCAGGCGGGCCGACCTGTTCGATCCGTCCCTCGTTCATCACGGCGATCCGGTCGCACATCACCATCGCCTCCGCCTGATCGTGGGTGACGTACAGCGCGGTCACGTCGATCTCCGAGAGGAGACTGCCGATCTCCTCTTCGAGTCTGCGTTTCAGCTTCGCGTCCAGTCCGGTCATCGGCTCGTCCAACAACAGGACGCGCGGCTCGATTGCCAACGCTCGTGCCAAGCCGACACGCTGTTGTTGCCCGCCCGACAGCGTCGTCGGATCGCGGTCACTCAGCTCGCCGATACCGAGGAGCTCGAGCAGGTCGTCTACGCGCTCGGCTCGCTGTGCAGCCGGGACACCGCGCATCCGTAGCCCGAACGCCACGTTCTCCGCGACGCTCATGTTGTCGAACAGCGCGTACGACTGGAACACCAGCCCCACGTCGCGCCGCTCGGGTGGCACGTCCGTCACCGTCTCCTCGCCGAAGGCGACCGATCCCTCCGTCGGCGTCTCGAACCCCGCGACCGTCCGCAGGGTGGTCGTCTTCCCACAGCCCGACGGCCCGACGAGACCGACCGTCTCGCCCGCCTCGACCGTGAGCGAGACGCTGTCGACCGCGAGCGTGTCGCCGAACCGCTTCGTCACGCCTCTCAGTTCGATCTGTTCTGCCATCGTGTGGTCTCCCGTGTGTCGTTGTCTGTCGTCTGTCGCCGATCCGTCTGTGTACCGTGGTCGGCTGTCCGTCGACGATTCGTCTGTGTGTCGTTGCCGGCCGTCGGTCGACGGTGGTTCTGTGTACTCGTCACCGGACACCTCCCGTCGAGAAGCCGCGTTCCCCGGTCGCACGCAGCAGTGCCGTGACGGCGGCGACGAGCAGGAAGTAGATCGAGACGGCCGCAGCGGCCCGCTGGAACGGATTGTTGGAGATGTTCTCGAAGAGGAACAGCGAGAACGGCTTCGGCCCCCGCGAGTAGACGATGTACGAGAAGTTGAACTCCGCGGCCGCGAGCGTCCAGCAGATGATCGACCCGGAGACGATGCCGCGTTTCGCGTTCGGGAGGATCACCGACAGGAACGTCCGTGGCCACGACGCGCCCAGCGAGCGGGCACTCTCCTCCAACTGCCGCAGGTCCATCGACTCGAACGACGACTGGACCGCCAACACCATGTACGGCGCTTTCAGAAGCGAGTAGCCGATCACGAGCGCGATTGCGCTCGGCAGGTTCGGGTACGTGCGGAGGAACGCGATTCCGAGCACGATGCCCGGGACGATGGGGAGCACCGCAACGGTGTTCAGCAGGTCACGACCGTAGAAGTCGTACCGTGTCACCGCGTAGGCGATGGGAACCCCGACGAGGAGGTTGACGAACACCCCGCCGAGCGCGAGCAGCATACTGAACGCGATACTCGCCGGCACGCGCACCGCCAGCCCGGTGAACGGAACGCCGACGATCCACGTGCCGAGTCCGCGCGAGGCACCCACTGTCTCCGTCAGTCCGAGCGCCTGCTTCCAGTGGGTGAGTGTCAGCGAGCCGCTGGGAGCCAGTCCGGTCCAGTTCTCGAAGAACGACGCGCCGAACGTGAGCAACACCGGTCCGATGAGAAACAGGACCGTGAGCCCGACGATCAGCGTGAGCAGCCGTCGGCCGACAGCCGCCGACAGCCTGTCGAGTGGACCGGCGGAGGGGGCTGGCACGCCGCCGGTGCCGGTAACGGCGCGACTCGTCTCTGCCGTGCCGCCCGCGCCGCCTGCACCGTCCGTGCGGAGGCTGTCGTCGTCGGTGTCGTGGCCGACAGGCGTGTCGTCGGTGTCGTAGTCGACGGGCGTGTCGTCGGTGTCGTAGTCGACGGGCGTGTCGTCGGGTCCGTTCTGCGACGGTGAACGAGTCACGTCTCGGCCACCTCCGCGCTGGTGTACCGGAGCCCGAGGAAGGTGAACGCGAGCGTGAACGCGAAGAAGACGGCAGCGAGCGCCGACGCCATCGGCAGGTCGAACCCGACCTGAATCTCTTGATCGAACCGGAAGGTGACGACGGACAGCGCCTTCAACACGAGCACGGTGCCGAAGATGGCCAGCGCCGTACGGAACGTGAGGATCAGCGCGCCGACGATCCCGGGTCGAATCTGCGGGAGCGTGACGTACCGGAACGTCTCCCACGGACTCGCCCCGAGCGAGCGGGCGGCCTCCTCGGCGTCGGTGTTCACCTCCGCGTACGTCCCGCGCAACAGGAACGTCGCTCGCGGGATCATCGAGTAGAGGTAGCCGAAGAACAGTCCGAGCACGGCCAACGGACTGCCGGCTGGCTGTCCGGTGAGCGCGACCGCGTTCGGGTCCACGCCGATCAGAAACGCGAACGCGTTCGACAACAGCCCGGTCGTGCCGAACAACACGATCATCATGAACGCGGCGACGATACCGGGGAGACTGATCGGGAAGGAGATCAGTGTCACCAGCGTCCCCTCGTACGGGAGGTCGTACTTCTCCAGCGCGTGGGCGATTCCGACGCCGAGCGCGACGCTCACGACGGTCGTGATCGCGCCGAACCACAGCGAGTTCCAGAACACGGAGCCGTACACCGGGTCCGTCTCCGGGAACACCGCCTCGCCGACGACCGGCACGAACGCGAGAATCGAGGCGAACAGCTCCCTGTAGGCCGAGAGTGTGAACCCCTCGATGGCGAAACTGGAGGTCGAAGTGCTCATCCGGAGCATCTCCGCCAGCGGGACGAACGCGCCGAACGCCGCCAACACGAGGAACGGCACCGCGAGCACCGCGATCCGCCGCCGCTCTCTGTCTCGCTCCGTCTCCGGCAGCGCGACTGTCGCCGCGCGGTCGGCTACGCCGCTCGTCTCCGAGTCGACTGTCGCCACGCCCGGTCACCTCCCGTGTCGTGTGGCGTCGACTCGTCTCTCGCCGATTTCGTCCCGGATTCGGCGGGTGCCGCTGCGTCTCGACCGGTCAGTGAGTCTGTCTGTCGCTCCATCGGTGTCTCTGTCTGTCGCTCGGTCTGCCGATCCATCGGTGTCTCTGTCTGCCGACCCATCGGTGAGTCTGTCCGTCGCTCGATCTGTCGCTCCATCGGTGCGTCTGTCCGTCGCTCGATCTGTCGCTCCATCGGTGCATCTGTCCGTCGCTCGATCTGTCGATCCATCGGTGCATCTGTCCGTCGCTCGATCTGTCGATCCATCGGTGCGTCTGTCGCGTCTCCGCCGGTCTGTACGTGTGTCTCACGGGTCTGCGGTCGTCGTGTCGAAAGTTGTCGAGCGTGATATGTCGAACGTTCTCCTCTCGTCACGTGAGAAAGCGCAGTCTCGGTGTGTCGGTCAGTACCCGGTCAGACCGACACCCTTGCCGATCTCGCTGATGATCGACTCCTGTTCGTCGACGAGTTTCCCGTAGTCCACCTGGAACTCGGTCTCCTCGTAGGCGCTCTGTGGCGGGAACTGCTCGGGCATCTCCAGTTCGGGCGCGCGGATCGGCCGGACGAACGCGTCGAGGAACTTGCGCTGACCCTCCAAGGAGAGCACGTAGTCCATGAACAGCTTACACGCCTCGGGGTTGGGCGCACCCTTCAGCATGCCGTAGCCGTACGGCTGGTTGAACGCCCCCTTCTCTCCGTTCGGACCCGTCAGCAGCGTCGTCGCAACCTTGTCCTCTGCGATGGAGTCGGCGTTGTACTTCAGGTCCAGCCCGGTGTAGTCGTACTCGACGAAGGTGTGGACCTCGCCTTTCGTGAACTTCTGTTCGACGTTGCCGGCGAACACCGCGCCCTTCTCTTTCACCTCGTTGTAGTAGTCGATCACCGGCTGCACGTCGTCCAGTGACCCGCCGTAGGCGTTGTTGATCGACAGCGCGCCAGCCAGTCCGACTGCGGCGTTTGGCGGCTGGTACTGGGTCTTGCTGGCGATCTCCTCGCGCTTGAGATCCTCCCACGTCTCGGGCGGCTCGATGCCCTCCTCCTCGTAGATGTCCTTCCGGTAGGTGACTGTGGTCGTCATCCGCCGGGTGGCGGTCATGTGACCGTTGTCCGTCTTCAGCTTCTCTGGCACCTTGTCCCAGTCGGCGGGCTTGTACGCCTGCGTCAGCCCGTCGTTCATCGCCAGAATGCCGAACGTGTACCCGCCGTTGTACGCGGAGTGTGTCGGGTCCTGTGAGTTGGCTCGCAGGTCCGACAACGCCTCGCCGGAGGAACGCTGGTCGTCGTTCAGCGGGACACCGTACGTCTTCTCGAACTCCGTCATCAGCGCGCCCCAGTTCGACCAGCCGGTCTGGACCGCGTAGACGAACAGCTTCTCCGGGAACGCCGAAGCCGAGACGGTGGTCTGGAAATCACCGTGCCCGACCTCGTACGTCTCACCGCCGTCTGCTGTCGACCCGCCGCCCGATCCGTCACTACCTGATCCGTCGCCGCTCGCGGTCTCGCTCCCCGAACCGCTCGAACTTGTCACGCAACCGGCCAACCCGGCTGTGAGCGCTGCGCCTGTCAGGGAGAGGGCTCCCCGTCTGGAAGGCGTCATGTTCGTCTACTCCGAGATTGGCTTGTTGAATCTTGATATGTTCGTAACGTACTGCTGTGAGTAATTGGGTTGTCAATGTATACCGTCCGCTTGGCCGGTTGTCGATGTATACCGCCCGCTCGGTCGCTGTCCACGCACGACTAGCAG
Source organism: uncultured Halobacteria archaeon (assembly GCA_937142015.1). Taxonomy (GTDB): domain Archaea; phylum Halobacteriota; class Halobacteria; order Halobacteriales; family Haloferacaceae; genus JAHENP01. Next base: position 9,571 of record CAKZQY010000050.1, read on the forward strand.
TACTTCCGAGGTTTAAGCTCACCAATTGATTTTCATCAGTCGGACATCTAGATTGAGGGGTGATGGGCGGTGGTGCAGAAGCCTTCACACACCCTGAACTGCCCGATCTCGATTTTTGAATGGACCGGGCCACACCTCGCTACGGACCAGTTTGAACCCTGAATATCAGAGTGGGTTTGTGAATCATCTGTGACCGAAATCTCCCGAGTGAGGGCGTGAGAACCCTTCTGCACCACCGCCCGAATTGCACACATGAACTTCGACCGGTCGCCCGGCGACAGGCTGTTGGACGGTGCGGCGAAGGCGGCAGAGCAGGCGAGCGACAACGGACTCGAACGGTGGGCTGCGGTCGCAGACGGCATCGAGCGTGTTGCCATGCAGGGGCGACTGTCCGACACGGACGTGGAGGTTATCGCGACGCGGGAACTCGACGAAGCGATGGAGTGGGCACGGGACGCGTGATACGGTCGTGCGTAGTGATTTTCCGTGACTTCTGCGGTATCGGGCGGTATCACGTCGCTGCGGTGCTCTCTGTCAGTCGTCGGTGGTAGATCTACGCACGACCGTATGACTGTGCCAGTGGTTCGACGGCGTTTTCTCCGGCGGCGGCGAACCACACTCGTGACGCGACGTGTCCCCGAGTTCGCGCTGTTGACGGGACTGTTCCTCGGCGGGTCACTCGGCGGATTCGCGCTGTGGGCCACCGGGGACGTTCACCAGTCGGTGTTGGTGGCAGCACTGTCGAGCTACCCGTTCGCAGGGTACGCAGTCCGTGTCGACGACGATCCGACGGGAGTGCTCGTGCCGCGGTGGATCGCCGCCGCGGCGGTGCTCGTCGGCACACTCGCGGGACTGGACGTGCTCGTGCAGGCTACCGACGCCGTACAGGTGGCGGCGACACGCGGAATCTTCGTCGGCGGACTGGTCGCCGTTCCGCCGGTGGTGTACGCCGTCGAGTACGACGAGTCGCTCGGACCGCCGCCCGGTGTGACGTTCGCTGCGGCGGCGGTGTCGGCGGTCGCTCTCCCCCTCGTGGGCGTGCTCGCCCCGTCGTGGTACGGCGGTGCGGCCGCGCCGCTCGTCGCGCTGCCGGCGGCGTTGTACGCCGACCGACGCGGGCTCTCACTGTCTCGGCGTGCACGCGGCGTGACTGTCCTCGTGGGTGTGGTCGCGGCGACGGGACTCACAGTCCTCGGCTCTGGCTCGGGACCGCTCCGGCTGTCGGTCGTCGTCGCTGCTGTCGCGCTGGTCGTGACGCCCGCGGTGTTCTTCGCGCTGACTGTCCGTACGAGCAGCTTTTGACTTCCTCTACACGACTGAACTCGTGGGATTCCCACGTTGGGATATTGTGGTTTGCACGGGTCGACAGAACCGGGGCGAGACGCGTTGGAACCCCGAGTGACACGCAACAACCTATCAACACTTGTGACCGACAGTATAGAAAACAAACTCCCACGAATCGGCATCTCCTGTCCAAGTGAGTCGGCGGACCCGATGCACGGACTCAACGGTACTCGCAGCGCCACACGCCGATTCTGTATAGCGTTATTTGATTTACCGACCGGGTCGAGGGACAGACTGGTGGTGCTGCTGCTCGGAGTGAACTGCCCTCAGGTCAGCGTATCGCTCCCTCGTCGAGAGTGACAGAAACGTTACTGTCGGTCACAAACCATCGAACACGGACGACAGAGCTGGGCGAGACGCGTTGGAACCTCGAGTGACGCGCAATAATATCAACACTTGTGACTAGAAGTAGTGTCCCGCTACCGGACTTTCGTCCCCGGTTCCGCGTCACCGTGGGTCGTCAGCAGATCGGCCTGCTCGCCAGCCGCGAGCACCATTCCGTCGGATTCGAGCCCGAACAGCTCCGCCTTCTCCAGATTTGCGACGACAACGACCTTCGTTCCCGGCAGTTCCTCGGTGTCGTGGAGTTGTTTGATGCCGGCGACTACCTGTCGCGTCTCGACGCCGATGTCCACTTCCAGTCGGACGAGGTCGTCCGCGTCCTCGACCGGGTCGGCGACGGTGATCTCGCCGACGCGCAGGTCGAGTTCCTCGAACTCCTCGAAGCCGACGCGGTCTGCCGCGATAGGTTCGAACTCCGTCACGTCTGTCTCCTCGTCGTCGGGTGACTCCTGTGTTTCGGTCGCGTCCGAGTCGTCGTCACTCTCCTCGTCGGTCGCGTCTGCGACACGGTCCTCCAGCTTCTGGTTGAGCTCCTCGACACGCTCGGCCTCGATCTTCTCGAACAGCTCCGTCGGTTCGCCGAGATCACCCTCGACCGGCTCCAGTGCCGCGTCGGTCGTCACCTCGTGGACAGAGCCGTCCTCGTCGAGTTGCGCCCACAGCTGCTCGCTCTTGTGGGGGGCAACCGGCTCGAACAGCACCGCGACCGCCTTCGCCAACTGCACACAGTCGGCGATGACCTGTCGCGCTGCCGCCTCGTCCTCGTCGACGAGGTTCCACGGCTCCTCGCGCTGGATGTACTCGTTGCCGAACCGGGCGAGCGCGGTCGTCGCCTCTCCCACCGCACGAATCGAGTAGTCGTTCACGCCCTCGCGGAACGCGGTGATCGCCTCCTCGATCCGCTCGCGGACCGCCGGCGAGAGGTCCGCTTCGGGGACTCCCTCGAAGTTCCGGTCGGCGAACAACAGCGAGCGGTAGAGAAAGTTGCCCACTGTGCCGACGAGCTCCGTGTTCACTCGCTCGCGGAACTTCTCCCACGAGAAGTCCACGTCGCGCTGGAACGCGCCGTTCGTTGCGAGGTAGTAGCGCAACAGATCCGGGTGGAACCCCTCGGCGAGGTACTCGCGTGCCCAGACTGCCCGGTTGCGAGACGTCGAGAAGCCCTTGCCGCCCAGCGTCATGAACCCGCTGGCCATCACCGCTCGGGGCTCCGTGTAACCGACCCCACGGAGCATCGCCGGCCAGAACACGGTGTGGTGCTGGATGATGTCCCGGCCGATGACGTGGACGATCTCGCCGCCGGGGTTCGGACTGTCGACGTTCGTTGTGGCTGCTGCGGGTGGTGTTCTCGCTTCCTCGTCCACGGTATCGGTGTCGGAGGCCCCCCACGCTTCGGCCCAGTCGAACGTCGCTTCGCCGACACGCTCGGTGTACTGTTTCGTCGAGGAGACGTACTCGATAGGCGCGTCGACCCAGACGTACAAGACGAGATCGGCGGCCCGTTCCTCGTCGTCCTCGGCGGGATAGTCGACACCCCAGTCCATCTCGCGGGTGATACACCAGTCGCGGAGCTCCCCTTCGACCCACTCGCGGGGTTGACTCTGTGCGTTGTCCGTCCCCTCCAGTCGGTCGAGGAACGCCGAGAGGTACGCCTGAAAGTCGGAGACGCGGAAGAACTTGTGTGTCTGTTCGCGGTACTCCGCCGGGTTGCCGGTGATCGTCGACACTGGGTCCTCGATCTCACCGGGTTCGAGGTGGCGGCCACAGCCCTCGTCACACTCGTCGCCGCGGGCGTGCTCCCCACAGTACGGACAGGTGCCCTCGACGAATCGGTCGGGGAGCGACTGCTCCGCGGTCGGGTCGTAGGCGACCTCGATCTCGCGTTCCTCCACGTAACCCGCCTCGGCGAGCGTCCGGACGAACTCTCTCGTCGTGGCGTGGTTCGTCTCGTCGTCCGTGTGGCCGTAGTTGTCGAACTCGATGCCGAACTGCGGGAACAGTTCCTCGTACTGCTCGTGGTACTCCGTGGCGAACGTCTCGGGATCGACGCCCTCCCGCTGTGCAGTGACCGCGATGGCGGTGCCGTGCATGTCCGATCCACAGACGAACGCCGTCTCCTGCCCCAGCGACTCCAGCGCACGACTGTACGTGTCCCCGCCGACGTACGTCCGGAGGTGGCCGATGTGCTGGTCGCCGTTCGCGTACGGCAACCCACAGGTGACCACCGCCGGGTCCTCCGTCGGGAACGCCTCGTGGCTCATGTGCAGTCTGTGGAGGCAGTGGGTATAAAAATCGGCGGTACGGGCTGGCGTGGCGCGTCACGCTCTTTCTGCTGGCCGCCCACGGAGACGTATGCACGAGACGACCAGACAGTTCGTCGACGCGGCACGCGAAGCGTACGGGTTCGACCCGGAGACCGAAGCGTTCCCCGAGGGGACGAAGACTGCGGCGGACGCTGCCGACGCCATCGGCTGTGACGTTGCACAGATCGTCAAGAGTCTCGTCTTCGAACTGAGCGACGACGACGCCGAGCGAACAGCACAG
>CAKZQY010000051.1 GCA_937142015.1 uncultured Halobacteria archaeon
GTTGGAACCCCGAGTGACACGCAACAACCTATCAACACTTGTGACCGACAGTATATCAGAGCAGGCCGAATCTCCGCGCGAGCCAGAAGGCGACGACGAGCGGGAGCAGCGGGAGGAGGAACAGTAGCGCTCCGAGACCGACGAGGAGGCCGACGACCCGCATACTCCCGTCCAGATCGGCGTCGCCCGTCGCGTCGGTCACGGCGGACCACCCCTCCTGATCGTGGCTGTGCCCGTCGATCCGACGATGTGGGACGCGGCTGTTCTCGACGAGCGCGAGACCGTGTCCGTCGAACGCGCGTCTCTCTGGCACGCCCACCGCTGCGGCACACACATCGAACACCCCTCCGAGCGTCACCGACGAAACGACTCGTGGAGTTTGCACCGTCTCGGAACGTCACAACGCGAGAGGACCGACGCCGTCGTCGTGTAGTGGGCCTACGCCGTCGTCGTGTAGTCGGCGACGGTGGCGGTCGCAAGCGACAGCAGAATCAGCAGCGCGACACCCAAGTGACCGGTGACGACAGCGGGCTGGAGGTCACGCGTGACCGTGAGACCACCGAGGAGCACCTGGACCGGGAGGAGACCGACTGCGAGCGCCGCAGTCCGCCGAACCAACGGTCGCTTCTGTCGCGTGTGCGCCAGCAGTGCGGTGCCGACGATACCGAGACCGACGACCGACGCGACGCCACGGTGTGCCCACTCCGCAAACACTTGGAGAGTGGTGTACGGCGTCGCTGCCATCACCTCGGGGTGGAGAAACGGGACGACTGTTCCGTAGCAGGCCGGCCAGTCGGGACACGCCAGTCCGGCACCGATTGCGCTCGTGTACGCTCCTAGCAGCATCAACACCACTGTCCCGGCGAGAACACTCCCGGAGACGCGGTAGTACGCCACGCGACTGTCCCTCTCGACCGACACTGTTCGGTTCGATGTGTGTGTCATCCTGCACGCATTCTGTCTCCCGGAAGGTGGTGTTTCTGGTAGGTCTCTCGAAATCCGTTCCCGCCTCGAAACTGCCGATACGCCACGCCTCACAGGAACCGTCTCTTTCGACACACCACGCCTCACAGGAACCGTCTCTTGTCCCGACGCCCAACACCTGCACTCGGACACTTGACATCCGCACTCTGATACTTGACATCTGCACTTGGACACTTGACATCTGCACTTGGACACCTGTGAGCAGCGCTCACGGTCAGTCGGGGTGGGTTCACGCGGAGTGTGTGTCGAATTAACGAGTTGTCGTGCGCCACCGCGTCGGCTAAGTCCCCGGAGGCCGAACCCGGGTGTATGCAACACCGTGAACTCGGAGACTCCGGCGTCGAAGTGAGCGAGGTCGCGTTCGGTGCGTGGGTCGTCGGCACGGACTGGTGGGGAGACCGCTCGGAGGCGGAGGCAGTCGAGATGGTCCAGTACGCTCTGAACCAGGGGGTCGACTTCTTCGACACGGGTGACGTGTACGGACACGGTCGCTCGGAGGAGTTGATCGGCGAGGCGTTGGGCGAGTACCGCGAGGAGGTGACAGTCGCCACCAAGGTCGGCTACGACTTCTACAACAACCCGCAGGCGGGTCACGGCGAGCTCCCGAAGGAGTTGCACTCGGCGTACGTCCGCGAGGCCGTCGAGCGGAGCCTCGACCGGCTCGACATGGAGTACGTCGACGTGTTGTTCCTCCACAACGCAGACGTGAGTGAAGTGACGGACGACCTCCTCCAGACGCTGTACGACATGCGCGAGGAGGGGCTGTACGACGCGCTCGGCTGGGCGCTCGGCCCCTCGATCGGCTGGCTCGCCGAGGGAGACCGTGCGGTCGAACTCGACTTCGACGTCGTCCAAACCGTGTTCAATCTGTTCGAGCAGACTCCCGGTCGGCACTTTATCGAGACGATCCGCGAGGAGAACGCCGACACGAGTCTGATCGCACGCGTGCCACACTCCTCCGGGCTGTTGAACGAGCAGGTCACGCCCGACACGGAGTTGGGGAAGGGAGACCACCGCGCACACCGCCCGGACGCGTGGTTCGAGACCGGCTGGGAGAAGCTGGAGAAGATCCGCTTCCTCGAACGCGACGGCGCACGGACGATGGGGCAGGCGACGATCCAGTGGCTGCTGTCACACGACGAGGTGGCGTCCGTCACGCCGACGTTCCGGTCCCGGGAGGACATCGACGAGTGGGCCGCAGCACCCGACACCCCGCGACTCTCCGAGACGGAAGTCGAGCGCGTCGCGGCGCTGTACGCCGACAACTTCGGAATCGAACGCGACGACGGGATGAGTCCGGAACAGTTCCGGAGCTCCGTCGACGGCGAAGACCTCCGCGAGGCTGGTGTCCTCCCGGTCGAGGCCGCCGGCGACTAGCGCGCTGCTCTCGGAGCGTGCCACTCGCGGGACGCAAGACTCTGGATGCGTGCCGCTCTGAGCGCGTGCCACTCGCGGGACGCGAGACTCTCGGTGCGTGCCGCTCTCGGGGCGCGCCACAGAGTCGTCGCCACTCACCAGCAAACTGATTACTTGCCGGCTATCGTAAACTGGTAGTGACAGACGCAGCGGACGGCTCCCTCCGCTCTACACAGTGCGAAACGGCAGACAGCGTCGTCCCACGGTGTGGAACAGCGGACGGCGTCATCCCACGGAGCGGAGGTGAGTGAGCGTCGTGAGCGACAGCACAGACCACGATCCGGCGGCCACAGACGGTGGCGCGACGGCTACAGACGGTGGCGAGGCGAGTTCGAGCGTCGAGCTCGGCGACCGCCGCGACTACGGACGGGCGCTCGTGACAGTGTTCGCAGCACTCGCCCTCGTCGTCGCAGGTGCGACAGTTCCCACAGTGTTGGGCAGCGGGACCCCCCCGGCGTTGTCGTTCGCTCCGTTCCAGCAGGCGGCCGGGAGCGACGCCGCGAGTGAGGCGGCGCAGGCCGCGGGCGCACAGAACCTCGCCAGCTCCAGTCTCGGGGCGTTGACGGCGGCAGACGCCGCCAGCGTCGGCGGACGGACCGCCCCCGGATCGGGCGCACAGAACCCACTCCGCAACCAGAGCAGCGCGGTTCACTTCGTCGTCGAGAGCACGGCACCCAGCTACTGGCGGACGGGCGCGTACGGGCAGTACACTGGTCAGGGCTGGGAACGCGCCGGGGAGTCGACGGCCTTCGACGGCACGGTGCCGCCGGGACCGTTGCGCGGTGACCGGGTGCGCTACGAGGTGACACTCCGTCGCCCGGCGACCGCGCTCCCGACTGTCTGGCGGCCCTCGCGTGTCGACGCGCCGGCCGGCAGTCGCCTCCAGCCCGGCACGTCGGTGTCGACGACGGAGCCCGCAGCAGTCGGCACCAGCTACGAGGGACTCTCGTACGCGCCGGCACGCGAGCCGGCAGTGTTGCGCACAGCGGGACGGAACTACCCCGAGCAGGTGCGACAGCGGTACACCGCACTCCCGGACGGCGAGGACACACAGCGTGTCGCGGCGTTCACAGACCGACTGACAGCAGACACCACCACCCCGTACGAGACGGCAGTCGTGATCGAGCAGTGGCTGGAGGCGAACAAGAGCTACTCGCTGTCGGCGACACACGACCCGGCGGCCGGCACCGTCACCTCGCAGTTCCTCTTCGAGATGGACCGCGGCTACTGTGAGTACTTCGCCACCGCCATGGTCGTGATGCTCCGGAGTCAGGGCGTCCCGGCGCGCTACGTCGTCGGCTACTCTACCGGACAACAGACCGGTCCCGGTGAGTACACCGTCAGGGCGATGAACGCCCACGCGTGGGTGGAAGTGTACTTCCCCGACGTTGGCTGGGTTCGGTTCGACCCGACGCCCGGTAATGCGCGCTTGGCGAGCGAACGCCAGTCGTTCGCCAACCAGACCGGCCAGTCACCGAGCGAGTACACCCCCGAAGAAACCGGCAGCCCCGGTGAGTCGTTCACACCGAACACGACTGACGCAGGAACCGAGACGGGTGGAGGCGGAGCCAGCGGTGTGAGCAGTCCGACGAACGTTCCGACGAGCGTCGACAGTTCGGGCGGTGCCGGTGTTCCGAACGGCACTGGCGGCGAGGGGGCGACGCCAGGCGGCCTCCCCGGAACGCCGAACGGAACCGTCGCTGGGACACCCGGTGACGCGAGCGGAACGCCCGGTAGTACGGGTGGGACCCCGAGTGGCACGGGCGAAACGCCTAGTGACACGGGTGGCACTCCGGGTGGTGGAGACGGAACGCCGAGCGGCGGAACCGGCACACAGACAGGAGATGGCGAGGGGACACCACGAGACACGGACGCTGGGACACCGCGAGGCACAGTCACAGGGACACCACGAGACACGGGCGCTGGGACACCGCGAGGCACAGTCACTGGGACACCGAGCGGAACGACGGACGGCACACCGCGCGACACCGTCGACGGCACACCACGCGACACCGTCGACACACCGAATGACGGGGCGACACCGGCTGAGACGCCCACTGGAACACCTGACGAGACACCCGAGGGGACTCCATCTGAGACGCCCGCTGGAACACCGAACGACGATCAGACAGCGACACCGACAGACGAGGAAAGCGAGGGTACCACAGACGACTCCAACGAGACGGGTGACGACGGCACGACCGACGGTGACACGACGAGTAACGACGGCACGACCGACGGTGATACCACGGGTGACGGAGACAGTGAGGGGACAGCCGACGGAGACGACACGAGTGATAGCGACACCACGGGTGACAGCGACAACACCGCAGCCGAGAACGAGACGGCAGACGACCCACCCCCGTTACAGGTCGCGTTCAATCGGACGCTCGTCCCGGGTGCGCGGGTGACGGTGACGGTGACCCGCGACGGCGTCCCGGAGCCGGGCGTACGGGTGTTCTTCGGAGACGAGCCGGTCGGTCAGACGGGATCGGCGGGAGAAGTCGTCGGCGTGGTGCCGTACACCCGCGAGTTGAACGTCACGCTCGTCGACACTGACGGTCCGAGCGCCGGGCTCGTTCGCCAGACCGCTGGTGTCCCGCCGCCGCCGTGGTCGCCGCGCGGGTCACTCTCGACCGACGAGACGAACGCTACGACGGAGACGAACGCCACGACGGAGACGAACGCTACGACGGAGGCGAACGCCACGACGGAGACGAACTCCACGACGTACACCGTCGAGACGCGCGGGACGGTCTCCGTGATCGGCGACGTGCGGAGCAACGCGACGGTCACGGTGGCCGCTGCGGTATCGGACGTGCCGATTCGGCAGGGCGTGGTCGTGGTCGACGGGGAGCGTGTCGCGCAGACGGACCGCCGCGGTCGTGCGGCCGTCCGACTCCCGGCAGAGCCCGGGCCACACGTGCTCGAAGTGCGTCGCGGTGACGTCGTGGCCAACCGGACGGTCGTGATCCACCGGCTGAACGCGAGCGCCGAGGTCGGGTGGCCGCTCGCGCTCCCGTTCGCGCCGGTGACGGTGACCGCGACGCTCGACGGCGACCGTGTCGACAGCGCGAACGTGACGCTCCGAGGGGAGCCGGTCGGCACGACCGGGATCGACGGCACGCTCTCGACCCGACTCCCGTTCGCGGGCGAGACGACGCTCGGTGTCACCCGCTACGGGCAGCGAGCGACAGCGACTGTGACCGGGCTGTTCCGCTCGCTCGCGGCCGTGCTGCTGGCCGTGACACTCCTCGTGGGTGGTGTCGTCGGTGGCGCGTACCGGCAGGGTGTTCCCCCCCGCGAGCTGTTCGACCGACTCCGTCGGCTCCCCGCTCGTGTCGCCCGCTTGGTGTTGGCTGGCGTGTTGTCCGTCGCCGCCGCCGCAGACCGCGCCGGTGACGCGCTCCTTCGGTTCGTCACCGACGTGCTCGCGGGACGACTGCCGCCGGAGGAGATTCCCGACCGACTCGCGCGACTCGCACGACGGGCGGCGAGCGCACTCCTCGCCGCCGGCCTCGCCGTGATCGCCGGACTGCGTGCCGCGGTCACCGACGCGTTGCGCGACTCCTCAACGGATCGAGCGAGCGGTTCCGCCGGCAGCGCGTCTGACGGCGAGACGGAGCGAGACGAGGAGGCCGTCGCGCGCCAGACGATCCGCGCGACGTGGCGACAGTTCCTCCGACTCCTGTCGGTCGGGAGCGTCCGCTCGCTCACGCCGGGCGAGGTCGCACGGTGGGCCGTCCAGCGGGACCACCTCCCGTCGGAGCCGGTGCGTCGACTCCGCGACAGCTACCGTGCGGTGGAGTACGGCGACGAACGACCGACGACGTACGTGGATCGCGTGACCGACGCGCTGGCGACACTCACCGACGGCGACGACGAGTCGAGCGGAGGTGACGGGCAGTGAGCGGCGACAGCAGCGACAGCGTCGTCAGTCGACTCTCGCGGCTGTTCTGGATCGTCGTGACGACCGTCGGGCTGTCCGCGCTCGGCGGCGCGGTCGCCGTCGCCGTCGCCCCCGAGCGAGTCGTCGCAACGCTCCCCGCGCTGGAGCCGGTCGTCGGCGCGGCGAGCGAGTTCGACGGGACGATTCTGCTCGCAGTCACGGCTGGCTTCGTCGGTCTCGCGGCGACACTGCTGTCGCGGTCCGGCCGCGCTCCCTCGGAGACGACCGACCAGCGGATGGACGCCCGCCGCTCACGCCCGGTCGAGAGCGTGGCCGTCCGCCCCGGAACCGTGACAGGTGACGGGATCGACCGGACGTACGACGCCGTCGAGGACCCAGACGACCTCGGGACGGTCGCGGAGAGTCTCCGGAGCACTGCCGTCGCCGTGGAGGCAGTTGCTGCGGGTGTCGACCGCGAGACCGCGAGCGAGCGTGTCGCCGACGGCGAGTGGACCGACGACGAGGTTGCCGCCGCCGTGCTCGGCGACTCCGTTCCGCTGCCCGTCACTGCACGCCTCCGCGGGTGGCTCGACACGGAGGCGGAGACCCGACGGCGACTCCGGAGAACTGTCGACGCACTCGACCGCCGAATGGAGGGTGCGGACGGTGACTGACTCGTCTGGTGACGGCTCCGGGCGCGAAGACGAGTGGTCGTGGGTGGGCGACGACAGCCGCGTGTCCCCGACGGTCGTCAGCCGGCAGGACACGGGCAGTCGGTGGACAGTGTGGTTGGGAGGCGCACTCGGGCTCACCGGATTGGGATTGTTGTACGGCTCGCCGTTGTTGGTGGCGGCCGCAGTCGTCCCGCTGGCGTACGTCGGCTACGGCGCGCTGTCGGCGCTGCCGTCGTCGGTCGACCTGCGACTCGAACGGTCGGTGCAGGACTCCCAGACCACCCCGGGTGACCCGGTGTCGGTCACGCTGTCGGTCACCAACGCTGGCGACGCAGTACTGACCGACCTCCGCGTGGTCGACGGCGTGCCGGGAGAGCTCGCAGTCGGAGAGGGTTCTCCGCGGGCGGCCGTGGCACTCCGGCCGGGAGAGACCGCGACAGTCGAGTACGAGGTGATCGCAAAGCGCGGCTCGTTCGGGTTCGACGACGCGCGGGTCCGTGTCCGCTCGATGGCAGGGGTCGCCGCAGCGTCGCTGTCGGTCCCAGTCGCCGGCGTCTCGGAGGTCTCCTGCACCGCGCCCGCTGCGGCGGTTCCCGTCGAGCGTGCCGCGCCGCTCCGCGTCGGGACAGCGACGGCAGACAGCGGCGGCGAGGGACTGGAGTTCTACAGCACCCGCGAGTACCGGCCCGGCGACCCACGGTCGCGGATCAACTGGCGACAGTTCGCCAAGCGCGGTGAACTGGTGACGACGGAGTTCCGCGAGGAGCGTGCCGGCCGCGCCGTCGTGCTCGTAGACGTGCGCCCGCCGACACGTCGGTCTGCGACCGCGGCGTTTCCGACCGGCGCGGAGTTCGCCGCCTACACCGCCGAGGTCGCCGTCGACCGACTGGCTGCCGACGGCGACGAGCCCTCACTCGCGGTGCTGGGTCTCGACACGGAACGCGTGTCGACGCCGGTCGAGACCGTGGGTGAAGCCGTGTGGGTCGACAGCGCACACGCGGGCGACGGGAAGCGACGAGCACGTGCGACACTGGAGGCGGCCGCGGAGGTGGCACGAGAGCGCGTGCCGGACCCACACGAGACACCGGGCTTCGACTCACACCCGCCGCGTGGAGCCGACGCGGCGGCGGCGACACTCGCTGCGCGTGCGCCGGCCGACGCTCACGTGATTCTCGTCTCGCCGTTCGCCGACACGACACCGTCCGCGTACGCTCGCCGGTTCGCCGTGGAGGGGAGCGCGGTCACTGTCGTCGCACCCGACCACACTGCGAGCGAGACGCTCGGCGGGCGAACGGCGACGCTGCACCGCGACCTCCGTCTCCGCTCGGTCGAGCCGTTCTGCCGCGCCGTCGTCGACTGGCCCGCGAGCCAACCGCTCGGACTCGCCGTCGCACGCGCGCTCTCCGTGCGCTCGCAGCGACGAAGCGGAGGTGGAGATGTGCGCTCGCGGCGACGAAGTGGAGGTGGAGATGTGCGCTCGCAGCGACGAAGCGGAGGTGGAGAGCGTGAGTGACGAGCGTTCACCCACACGGTCCGACGGCGGAACGCCCGAGTCCCAACAGCGTCGACGGCGGCAGCGAGACACGGATCACGACGGCGGCGTCGGGTCGCGCAACTGGCGACCACCTCGTGCAGTCACGCTCCTCTCGGTGCTCGCCGTCGCCGTGCCGAGCGCGTGGCTGGCGGTCGGTCTCGGCGTGGTCGATACGGCAGTCACGACGGTCGCTGGCGCGGTGCTCGTCGGTCTCCTCGTACGACTCGCCGGCGTCGACCGCTTCAGACCGGTCGCGGTCGCGGTCGCGGGTGTCCTCCTGTTCCCCGCGGGTGCGCTGGTGACCGCCGGGACGACGCTCGTCTTCGTCTCGCAGTTCGCCGGAGCCGCGCCCGTCGGCGCGGTGTTCCTCGTCGCGGCGCTGGGACTCGCGGCGTTCGGCGCGACCGGCCTCGTCGGCGGGTCGGTCGACACGGACGCGGTCGTGTCGGCGGCGACGGTCGCGCTCGCCGTCGGCGCTGGAACGGTCGGGGCGGCGCTCCCGCTGGTCGGACGCGCTGTGCTCGAAAACGAGGCTGGCCTCTCACTCGACGCGGTCGAGGTCGAGCGCGTCCAGCGTGTGCTCGTCGAGACGGTGCTCGCGCCGGACCCGACGGGGTCCCCGGCGGTCGGGAGCCTCCTCGTGTTGCTCGGACTGGCGGCGTTGGGGTTCGGCGAGACGCTGCGTGCGCTGCCCGTCCGTGAACTGCTGGACGACCGGACGGCCGACGAGTCGCTCGCTGTCGCTGCGCTGGACCGTACGCTGGTGGTGCTGGACGCCGGGTGGGCCGCAGTGGGTGTCGGCGCGCCGCTGTGGATCGTCGACGAGCTGTTCCCCGGACTCGGGCTGTGGGGCGGACTGCCGGCCGGACTCGACGATCTGCTCCGTGAGGTTGCTGCTGCGCCCGTGCCGCGGGCGCTCGCCATCGGCGTCGTGACCGTCTCCGTCGCGGTCGTCGGCTCCGTCAGACTCGTCCGTGGGGCGTACCAGACGCGACTCGGTCTCCGGACCGACGGAGCCGGACTCGTCGGCGGGTGGCTCGCACTCCTGTGGTTCGGGTGGACGCGTGCTCCCCTGACGACGGACACACTGCGAGACGTGCTCGTCGGTGCGCTCCCGCCGACCGCCGGTGAGGCGTTCACCACACAGTGGGAGGCAGTGATCGCCTACTACGGCGTCGGCACGGTCGGATTGGGGCTGGTCGCGGCGTTCGTCGCGGCCGCGTCGGTCGTCGTGATCGGGCTCGCAGTCGCGGCTGTGTTCGGGCTGCTCCCGCCGTCGGGCGTCGGCCACGGGATTGCGAGCAGCGGACTGCTGTCTGCCGGCGGGTTCGGGCTGGCTGTCGGCGCTGGCCGTCCGGCGTCGCTGGCTGCGCTGGTCGCCGCCGTCGCCGTCTGGGACCTCGGAACGTACGGCGTAGAGCTCGGCCGAGAGGTCGGCCGCCGCGCACACTCCCGCGGGGCGACGTTCGTCCACCTCGGCGGGACGCTGCTGGTCAGTCTCGTCGCCGCCGGCGGCGCTGTCGCCGCGGTCGAGCTCGCCGACCGACTGCCGCTGTCTCCGACTGCCCCCGCCGCTGTCGTGCTGCTCGCCGGTGTCGCTGCGCTCGTGGCGTTCGGCATCGCGCTGCGACGGTGACTGTCGTCGCAGCCGAGACCGGGTGACGACTGTCGGTGTCGGTGACACGGAGTGACGACTGCCGTCGTAGCTGGTGCCAGACCCAGACGTGATCGTGGCTGGCACCGGGCGACGACTGGGGTTGTCCACGCCTCCCACTACTCGTCCGTCTCGGCTGCCGACTCCGACTCGATCATGAACTTCATGTCACCCTCGAACACCACCTCGTCGTCCTGGTTCGTCATCGTCGTGTCGATCACGACGAGTCCAGCGTCGTCCCGCGAGGAGAGGTCTTTCGTCTCCGTCACCTCCATCGCCAGCGAGATGGTGTCACCCTCTGACACTGGCGCGGGAATGTCCATGTAGTTCATCCCGAGGAACGCGATTACGCGGCGCTCGAGGAACCCACACCGGTAGACGAACCCGGTCGCCAACGAGAACGTCATGGGTCCGTGTGCGACGCGCTCGCCGAACTGGGAGTCGGCGGCGTACACCGCATTCGTGTGAAGTTCTGTCCAGTCGCCCGTGAACGCCGAGTGCATCACGAAGTCCGACTCCGTGACTGTGCGACCCACGCTCTGGAACGTCTGTCCCTCGGTGAACTCCTCGAAGTACTGTGGTTCGTAGCTGTATGGCACGCCCGAACGGTCTCGGTCTGGTGGTAAAAATTGCGGTGTTCTCGGCGGGTGTCCACGCGCGTCTCCCGGTCTCGCACGCACAGGAGGTCGACCTCTAGCTCACCCGCGAACGTACTCGAACGCCTCGAACAGCACCAGTCCGCCGAGAACGCCGACGCCGACGGCGAGTCCCATCACGATTCCGGCGGCGACGGACGACTCGCGGACGGTGCCGACGACGACACCGAGGAGTCCGGCGGCGGCGGCGTACGCGACCGCGCGGACGACCGTCGCGTTCACTGTCCCCACCTCCACGGGTCGGAGACGACGGGTGCGGCGTCGGCCGGCGGCGCATCGAACCACCCCACTTCCAGAATCTCCTCGTCGGGATCGTCGTCGTCGAAAGAGTCCCACCGCTCGGGGTAGAGGCCAGCCTCCCCGCCGACTGCGTCGGCTTCGAAGACGACTTCCAGCAGGTAGCCGCGGCGTTGTGTCTCCGCGCGGTCGACGAACCGCTTGCGGACGGCGACCCAGACGCCGGTGAGTTCACACTCGACGCCAGCCTCCTCGTACACCTCGCGTCTGGCTGTCTCCGCGAGCGACTCGCCCGGCTCGTGACCGCCGCCGGGGTGGACCCACGTGTCTGGCGCGTTCCGCTCGCGGAGCAACAACAGGCGACCTCTCTCGTCGGTGACGCGTGCGCCAGCCGCGCCACGGAACCCCTCCTCGAACTGCTCGACGCCTGCGTCGAACCGTGTCGGGCTGTCGAGCGTCGTCCGCTCGACGAGCGGGAACGATCCGAACCGGTCGCGGAGCTGTGCGAGCCGCTCGTCTGCAGCCTCGCGTGTCCTGACTGCGACGGACGCTGTCGACACGAGTCGTCCCGGTGCCGGGAGTGACAAAAACGTGGCTGTTCCGTACGTTGCCAGAAACGTGGCTGTTCCGTACGCTGCCAGCCTCGTCTCACGGCGCGACGAGAGCCCGCACGCTCATACACATCCGGCGACTACCGAGGGGTATGGATCGAGAGAAACTCCGCGCAGTCGGCTACGGCACACTCGCAGTTCAGGGATTGCTCGGACTAGTCGCACCGCGGCGTCTGATCGCCGCCTCGGTGGCCGGGTACAGACTCTGTTTCGAGAACGTCGAGGAGCTAGAGGCCCGACCGTGGCTCGTCCGGAGCACTCGGATCACGGGGCTCGGATCGCTGATTGCTGGCCTCGTCGGCGTCGCCGTCGAGCTACGGACGGACGCAGAGGACGCAGACGAGATCGTCGCCGACGTGCTCCCGGGCGGCAGCGACGAGGAGTGAGAGGGACCGATAGCAGCGACGAGGAGTGAGAGGGACCGATAGCAGCGACGAGGAGTGACGGTTGTCAGGCGACACCGACGAGGAGCGGCAGATGTCCCGGGTCGGGTCAGATTGACTTAGGGTGCCCAGTAGGTCGGTTCAGTTCCGCCGTCGGGGATCACGTCGGTACCGGTGTGGTCGCCAGTGAGCACGGCGTCGGCGACGGCAGTCGGGTCCGTCCCGTCGAGGACGATCGTTCGCATTCTCGCGCGTTGGATCAGCTTCGCTGCGAACAGGTCGACCGGCGCAGACGCGCCGGCGTCGCGGCTCATCGGCGCGATCTCTTCGACCAGCGCCTCCGGCGACAGCGACTCGAACTTGGTGGCGTCGTCGTGTTCCGCCGGATCGGCGTCGTAGATCCCGTCCGCGCCGGTGCCGTACACCAACAGATCCGCTCCCACCGACTCCGCGAGCACCGCCGCGACCGCGTCCGTCGTCTGCCCCGGCGCGACGCCGCCCATCACCGTCGTCTCCCCGCGGCGGAGCGCCGCCTCCGCCGTCTCGTAGCCGTCCGCCAGCGTCGGCTCGACACCCTCACCGAAGCCGGCACGCAGCAGTCGCGCGTTGATCTGCGTCACGTCGATACCGAGTCTGTCCAGTTCGACCTCACTCGCTCCCAGTTCACGCGCCGTGCCGATGTACTCCCGGGCGACACCGCCGCCGCCGACGACGATCCCCACGTCACAGCCGTCTCGGATCACCCGCTCGACCGCCGCCGCGTGGTCTGCGACCCGACTCGCGTCGAGCTCCGGCGCGAGAACGCTCCCCCCGAGCGACAGTACGACTCTCATCGACCGCGTGTACCGTCGATCCGGTCTTAAGACTCCCGAACCGGGGCGGGGTGACGCGTTCGCCTAGAGACGGCCAACCCGACCCGTTCACACCCAGAGAAGCACCGCGCCAGTCGGCAGGTCGGCCTGCGAGGCGATCCAGATCGAGGTGAACAGGAACGCGTTCCAGAGCCCGTGGACGAGCGCCGGGACGACGAGATTCTGCGTGTACTCGTACGTCACGCCGAAGACGAAACTGGGGACCAGCAGGATGCCGATTGTGGTGAACCGTGCGCCGAGGCCGCCGGTGAGGGCGGTGACGTGGATCGAGGCGAACAGCACTGCGGCGAGTGTGATCGCAACCGGCGCGGAGAACGCCTCTCGGAGTCGGTTCTGGACGGTGCCGCGGAACAGCATCTCCTCACACGGGCCGATGACGACGAGCGAGGCGAGCGCCAACACCGGCGCGATACTCGGTGTCTCCTGTGCAATCTCGCCGGCGTTGTTGCTCGCCGGGTCGAGACCGAGCGTCTGGACGAGAAACGCCATCGCCGAGACGAGCACGAACACCGCGATCAGCCCGCCGAGGACGAGCCCCGCCTCGGCCAGTGACGGCACCCTGACACCGACGTACTCGCGGATGTCTTCCCACGTCATCTGTCGTCGTCGCCGGAAGTACGCGAGCGGGAACCCCATGAACGGAACGTACTGTCCGAAGACGAAGGCGATGACGAGGTTGACAGAGAGGGGGACGGACGCCTCCAGTCCGACGGTCGAGAGGACACCGAGCAGCAGGAACACGGCACCGGTCAACACGAGCGCCAGAATCGCGCCGGCGACTCCGAGGCCGTATCCCGACAGGAAGGCACGTGGTCGCGCCGAGAGTGTGACCATGCCTCCCGGTTGGAACGCGGGGGCCATGACTGTTTTGACCTCCTCCCACGGCTGAGCCGTGGGATTCCACACGCGGTGGGCATCCCGG
>CAKZQY010000052.1 GCA_937142015.1 uncultured Halobacteria archaeon
GGTGATCGCTCGGGACCGACGCTGTCGGTCACACCCCGACGAACACAGCGGCGTCCGGCTCACTCGTCTCTCGCTGTTGTGCTCTTGCCACTAGCACCCTCGTCGTCACGCCGGTCGCTCTCGCCTTCGTGGCGACCGCTCTCGTCTTCACGCCGGCCACCGTCGGCGACACCCTCGGGATCACGACCGATGTCGGAGTCGGAGTCGTCGCCCACCTCCGAGTCGGAGCCAGCCTCGCGTCTGGAGTCGGCGGCGTCCGCCGGTGGCTGCTCGGAGACGGGCTCTGCTGCGGGTCGTTCGTCGAGTCGTTGTTGGGCGCTCTGGACGCCGTCCGACAGCAGGAGCACAGTCTCGACCAGCAGCGCGACGACGAGCGGCCCCAACACGAACCCGACGGCACCCACAGTGAGTACACCGCCGACGAAGCCGACGAAGTACAGCGAGACGGGAAGTTCGGTGGTGTACTCTGCGAGTCGCGTGCGGATGACAGCGTCCGGGAGGAACCCGACCACGACGAGTCCGACGGCGAGGACCGTGACCGCCGCGGGCACGTCACCGGCGGCGAAGTCGAGCGCGGCGACCGCGACGACCAGCACACTCGGACCGAGCACGGGTATGAACTGGAGGACACCGGCGATGACGCCGAAGACGATGGGAGAACTGTAGCCGAGTGCCCAGAACACGAGCGTGGCGAGGACGAACGTCGCGGCAGCGGTCGCAGCCTGCAGCACGTAGATCGCCTCCAGCGTCTCGGCGGCACGACGGTCGAGCGCGAACAACGGCTCGTGGTACGGCTCGGGAAGGACACGCGTCGCCGCAGTCCGCACCGCAGACGGCTTGTACAGCAGCCCGTACACCAGCAGGACGAGCACGAGCGCCTTGAGCACGATCACGGGCGCGGCAGCCGCAACGTCGATGGCGATTCCGGTGACGACGTCGCGTGCCGTGTCGACGATCGGTTCCACCTCGACGGGGTACGTGCGGTCACCGACTGTCACGGGAATCACAGTCGGCAGCGACTCGACGAAGGAGACGACCGCGTCCCGACGACGGTAGAGAACGTACACCAGCGGCGCGACGAAGGCGACCGCGACCGCTGAGGCGAGCGTCGTCGCCGTGGCTGCCGCGATACGCCGCGACGCGCCGCGTTCGACCGCGGCGCGACGAACCGGGAGGAGAACTGACGCGAGTGTCACGGCGAAGACGACGGTTGCGAGAACGTTCCACAACACCAGCGCGGTGAGCAGTGTGAACACGACGAGGGTCGCGGCGAGGGCAGCCTGACGACTCGGTGGCACAGTTCGAGAGGTGCGATGTGGCGTCTTAATTATTGTCCCGCCGCGTCTCTCGCACTGCGGTCGTGTTGGCCACGGAAAGTGTCAGTGGCTGCGGTCCGGCCACCGCAAGTGTCAGTGGCTGCGGTCGTGTCGGCTACCGCAAGCGCCAGTGGCTGCGGTCGTGTCGGCTACCGCAAGCGCCAGTGGCTGACCTCCACGGTTCCGGCGACTCCCGAGGCAGTTCACTGGCTACCGATGTGCTTTCGGCGACCACCGACGTGGTTTCGACCGCAGACCGCGTGTGTGTATCTAGGTGTTTCACTCTAGATTCTAGTGGAATAGCGGCCCACGTATAAACAAACAATTAACTCTGCCACGCGTCAAGAAGTGGTGTGACAATCGGTTCAGACGAGGCGGCGAAGTTGGAGTCGCTCCACGTCGCCGTCTCCGGGATCGCAGCCGCGACGAGCGTCGAGGAGGTGTTCGAGACGGTCGTCGACGCCGCGGACGACGTGCTGGCGTTCGACGTGTGTGGGGTCTTCCTCGCGCGTGACGGTCGCCTCGAGCCGGTTGCGCTGTCCGACCCAGATGCGGTTGCCGAACCGTACGCAGTCGACGAGGGAGTGATCGGGGAGACGTTCCAGTCGGGGACGCCGACGCTGGTTCGTGACGCGGCGCGCAACGAGCGCGCGACGCCGGCCGACGAGTCGTTCCAGTCGGGTGTCTCCGTCCCGCTGGGCGAGGTGGGTGTGCTCCAGGCTGTCTCCGAGGAGCGGAACTACTACGACGAGTCGGATGTCGAGTTGGCAGAGCTGCTGGCGATCCACGCGGCGGAGGCGGTGACACGGATTCGGTCACAGCGCGACCTCCGCGCGGCGAAACGGAAGATCGAGCGACTCCACGAGGTCGCCACGACGCTGGAGTCGTGTACGGATTGTGACGAGCTGTTGTCGGCGGCGATCACGGCCGCGGACGACGTGTTGGCGTTCGACTGGTGTCTCGTCGCTCGCCGGGAGGCGGGGGCGTTCGTCGTCGAGGCTGTCTCCCCCTCGACACCGCTGGAGGTCGGCGAGGTGATGTTCCCTGCCGACGCGGATCAGGGAGTCACGGGCCACGTCGTCGAGACCGGAGAGTCGATGCTGATCGACGACACCCGCGCTCACCCGATTGCGACACCCGCACACGACTCGTTCCGCTCCGGGCTGGTGGTGCCCGTCGGCGACGACGGCGTGTTCGCGGCGGTCGCAGACGAGTGTGCGGCGTTCGACGAGCAGGATCTCGAACTCGCGGAGCTGTTCGCCGCGAACGTCGGGGCCGCCTACAGCCGGATCGAGGCGCGGAACGCGCTCCACGAGCGACAAGCGGAGCTCGACCTCCTGAAGGACGTCTACTCGCGTGTGTTGCGACACAATCTCCGCAACGATCTCAACGTGATCAGCGGTGCCGTCGATCGGGCTCGCCGAGCGGACCCCGACGAGATCGCAGCGTTTCTGACGACCATCGAGGAGACGGCGGCGGACCTCGCCGCGACGAGCGAGCGCGCCCGTCAGATCAAGCGTGTCGTGGACCGCGACGACCCGCTCCGAGAGGTGTCGCTCCGTGAGGCCGTCGGCCCAGTTCTCGACCGTCTCCGGAGTGAACACCCGCAGGCGACGATCACTGCCGACGTGCCGGCGACTCTCTCCGTCACCGCTCACATGGAACTCCCGCTGGCGGTGCAGTGCCTCGTGGAGAACGGGATTCACCACAACCACCGCGCGGAGCCGACGGTGTCGGTGACGGCTCACGACCGTGGAGACGTGACAGAGATCAGAGTCACCGACGACGGGCCGGGGATTCCGGACCACGAGCGGCGCGCAATCGAGCGCAGCGCCGAGACCGCACTCGAACACTGTAGCGGTGCCGGTCTGTGGCTCGCCCGGTGGGTCGCCGACCACTCGTCGGGTCGACTCCGATTCGACGACCCGCCGGCTGGAACGACCGTGATCCTCGAACTGCCGACTGCGTCCTGATCCTGTCAGTCACGATGGAGTTCCGATCCTGTCAGTCACGAGCGACTGATCGACAGCCGTCTCGCCTCGACAGCACTCGACGGCAGGGCGGGTCACATCGACAGCCAAGTCGCCGCGGACTTTTTGTCACTCACCCACGTAGAGCAGTCTCGTGAACGCCCGGACGAGTGCGCTCGACTCGGTCGTGTTCGGCGTCGATATACAGAGCGGGGACGTTCGGGGGGACAGTCCCTCCTACGCCCTCGTCGAGTTCGACGGCGAGGAGGTGTCCCGGGACGTGGTGAGCCACCGGAAGCTACGCCGTCGGATCGCGGACGTCGAACCGTCGCTGGTCGGCACGGACAGCATGTACGAACTGGCGGCGGACAAGGACGCGCTCGTGCGGTTTCTCCGATCGCTGCCGGGAGAGACCTCGCTCGTTCAGGTGACGGGTGCTCAGCGGCCGGAGCCGTTGTCGCGGGTCGCGGGCCGCCACGGGGTCCCCTACGGCAAGAAGCCGATGAAAGAGGCGGAGGCGGCCGCACGTCTCGCGGCGGCGAACGTCGGCTACGAGGTGTCGGCGTTCGCGGACACGACGGAGGTGAAGGTGTCTCGCGGTCGCTCGACGGGCAGCGGCGGGTGGAGTCAGGACCGCTACACCAGACGCATCCACGGCAACGTGAAAAAGCGGGCCAGAGAGGTGGAGTCGCTGCTCGAAGACGCCGGACTGGCCTACGAGCGCGAGGTGACGGAGAAGTACGGCGGGTTCCAGAACGCGGTGTTCACTGTCGAGGCTCCGCCACACGAGCTCCCCGTCTCACAGGAGCGGGCGGGCGACACCCGGATCGAGATCGAGCGCGAGCGGACGGACGGGATCGAGTTCGAGCCGCTGGTCCAGCGACGCGACCACGTCGTCGTCGGGATCGACCCCGGGACGACGACGGCCGTCGCGGTGCTCGATCTGGACGGGGAGACACTGGACGTGTACTCCACGCGGACGGACGACACGGCGGCCGTGATCGAGTGGCTGGTCGAGCGCGGTCGGCCGGTGATCGTCGCGGCCGACGTGACACCGATGCCGGAGACGGTCGAGCAGTTCCGACGCTCCTTCGACGCCGCGGGGTGGACGCCGGAGTCGGACCTGCCGGTCGACGAGAAGCTCCACCGGACGAGAGACCGCTCGTACGACAACGACCACGAGCGGGACGCGCTGGCGGCGGCGCTGTCCGCACTCGACGACCACGAGGACCAGTTCGCGCGGATCACGCGGAAGGTGCCGGCCGGCGTCGACCGTGGGACGGTGATCGACCGTGTCGTCTCGGGAGAGGAGTCTGTCGAGGCGGTGTTGCGCGACATCGGCGACGACGAGCCGGAGACGGACGAAGACGAGGGCGACGACGAGCCGGAGTTGACCGAGGATCAGCGTCGCATCCGCGAACTGGAGCGGCAGGTCGAACGCCTCCAAGACCACACGGACGACTTGAACTCGGAGATCGACGAGAAGGACGACCGCATCGAGGAGTTGGAGTCGGAGCTGTCGGACGCTCGCCGCGAGGAGCGGCGGGAGGCACACCGCGACCGGCAGGTGACGCGGCTGCGCCGCGAGAACGACCGGCTAGAGCGACAACGCGACGAGGCACGCGAGGAAGTCGAGGAGTTGGAACAGAAGATCGCCCGCCTGAAGACGCTGTGGAAGCTCGACCACGACGACTTCACCGACGTGGCCGAGGGACGAGACGTGGTTCCGGTGAAGGTCGTCGAGCAGTTCACCAAAGACGCCATCCGGAGCGCAGACGAACAGTACGGGCTCGCCTCCGGTGACGTGGTGTACCTCCGGGACGCGTCGGGCGCTGGACGGGCGACCGCCGAGCGACTCGTCGCCACCGACCCACGGGTGGTGTTGCGCTCCGGCGGGCTGTCGGACGCCGCCGACGAGGTGTTGTTCGAGAACGACGTGCCGGTCGGCCCCGCCGAGGACGTACAGATTCAGGAGGTGGACGACCTCGCGGTCGCCCGCGAGAGCGACGTAGAGGCCGTGATCGACGACTGGGAGGAGCGTGCCCGCGAGCGTGAACGCCAGCGAACCGCGGAGATGGTCGACGAGATCATCTCCGAACACCGCGCCGAGTCTGGGTAGCCCCGCGCCGATACGGTGGCGATGGCGGCCCTTGCGACGAGAGTGAGGACGGGTGGCTACTACGCGTCCTCCCCCAGTAGTCCCATATCTTCGGCGACGAGATCCGCGAGCTGGTCGGTCAGCTCCGGGTCGACCTCGGCCACGTCTTCGCCGTCGTGGAGGCGCTCGTTGTGGCGTTCGACCGTGTCGGCGACCTCCGCCAACGGCACGTCCGTCTCCGTCCCACAGGCCGAACAGACGACTGGGACGAGTGGTTCCTCCGACATACGCGGCGCTTCGACCAGCGGGGTCAAAACGTGGTCGGTTCTGTGACGGCGGAGCGAGGGGGAGAGGATGTCTGTGGCTACCAGGTCTGGAGGAACTCTGTGACGGTTTCGCGTGCAGACTCGTCGAGACCGTACACCGTCTCCAGAACGATCTCGTCGAGTTCCGCACACAGCCGCTCGAACTCCGCCTCTAGCTCGGTGATCCGGTCCTCGTCTGCTCGATACGTCTCCATCAACCGAATCACGTCGTCTCTCGACGGGGTTTCTGTGTCGAGCACGTCCGCGCGTGTCAGGCGCTCGTCCGTCGCCGTCAGCAGTTCGAACACGAAGTCACGGACGCGCTCGTCGTCGAAGGTCAGCTGGTGGCCGCGCTTCATGACGACTCGGTACACTGTCTCGGTCGTCGCGGCAGCCTCGTCGTGACTGCTGGCTGCGACCGTTGTCGAGTCCCGTCGGATCGGGTCCTGTCGGTAGTCGTCGTCGTCGAGACGAACCGAGCGTGCGAGATCAACCACCGTCCACGAACAGTCGAACGCCGAGAGGTAGTTGCGTACGTCGTCCGTCTCGTGGGCCAACTCCGTCTGTTCGGCGCGAATCTCGCTGATCTGCTCGGCGTACTCGACGACCGTCTCGTCGGGTGCCGCTGTCGGTGGCACGATTGGGTGTGGCTGCAGGTAGCGTTTGTTGTACGAGTAGTACTTCCCGCCGAAGATCGGCGCGATTTGCTTGTGGTAGAATTCGAGCACAGAGGAGTTCAACAGGGCCACGTAGTACAGGTAGTCCGCCTCTGTTGCCGCGTACTCCTCGCGTAACTGGATACCGTACCCGCCTGCGTTCCCGCCACCGAGGAAGTAGTACGTCCCCTCTGTGTCGGCGACGAACCGACTGCGAGCGCTCATGATGTTCGTGACGATCTTCTCTGGCTCCATCTTGTCCACGTTCTGACGACGGCCGAACGCCCACCACTCGTCTGCTTGGACGTGTCTGTCGCGCAAGTCTGCCTCGTGGTCGCTGAAGAACTGCCACGCGTGCTCGTACTCCTCACGCAGCCGTTGTTCCGACAACACTGTCGCCTCACCGTCCGTCACCTCGTACGGGAACACCAGCCAGAGTCCCTCCCAGTCGACGCCCCACCGGTCGACTTCCGGACCACGGAGCAGTCGACGGAGTATCCCGCGCTCGACTGGCTGTGCGGTCTCGTCTCCCTTCGCCCTGAACTGAACCAACTCGCCGCTGTCGTCGAGTGTATCTCGGGTGCTGTCCTCTCTGCTGTCGGCTGTGTCTACGAGACGGCCGGCGTGCTCACTCTCGACGAATCCAGTGAACACGCGGTTTGCACTCGTCTGGATACCGACGAACACCTCGGCTGCGGCTCGTTCGAGTCGTATCTCGGCGGCGTCTCTGATCGCCTCGAAGGCTCGCCGCTCGTCGTCCGGCATCGGCTTCCAGCTCCGCAGGTTCTCGTCCTCGTTGTCTGCCCGGAGCAACTCTCTCGGATACGTGAACAGATCGTACGCCTCGACACCGCTCGGCGTCTCCCACTCGTCTCGTCGGTACAACTCTTCTAACACGTCGGCTCTCTCCGCGGCGATTCGCGCACACTCGACATCGGTGTCCGCGTCTGCACGCCGGTCGACGGTGAAGAGACACGGGTACGGCGTCGCAGCGTCGAACACGGACACGTCACCGAAGTCGACGAGACGGGTGAGTGGTTCCCGTCCCAGTCGGTCTCTGAGGCCTGTCGCGTACTCGTGTGTGAGCAGCCGGTTCGGACAGATGTACGCGAGCCGGCCGTCGTCCGTCAGCCAGTCGAGCCCCCGCTCCACGAACGGGACGTAGATGTCGAAGGACCGTCCGTCGACAGTGTCGTACTGTGCGACGTAGTCGCCTTTCGGGCCGGTGATGTTCTGCGTCCGAACGTACGGCGGGTTGGCGACGACGACATCGAACGCCAACTCGTCTTTCAGGTACTCGACAGCGTCCCGGTCGTCGAGAAACGACTGTGCGCGTCCGTTGTACTGTGCGAACTCGGCAATCTGTGACTGTTGCCCGTTCTGGTCCGTTTCGGCCCGTTGTTCCTCCAGTGCCGTCGGGGCGAGAGTGTCCGCGACGTGGATCTCGAACCCGTCCATCGTGTAGGAGGGGTCTTGCTCGGTCACCGTGTCGTAGAGGTCGACCGTCCGGAACAGGAGATTGATCTGTGTGATGTGAACTGCGAACGGGTTGATGTCGATCCCGTACACGTTCGCTTCGATCCGTTCGAGGATGGTGCGTGCCTCCTCCGCGTCGAGGTAGTGGACGCTCTCGCGGCCGAACTTCCGGAGGAAGTGCTGAATCAGTCGCTCTGTCGCCTCCGTGAGGAACCCACCGCTCCCACACGCCGGGTCGAGAATCGTCTCCCGTCCGATCGACGCACTCGGTACGTACCCCACATCGTCGAGCATGTACCGTACAACTTCGATTGGGGTGTAGTACTCGCCGAGTTCCTTCCGTTCCTCCCGCGGGAGGTAGTCCTCGTACACGTGACCGAGGATGTCTCGGTTGACGTACTCGAAGTCGAACCTGTTCAGACGCTCGAACACCTCACCGAGTCGGGCGTCGAGCTCGTCTTCCAGCGTCTCCTGTCGTCGCGTCTCGTTCGTGTCGAACTGCTGTCGCTTGTCACGACTCACCCACCACCAGTCGAAGATTCCGAGCTCGTACAGGTCGCCGTAGTGGTCGTCGATCCGGTCGTACGTGTCGATCAGTGCGGCGAGGTACGGACGGTCGTCGCCGCGAGTGAGTGCCGCTGCCATCCCGCGACCGGACAGTCGCGTGTGGTCGACGATCTCTTTGTCCTCTGCGATGCGTGCGAACAGCACTCGATTCAGCAGGATGTAAGCCGTCTCTCGACAGAACGTCGCTGCGGCGTCGTCGCTCTTGCCGGTGTACTTCCGCCACTCCTTCCAGTCGGGGAACGTGGTGTCGAGGAACTGCCGCGGGTACGACTCCTCGGCGCGGTCTCGGTAGTCGTCGAAGAACCGCTGCATCACCCCGGTGAGGTCTTCCAACGACTGCGTCACCGCATCGAGGAACAGCTCGTACCCCTCGTCGTCGGTGCCGGGTCGGTGTCGAACTGGAACCTCCCGTGCTCGTGTTCGGAAGTACTCCTGACTGCCGACGCCAGTGAACTGCTCACGACTGAACCGCCGGAGCGTATCGAGCGCGTCTCGCTCTGTCTCGTCGAGGTCCTCGACAGCGTCGGCGTCGGCGACACTCCCAACGTCGAACCCGTCGAGAGCACTGATCGAGCGATCCTCCAGGTCGTACTCGTAGATCCGGAACGTCCGCCCGTTCGTCAACACGCCGTAGTCGGCGCTCCCGACACCTGTCATGTAGGTTTCCAGCTGGTCGACATCCGACAGGTCGAGTTCGTGAGACGGCCGCTTCGTCTCACAGACGATCACCGGGAACGGCGGGTCACTGTCGTCGTAACACAACACGTCCTTCCGGTCGTCTTCGAACGTGACGTGTCCCGAGCCCTCCGTCCGCGACCAGCCGAGTGCGTCGGTGAACAGGTGGTCGAGGAGGCTGTACCTGAAGTCGAACTCGCTGCCACCCGTACGAATCTCGCTGTCGACCGCCCGGACGGCCTCGTGGAGGTCGCCGAGAGACGTGTCCGCCATCGACGTGTCGTTCCACCAGCGACTACTTATACTGTCGGTCACGAGCGTGCCGATCGGTGTCGGGATGTGAGAAGTGTGGATGCACCGAAGACAGTAGTCTCGACACGAGAGAAGTGTGGATGCACCGAAGACAGTAGTCTCGACACGAGAGCACACTTGTGGTTGTCCTGTACAATACGAGCGTCACTCACTGGGAATCGGTTTCGGCGTATATACCGAGACGTCTCGTAGCCTCACGTATGGCAACCACGAGAGAGGGACAGACGGTAGGTGTCGACAGATCACAGGAGATCGAGGGGGGTCGGTCGCTGTCGGAGTCGGAGATGCGGGAGATGCTCGGCAACAACGTCCGAGAGATCATGAACTCCACGGGCGAGGCGATGCGGATTCTCGACACGGAGTTCAACGTCGTCTTGGAGAACGAGCAGATGGTCGAGATGGGGGGCATCCCAGCGGAGGGGCGGGCGGACGTGAACTGTTACGACCAGCTGTGCAACCCGGACGTGTGTGGAACGGACAACTGCACGCTGAAACAGATCGTCGACGGCGGGCGAGACGAGACTCGCGTGGAGGTTCGCAAGGAGAGCTACGACGGTCGCGTCGTCCCGACGGAGTTGATCGTCAGACCGATCCACGACGAGGACGGCACGGTCGTCGGGATCAGCGAGACGTTCCGCGACATCTCACACCTGAAGGGAGCAACCGGGAGCATCAAACAGTCCGTCGACGAGCTGAAGTCGGAGTCACGCGAGGTCGCGGCGAGTTCCCGCGACATCAGTGAGCGCGCGGCCGAGCAGTTGGACGCCATCGGCGAGATCGCCGGCGAGGTGTCGAACCTCTCGGCGACGGTCGAGGAGATCGCGGCCACCGCCGAGGAGGTGACTGCCGTCTCCGAGCGCGCTCGGGAGCGAGCGGAGACCGGGGAGCGGGAGGCTGCCGACGTGATCGAGACGATGACGGAGATCGAGCAGGAGGCGACCGCCGTGACGGAGGACGTGACCGCGCTCCACGAGAGCATCGCCGAGATCGACGAGCTGGTCGAGGTGATCGACGACATCGCGGACCAGACGAACCTGTTGGCACTCAACGCGTCCATCGAGGCCGCCCGTGCGGGGGAAGCGGGTGACGGGTTCGCCGTGGTCGCAGACGAGGTGAAGAGCCTCGCCGAGGAGTCGCGCCAGCACGCGACAGAGATCGAGGAGATCGTGACGGAGGTGCGCGCAGACGCCGAGAGCACCGTCGAGAGTCTGGAGGCGACGACCGCCGCCGTCGAGGAGGGTGCCGAGCGCGTCCGGAGCTCCGGAGAGACGTTCGAGGAGATCGCCGCCGTCGTCGAGGAAGCGTCCGACGGGATCGAGGAGGTTGCGACCGCGACGGACGATCAAGCCGCCAGCACGGAGGAGATCTCCGGGATGGTGAGCCAGACTGCCGCCGACTTCGAGGAGGTCGCCGACCGCGCCGAGGAGATCGCCGCCGCGAACGAACGACAGACGCGGAGCGTCGAACGGATCAGCGACGAGGTGGACGCGCTCGACGCGCTGGACGTGCAGTCGGAGCTGTGATCCGACCGGCAGCGTCAGCTCCCACCCTCGACGCCAGTGATCTCGATCCGTGTCCCCCCGGCCGCGCTCTCGGTCGCGGTGACGGACCAGTCGTGAGCCTCGGCGATCTCTGCGACGATAGAGAGCCCGAAGCCGGTCCCCGCCGCCGCCGTGGAGTAGCCGCTCTCGAACACCCGATCTCGACGGTCTGGCGGGATACCGGGACCGTCGTCCGCGACGTAGAATCCCTCGTCCGTCGCGCCGACCGTGATCGTCACTCCGCTGCCCCCGTGCTCGACCGCGTTGTGGAGCAGGTTCTCGACGAGTCGACAGAGACGGTCCCGGTCCGCACGCAACTGGCGGTCCGTCTCGACGCGCAGTTCGGCGGGTCGAACCGTCTCTCCGTGTGTCTCTGCCGACTGCGATTTATCGTGTGACTCCGTCGACTCTGACTCGCCGTCTGTCTCCGTCTCTCGGCCCCGTGTCTCTGTCTCCGTCGACTTCGACTCCTCTCGTGACTTCGTCGATCTCGGGCCTCCCGCTCGGGGGTGTGCGTCCGGCGCAGGATCGACCCACTCCCAGCAGTCTTCGACGACGTCGGCGAGCGAGACCGTCGTCGGGTCGGTGACACTCTCTCCTTCGCGGGCGAGCGCGAGGATGTCGCCGACGAGCGACTCACACCGGTCGAGTGCGTCCAGCGCCTCCTGGAGGTGTGAACTCTCGCAGTCGTGTGTGGCCAGTTCGAGTTGGCCGCGTGCGACGCCGAGTGGACTCCGGAGGTCGTGGCTCACGACGCTGGCGAACTCGTCGAGTCGGTCGTTCTGTCGTTCGAGCTCGTGTTCGCGGTCTCGTCGGTCGAGCGCGTTCTGTGCGTGTGCGATCAACAGCTCGGCGAGTTCGCGGTCGCTCTCGTCGAAGGCGTCTCGCTCGGCCGAGATCGCCTGAAACACCGCCCGCTCCCCGACTGGCACCGTCACGCCGGACCGGATCGACTCCGAGACGGGTGTCGCTTCTTCGGCGTCGTGTGTGTCGTCTGTCACGCGACTCTCACCCGTCGCCAGCGCGTGTCCCGCCACGCCCGACTCGATGTCGAGCCGTTCCTGTCGGATCGCTGCCGGCGTCCCCTCCGATGCGCTCGCCACCTCGAACTGTCCGTCTGTGGGTTCTGCGACCACACACCAGTCGAACTCGAGAATCTCGACGGCGGCCTCGACCGTCCGGTCGTAGACGGCGTCGGCGGAGGCGGCGTCGGCGAGGTCCGCCGCGAACTCGTTGAGCGCAGCCAGCTTCTCCCGGTAGTCGGCCCGCTCCGTGACGTCGACGTAGGTGGCGAACCCGCCGGAGCCGTCGTCGTACACCGCGTTCTGGAGGAGGTACTGGCGTGTGCCGTCTGCGGTCTGTCGAGTAACTGGGACGGCCGCGAACGACTCCCCGTCCATCGCCCGCTGGTTGATGCCGTCCGCCTCTGCTGCGAGGTCGGGGTCGTCCGGGACGACGAACTCGTCGAGTGACTCCCCACAGATCTGCTCGCTGTCGTAGCCGAACTGCCGCTCGAACGCCTCGTTCACGGCGTCGACGACTGGCACGTCGCCGTGGTACGTCACCTCGACAGTGGGCTGTGTCAGGTTCTCGAACAACACTCGGAACCGGTCGCGCTCGGCAGCCAGCTCCGACTCCCGCTGTCTGAGTGTCGCCTCCCGGCGAACCTGCTGGATGGCGGTCGTCAACGACGTCGCCAACACGTCTGTCAGTCGCTCGTCCGTCTCGTCGAACGCCGCCGGCTCCGTCGCCGAGACCACGAACACCCCCTCGTCGTCGAGCGGCTGTATCACGGCGCTGCGCGCGACGGTGGCGTCCGCCAGCTCGGACCACTCCTCGGTGTCCTCGATTGTGATCGTCTCGCCGCGCTGGAACGCCTCCCACACCGGCTGGACCGTCGGACTGTCACTGTCGCGCGGGTAGTCCGGCGCACCGCCGAGCGTCTCGCGGACGGAGTCAGTGACGGCGACTGCCTCCAGCGTCTCCTCGTCGTCCGACAGGAGATGCACCCCGCTCAGCTCCGCGTCCAGCATCTCGTCTGCGGTCTCGACCGCGACGCGAGCGGTCTCCGTCACGGAGTCTGTCTCGAACAACGACTGGGTGCGACGCTGGAGCGCTTCCAGCTGCTGTTCGCGTCGTTTCCGCTCCGTGATGTCCGTGTAGATTGCGAAGCCTGCGTCCACCTGTCCGGTGTCGTCGTCTGCAATCGGTGCCGCACGCCACAGGAACTCTCTGTCCCCGTCCGACGTGTCGCGGGTGACTTCGCCGGACAGCTGCTCACCGGCCCGCACCCGACGGGAGAGCGACTCCGCCTCCGTGCGACGCTGGTCCGACGCGACCACGCGATCGATAGAACGACCGATCACGTCCGTGTCCGACCCGCCGAACGTCTCCCGGAACGCCGGGTTCGCGTCTCGGACGACGGGAACTCCGTCGTCGAACTCCACCCACGCGATAGCGTCGCCCGCGTTCTCGAAGACTGCGGAGTAGCGCCGCGCCGTCTCTTCTGCGCGCTGCTGGGCGCGGTACTGCTCGACCGCGTTGACGACGCGGTTCGCCAACAGCTCGTACTGGTCTGTCCCCGTTCCGGTCCCCTTCTGGAGGTAGTCTGTCGCGCCCGCCGAGATCGCCTCGCTGGCAACCTCCTCGCTCCCCTTCCCCGTGAACAGGACGAACGGGAGCTCCGGGTACTCCTCGCGGACGGCGTCGAGGAACTCGATCCCGTCTCGGTCCGGCATGTCGTAGTCTGAGACGACACAGTCGATCTCCTCGCCGAGACGAGCCAGCCCGTCTGCAGCGCTCG
>CAKZQY010000053.1 GCA_937142015.1 uncultured Halobacteria archaeon
CGCGGTCCGCCTCGACGTGGTCCGCCAGCGCAGCCGCGGTGAGGAACTCGTCACGGATGGATTTCAATACGGACTCGCTGGCGAGCACACGCACGTCGGAGACAGGGCCGTCGTCGTGGTCGCCGCCGTGGTCGTCGTGGTCGTCGTGGTCGCGGTCGTCCTCGGGACCCAATCCGGCGACAGCGTGCAGGACTGAGGCCGGCGGGTCGACGAGGAGACACTCCCCGCCGAGGTCCGTGAGTAGCGAGTCGAGCAGTTCTGTGACAGTTGCCGCGTGGACGTTTTCTGCCATCGTTTGTCCAGCTAAGTGGCTACACGTGTTTATCAGTGGTGAAGAGGAGCTACCTAATTGGTTGTTATCGATCTTTTAACGAATACCGGTGTCGTTTCACTCGGATTGGTCAGTCTATTCGAGGGAGATGTTCGCACTCTCCAACGGGTTCGGGGTGATTCGACGCGGGACTCCAGTGTGACGTGCAGCCGTCCGGTGTGACCAGTCGTGATCACGTACACCGCGGATGGCGCGGACGGCGTCGTCGACAGTCTGTGGTGGTGTGTGATCGAATCCGGTGCAGCCTGTCGAGAAGTACCGGGAGGGCCCCGAGCGATTCCGGGCTGTGATGCACTCTCGTGTCTTACCATACTAAGGCTCAATACTGAATCAGTCGTCGTCACTGCGGTAGGCGTCGCCGCCTCGCTTCCGGATTCTGAGGACGTAGAGGATCTTCTTCTCACGGTCCATCCGACAGCCGAGACGGAACGGGCCGATGCGGAGTTTCTGGTGAGGTACTCCCTGGAGCGGCTGTAGGTAGTCGCTCGGTTCGCGCCACTGGTCGTCGACAATCTCGTCCAACTTCGAAGCGATGCGCTCGTGCGCGTACTCGTCGAGGCTCCCGAACTGTCGATTGGCGGTGTCGGTGAGCTCCCAGTCCCAGCAGTCGCTCGTAGATCACTCGTCGTCGTCAAGGCCGTACTCGACCTTCACCTCGTCGCTGGCGTGCGTGCGGCCCTTCTGGATGTCCACCTCGCCGGCGAGCATCGCCTTCAGGTCGGCACGGTTGAACTCGGGGTGTTTCACGGCGTCTCGGAGGATGTCGCGGACGAACTCGCTGCGGCTGTTGTAGCCGAGGCCCTCCCACGTCTCATCAACGTCTGCGAGGAAGGTCTCGGTGATGCGGATGTTCACGGTGGTTTTGTCGGGTGAGGTATCGGCCTCGGACATAGCTGTGTTGAAAATGTGTAGCCAAAGCATATACACTTATCGGCGCGGGCCGGCGTGATCGCCGCCGGCCGTGGCTCCGGGTCGTGTCGGCGGCAACGCGGACGCGAGGTGCCTGGCGGCCAGTAGGACTCCCCGCCGAACGACACGATCAACTGACGGGGGAAGAACAAAACCAGCACATCGGCACACCCCGAGACGATACTGTCGGTCACAAGCCATCGAACCTGGGGGGTCGACAGAACCGGAGCGAGACGCGTTGGAACCCCGAGTGACACGCAACAACCTATCAACACTTGTGACCGACAGTAGAGAACGAGACCGCGGACGCCGACGGACAACGATCTTGACCTCGATCTGTCACAGCAACCACACCACGGTCCGTCACACGCTGTCGTGTTGTGACATCGTCAGTTGTCCGATCTATACAAACTCTCCAAACTCTCCAACTCCTCCAAACGCGCTTGTAGCTCCGAAACGTCCATACTCTCCAATCCTTCCAAACCGACTTCTAGCAGGACCCGATAGAAGTGCTCGTTCTTGCCGAGGGTGTCGTTGTACTCGTACTCGTAGTCGGCCTTGAGCCGGTTGTAGAGCATATCAATACGATCCTTCTGGTCTGGGTCCCCGTAGAGGTAGATCCCCTGGAGCGCCTCTTTGACCGTGACTGACTCTGTGTCCGAGTCAGTGGCCGCGGTCCCGCCACGAGAGTCCGACTCGTTGTCTCGGTCGGACGATTCGACATCTTCTTGCTCGGGGTCCGGGTCGCGGGTCTGGCGGCGCTTCCGAAGCCGGTCGCTACGGTCGTCGCTCACGTCCCCACCTCCAGTTGGGCTTCGAGCGACTCACCGATCGTCCGGAGCGTGGGAACTTGATCGGAGTTCGGTTCGTAGGCCAGCAGCGACTGGTGGTCGGCAAGTGCCTTCTGGACGGCTGCACGCTCGCGGAGTCGCCAGACTGGCACGTCGTCGAACGCGTCCTCGATCCAGTCGATCATCTCCTGTGCCTGCGTCTTCCGTACGTCGATGCGATTGATCACGACGCCGACCTCCTCGATCTGGATCTGGAGCTCGTCTTCGAGGTGTTGGCAGTGGTCGAACAGGAGCTCGAACGCGCGCTTGCTCGTCGATTCGGCCAGCGCCGGAATGAGCACGTTCGTCGCGGCGTACAGAGCGTTGTCCATCAGGAACCCGAGAGTGGGGGGAGTGTCGATCACAATCGCGTCGTATCCCGCCTCGACGTAGTCGAGAGCAGCGTCGAGTTGTTCGCTGGACCGTCGCATCATCGTCAACTCCGGTTCGACTGCCGTGGCGTCGATGTTCGAAGGGACGACATCCATTTCGGCGTGCGATTCGACGAGTTGCGGGGTCTCCGCTCTCTCGTCCGGGTCAGTGAGCACGGAGTAGAGGTTTGGCTCGGGTGCATCGTACGTGTCCATCAGACCGAGGTGTTCTGTCGCGTTCCCCTGTGGGTCGAGATCCACTAACAACACGTCGTGACCACGGCCGGACAGTGCGGCTGCCGCGTTGATCGCAATCGTCGTCTTGCCGACGCCACCCTTCTGGTTGGCGACGGCGATGCGTGGTGTTTGCATCTCCAAACTCTCCAACTGCTCCTAGCTGTCCGAACTGAAAAAGGTTTGTGAGATACGAACCCTCACAACCAACACAACTCTCCTAACTCTCACAACTCTCCCAGCCCTCACAACATTCACTCATCTCTCACAAACCCCCTAACTCTCACAACTCTCCCAACCCTCACAACATTCACTCGTCTCCCACAACTCTCCTAACTCTCACAACTCTCCCAACCCTCACAACATTCACTCGTCTCTCACAACCCTCCTGACTCTCACAACCCTCCTAATTCCAACAACTCGTCACACAGTGCTCCGTCGGTATCCTTGCACGCTTCCCGGATCGAGGTCTCGTTGACACAGACCAAGATGACGACGAGCCAGATGTCGCCGGGGTCGAGGGACTCTCCTCGATACCCGGCGGCGGGGGTGGCGAGATGACTTCTTCCGCGAGGTGTTTGATAGCCGACGTCGAAAAGCAACCGTCTGGTTCGGAGAGATCGAACATATCTATAACCAGACACTTTTGCGTGGTCAAGCCAGCGATCTACCACGCCGATTAGGTCGGTTGGGAAGTCCCGACATATAGACGGCGTCAAGTCCGTCACAACCGGTTGTAGGACCAGCCTAGAGAGGGCAGTCGCCCGGCCCTGATGGTGAACGTGGGTGCGTTTTAAGTAGACGTGTGAAACAGCACCTACAAATGGAGTTCGACGAGGTTAGTGATCCCATAGCTCGGTTCGTTAAGATGTGGAAGGATGGAGGCTACAAACAGGATGCCGAGTCGCCTGTTGGGTGGGAGACGTGGAAGTGGGAGTATCGACGGCACCTGCAAGACGAGTTTCTCGCTGATCACAGAGTGACGGAACTCTCGGCGGACGAGATACCGACGCTTGTTGGGGTGCTGGATGAACCCGTCGGTATCGAGACAAAAATCCCGGTCTATATGCTCGGTGGAGGTGCGAACGGTGGGATCGCGTGGGACGATTTCAAAAAGATCTCTGAATCGGACCCCGAAGCGACCGCCGATACGCTCTCGTTTTTCTTTGATTCGGACGAGGATATTGTAGAACGACTCAACACATTTCAGGAGTTCTACACAGATGTAGACACGGCCCCGGGGTCACTCCTCGCGCTCGCAGCGTGCCTGCTGATGTTCGTGCATCCGAACCAGTACATCCACTACAAGTGGACGGAAATGCGGAACTTCTTCGAGGAATTCTCCGAGCACAAAGTGAGCCAAGGGTTCAATCCAGAGGAGTACCGCGAGCTGAACGATGGCTGCAAGCGGCTGCGAGACCAGCTTCGGGGCCGTGTGGAGGATGCGTCGATGCTCCACGTACAGACGATGATGTGGAGTTGGGAGAGCCTACTACCGTTGAGAGGTGTCCCGATCGATAACCCGCCGGACGTTCTCGATGGCGTTTCGTGTTACTGGGTGAACCAGACGCACAACGAGGAGTTGGAAGGGGAGTACCTCCGTTCGATGGATACGAAGTGGCAGCGCGACCTCACGGTATTGGAGCCAGGAGATGTCGTTTTTCACTACTCTAATCGAAAAATTCGAGGCTGTTCGGTCGTTGAGACGGAAGCCTATCGAGAGGAGTTCAACGGCGAGCAGCACTTCTTCGTCGATCTCTCGACAAAACGGTTGTCCGAACCGATACCGCTAGATGAGGTCCGGTATGCGCTGTTGGAACCGACAGTTCGACGGGACAAAACCCGATACCCGCTGAATGACGACGGCAATGTATTGCAGGCGTATCTATGTCACCTCACTCCCGAGGCTGGCACGTATCTTCTGGATATAGATGGCATTAACCTACCTGATTGTGGTTGTGAGAGTGACACACAGTACTTCTGGGTGAACGCAGAG
This sequence comes from uncultured Halobacteria archaeon, assembly GCA_937142015.1. Taxonomy (GTDB): domain Archaea; phylum Halobacteriota; class Halobacteria; order Halobacteriales; family Haloferacaceae; genus JAHENP01. The sequence continues at coordinate 4,672 of CAKZQY010000053.1, forward strand.
ACGACTGATTGGCACCACGACGGCGGTAAGTCGTTTTACAAAGCATATGATAAAAGAAAAAATAAAGGCGCATACAAAGCTGCAAAGTCAGGCGACAAGGTACTGATTTACCAGATCTCGCCAGTGAAGCAAGTCGTTGGACGAGCGCACGTCGTGCGTGGCCTGCACGAAGAGACTGTGGAGGCGGGAGATTCGGATACTATCGAGGGTATTACACTCCAGTGGGACGAGTCGCTCGACGGCGTGAGTTGGCGTGAGGTGAAGTCGGACCCCGAGTTGGAAGCGAGCCGGCTTGTCGAATCCAACAACAGCTTCGTCATCACTGAACTCACAGAGAACGAGTACGAGCGAATTCTGGAGTTGTGCGAGATCACTCGGTACGAGGACTTCACTGAGGAGTTCGAAGTCCAAGAGTCGGAGGTCACGGTTGAAAGAGGAGACCTCCACTTCCCGAAGGAGAAGTGGGACCAGATTCAGTCACGGATCGAGCAGGCGTTGACGAACGGAAACCACGTTCTGTTGTTCGGCCCACCTGGAACAGGGAAGACAGAACTCGCTCGGCAGGTGTGTGAGGCGACGGTTGGAGACGACGGGTACGAGCTCGTGACGGCGTCAGCAGACTGGTCGACATTCGATACGCTCGGCGGGTATCAGACGACTGCAGAAAACACACTAGAGTTCGAGCCTGGGGTTGTGTTGGATCGATTCCAAGATCAGGAGGACAGAATGCCAACGAACGAGTGGTTGATCATCGACGAACTCAACAGAGCGGACATCGACAAGGCGTTCGGGTCGATGTTCTCGGCGTTGACCGGAGAGAGTGTCACACTCCCATTCGATGGCTCTGGCGGTGACCCCATCCAGATCCTCGACGCGTCTCGGAGCCACGAGGAAGTTGAGTCGAACCAGTTCTACATCCCAGACGACTGGCGGATGCTGGCGACGATGAATACCCTCGACAAGACATCTCTGTACGAGATGAGTTACGCGTTCATGCGACGCTGGGCGTTCGTTCCGGTCGGAGTTCCGGAACTGCCCAGCCGGGACGATGGCGACGACTCCGAACTGAAAGAACGCGTTGCAGGTTATGTCGACGTCTGGTCGGTGCCAGAGGCAGAGCATCACTACGAAACTGTCGGACAGATCTGGCGAGCGGTCAACGACGAGCACGCCATTGGGCCAGCCATTGTGAAGGACATCTACGAGTACGTTGCAACCGACTCGTCGACCGACGGAGCGGATTACGTCTCGCCAATTATTATGTACGTGTTTCCGCAACTGGAAGGGCTGCGGCGAAACGAGTTAGAGCGAGTAATCGAGAGACTCGACGCGATTGTTGACGACGAAGACAGCGAGTTGTGGACCGTCGCACGGGACTTCTTCCAAGTTGACCTACAGCCGGACAGTGGGGAGTGACTGACGATGGCGAAAACGTCTGCGGAGGTGTTACTGGACAAGATTTCCGACGACTTCCACACGTACCTCCGCAAAGGAGTGCGTTTCGACCGGGTTATCGGATCGGCACACGCGGATCTCGATATCGACGACATAGAGACACTGCTGCGGATTCACTTTGTTCTGACCGACGCTGAGGACGATGCCTCGGCCGTCGGTGTGTTGGATTTCGTACGACAGCTAGAAGATCGGATTCGGCGAATGAAGACGACGACATCCCCCGAATCGTTCCAGTATCGTGGTGAAATCCGTGGGCGGATCGACTGGCAAAGCACGGTGAAGACGCGAGCCCGCGCCGGCCAGCTCGAAGAACCCGTGTTCGTATGCACACAGCCAGAAGAGCACTACAACATCGACGAGAATCTCGTCTTGAAGCGACTCTTGACTGTCGTCCATGATATCATCACGGACGACCTCGCGTACGCACTGAACAATCCAGAAGGGTACGACTGGCTGGGCGCGTGGGTGAACACGGGCAACAGAGGGGACCGAGACGTGGAGTCGGCAGCGGAGATGCTGGACCGTGTTTACGAGGAAAATATCTATTTGCAACGAATTAACGTCGCTGACGCGAATCTCACGGACCGAACCATCGAATCAGTCAAGCGCTCGCGCTCACAGTTCTACCGGGATGCAGCGGTACTCCTAGACCGGTACCGCCAGCTGATGAACTACGAGTTGGATAGTGCAGAAGCGCGTGATCTCTTGAATCATACACTCATAGCGCCAGAGAACGCGGAGACGCTGTTCGAGTTGTACTGGGTATTCCGGGTACTCGCTGCCTACGACGGTGTGGGGTACCGGGTGTTGACTGATCGTCGTGAGCGTCCATCGATCGTTGCGACGTGGAGGCGAGACGAGTCACGGTTCGTCCTCTCTCACGATGCGACGGGGGAGAGCCTCACGTTCAGCGAATCCATCGACACAGCAGCCATCGAACCGGACGGTTACTTGTACCGGATGAACGAGGTTCTCTCCCGCTGGCAGGCTCTCTCTGAGGATCTGCTCGGGCGTGGGGGCAGTGACTCGCTGTGGGGTGGTCGGCCGGATATTGTTCTGGAACGGTATCAGGAAACTGAGACTGGCAGCTGGGAACTCGAACAGGTGTTCCTCGGCGAAGTGAAGTACACACAGGATGTCGACTACGTCGCAACCGGACTCCGTGAACTGTTAGAGTACATGTCGTTCGTCAAACAGTCCACAACTGGCGAGTACGTCGAATCCGCTGACGACGTGTTGGACTCGGTTGCCGTCGAGGGGCTGCTATTCGTCGACGAATTGGACCGCGAAGTATCCGGCGAATACGACGACGATGTAAAAATCATTCAGTATCCGCAGTCACTAGATCGAGTGGTCTGATACGGTCGTGCGTAGTGGTTTTCCGTGACTTCTGCGGTATCGGGCGGTATCACGTCGCTGCGGTGCTCTCTGTCAGTCGTCGGTGGTAATGATTTACGCACGACCGTATGAATTGTCTGAGCCGTGCATCGCGGCCGGATCGCTCGGAGTCGTTCCAGAGGTGCTCGGTGTACGTGATATTCGTGCATACCGCCACTAGGCACAGGTCGAATGGATTGTGACCGACAGTGTACGCCAAGCGCGAGAACCGACTCCTGCTCACATACGACAATGATTTGATTCACAATATGCACGAGGCCGAACTCCGCGGCACCTCGTTCGTCGAAGAGGACTCCACGTCGAGCGGCGAGATCGCGGATGCCGTCGACCATATGGCCGAGTTCTGCCCGCAAACCGAGGTCCGCAGTGTCGAGTACGTCGACAACTGGCTGTAGATACAGAATCAGGTCGAGAGCATCTGAAGCTGCCGTAAATTCGATATTTACACATCGATAACGGGGGGAGGGGTGTAGTTACACATCGATAGGGGGGCGTGTCGACAGTCGCACTCGGTGGGGCCAGCACACGAGCTGAAGAGGCCAGAGAGACAGATCCGGGCAGAGACGACCTGGAGCAGGCACGAAAGCGCGAGTTACACATCGATAACGGGGGGGACGGGTGAGACACTGGAAGAGCACTTCGTTGGCGGTTCAGAAACGAGACTGTCAAATGCCTCGCAGCGAGATACTAGAAGTCTCTACGGACGCAGTTACACATCGACAGAGGTACAAGACTTTTTGTGTGCCGCGTGAGAGAGCAGGAGTATGTCCGGAGACAGCGAGGGTGAGGCTGGCGAAGTGGGGCCGAGTGATCCGCCGAGGTCCGAGGTTGTGACCGGAAGTACACCGGCCGGTGAAGAGTCCTCGCAGCGGTCGATTCAGGAGATGTTGAGTACGGAGGAGACGAGTTCAGTGTTCGTCAACCGCGACCTCGTCGAGCCGGACACCATCATCGACGAGAAGCGTATTGTCGGACGAGACGAGCAGTTAGACGACGTCGTCTCGTATCTGAAGCCCGCACTCGACGGAAATCGGCCGCCGAACATGCTGTTGTACGGTCCGGCAGGGACCGGGAAGTCGCTGATTGTCGGAGCCGTGACGGAGCAGATCGTCGAACTCTGTCGATCTCGTGGTGAGCGATTCGGCGTGGTCACAATCAACTGTCAGCCGATCAGCACGCTCGATCAGGCGGTGTACGAACTCGTCCAGACGGTCGCAGACGACGTCGGAGAGGAGTCGGGCGTTCCCGAAACAGGTGTCTCGACGCGCAAGAAGTACCGACGACTCTACGATCTCGTCAACCAGTACTACGACGCGGTGATCTTCGTCGTCGACGAGATCGACCTCCTCGTCGGGCGACGAGATCAGGAGGAACCCGCCTACTCGAGGCTGCTCTACCAGCTCTCCCGGGCGAGCAACACGAACGAGATCGAGGGTCGCGTCTCTGTCGCCGCACTGACGAACGATCCGAAGTTCATGGAGGACCTCGGTGGGCGAACGGAGAGTTCGTTCAACCCGCGAGACGTACACTTCCCAGACTACGACGCGGACCAGCTCCGCGAGATTCTCCACAATCGCCGTGACGCGTTCCGCGACGGAGCACTCTCTGGAGACGTTATCCCGCTGGTGTCTGCGTTCGCGGCACAGAGTCACGGCGACGCGCGGAAAGCGATCGACTTGTTCAGGGGCGCGGGCGACCTCGCCGACGAACGTGGCGCAGACACCGTGACGGAGGACCACGTCCGTGAGTCTCAAGAGGAGATCGACAAAGACCGATCACTGAAACTCGTCGAGGGGCTGACGGCACAGAAGAAGATCTCGTTACTGGCGACCGCAGCCGTCGCACAGTACTCGGAACAGTCCGGGAATCGAGTTCCGAGTCCCGTCGGGTTCAAGGTGTATCAGTGGATTGCCGACAGGGTGAGCGCCGACGAGATGACGCGGGAGACGTACGTGAAGTACATCAAGAAACTCTCGACGTACGGCCTCGTCTCGACGACCCGTAAGAGCCGTGGACGTGGCGGTGGGATGTACATGGTCTTCACTCTCACCGGTGATCCAGAAGAGATTATCGACTGTATCACTGACGACGGGAGAATCGGTGAACTCGGTGACGAGGAACCACTCCTCCGGACGGTCGTCAACACACAGCTCCGGCAGTTCGAACGGGACTGACCCGATACAGAAGTTCAGTCGACTGACCCCGATACGGAACTACTTCTCTCGATTGACCCCAACACGGAACTCCACCTCCCAGTTGTACAACACCCCCTCCCCGTTATCGATGTGTAAACCGGGACGGCCGACTCCCCTCCGAAACGAGAGCGCCTGACGAGGTCGAAAGACGAAACGACGAGAAAGCCGATAAAACACCGTTTTAGGATCTCTCCACCGTATCTGTTACTGCCAGCACCAGTCTCGAAGTGTGTATCATACATCTGATACGACTTCTAGCTGACTGCTTTGCGGGTACTGTTTTTGTTCTTCTGTTATAAAGATTTCCATGTTATATACTTCTCCGTCAGTCGAGGGTAGATCGTCCGTGTCAGGAACTAACCCGGCGAATTAGCGCCGTTCAGTTGCCGAATCGTCTCTCTCGGTCTCTCACCCCGGGTCCGCCTCGTTCCGTTTACACATCGATAACGGGGGGGGAGAGGTAGTGCCCATCGACGCCCTAGGGACTGCAAGTCCGTCCGGTTGTGGGACGACAGCAGGCGAACGGAAACGGACACAGCTCGGGTCGACAACAGCCGCAGACCGAAGCTACTCACGCCGACAGACAGAGCGGTTCCTACCGGCGAGGGAGGAGAGTATCGACCTCGTCGTAGGTCGCCTCACCGTCTGAATCGATCCGGACACGGAGCGACCGGTCGTGATCGCTACTGTCGACGTGTGCAGTATTTTCGAAGGCCCGCCGTGCATATTCTTCATCGACCCGAAGCACTTCAGCGTGGTCCAAATCAGGAGGACACCATTCGAAGCTCAGTTTGGGGGAGTTACACAGTTCATCCAGTCGTTCCATCTCTGCTGCAACCGGACGACGATCCTCGACAGCCGCCCACTGTGGCACGAACTCCGGCACGGCGATGTTCAGCTGGTAGGCTTCGGCTGGGAGATCGAGCGTGGCCCTGATCTCGTTTTCACGGATCAGTGAGGAGAGTTCTCCGAAGGCAACGACATCGTACCCCGGGAGGATACGAACGGTGCGAACTCGTCCGATCTGGCTGCCCGAGCGGTACACCTGATTCCGGTGTTCCAATCGATCAACGATCTCCCGCACTTGGACCTCTTCTCCGAGATTCTCGTCAGGGAGGTGATCTGGTGCGTCGAACAGTTCGGAATGTACATCTCGACGGGAGGGAGCCGCATCGGATCGTTCCTGTGCGACTATTTTCGCTAGCTCAGCAACGGATAGTTCACCGTGCTTCTGCAACACCCGCTCGATGAGCCGTTCACGCTGTCCTGACTCCTGTTCCAGCTTGAACGGTGTGACCCTGTACACCTCGGCGAGTTGGAGGAGTGTCTCGTCTTCCGAGCAGACTGGCACTCCGCGGGCTTGTGCCACCTCGATGATCGTTTGATCGACACCGACATTGTCCGCGGCCTCCCGTTCAGTCCTCACCACGTCGAGATCGATCAGCCCCGCCTCGTCGAGCCTGTGGAGGTACCCGAGCTCTTCTACCCCTGTCTGTCCGATGTCACGCCCACGGTCTGCCTGCCTGTGGACCTCTTCGACGACCACGTCGGGGAGGATCACAGTTGCGTCGTACAGTTCCCCGTCGACGACGAGTTGGCTGACAACCTCTGCGTCGACGAGGTTCGTGTCGACGACGAACTCGCCTAGGTCGCGGGCGAAAAGTGGCTGATCGATACCCTCGATGTCAGTGCTTCGGACCCGAGGCGAAGCAGCGGCTTCGATGATCGATCGGTCGTCGGGCGTTGCCGTCGCCTCCTCACACCACTCTTCCACCACGTCGCGCTGTCGGATTGGCTGTCGGCTGATCGTCGTCCCGTCGAAGTCGAGTCGCTCGATGGAACACTCGAACTCGTCTTCGAGAACTGCTTCGACCTCTCGGAGGTCCGATTTGAAATCGCTCTTCCGCCGGTATCGCTGTCCTTCTACGACCCAGTATCCGTCGAACTGGAGGCTCCGAAGTATGTCGCGGCGTTCGTCTTCTATCCGAAGGCCGAATCCGTCGCCCATTGCCCTCCACCCCGACGAGAAATCGCGGAACAAGTCGGACGTTCGCTGTGACACGTCGGGTGTGATGTACGGCACCTCGGGAACGGAGAGTGCAGCCCAGAATGTGGAGAGGAAACTCACCTCTGCGTCGGGGGTCACGCGAGCGTACCCCTCACTGTAGTCCGAATTGAACGTGACAATTTCACCGTAGTGTACGGGAAGCTCTCCTCGGTCGTCGATTGGAATGGTTACGTGGCCGTAGCTCTGCAGACTGCCGCAAATCTCGTTGCGGACTCTCTGTTTGTCGAAGCTGAGTTCTGTTGCACCCGCTCGCCGTCCTTCGTGTACGTACACCTTCGATGCTGTCGGAATTGCACTCCGACTCAGGTGCTCTACCTCGACTGTCCGCCGATACGGGATACTGATTTTCTCTGTTCTGTCGTCTTCGTGATCGAACCGTACGTGATCTCCGTACTTGAACGCCACCAGTAGGTCGAGGAGAACATCGAGACTGATCGCCGCAGTTACGTTCTCTCCGGTGCGACGAGCCCGGATCGCTTCGTTCACCGCTGTCGCGGCGGCTTGGCTCTGCAATTCGTTCCACTCGTTACCGAGTCGATCAGTCGTTCGCTGGCCGCCGACCGCATCGCCTAGCTGTTCGAGCTCAGACACCGTCGGAAGTGTGATCTCGGCTAGCGGAACGCAGGCTGTCGTCAGTTCCACGAACGCTTCGCTGTACCCCTCAGTTTCTTTTCTCTGTACTTTCTCAAACGGTGGGTTCGAACGAAGTGGAAAGAGTGGCTGGCTGACCTTCCTGTCAGTGACCACCTCTGCCTCCTCGGGAATACTCTCTTCGAGTTCTCCAGAGAGAGTCACTCTGGCGAAAGCACTGGGTGCCTCTTCCCCGGCGATAGTGTGTTGACGGTCAACGAGCAAACACCAGTCTGGTTCGGTGTCGAGATCGAGCACGTCGGCGAGAATCCGTGGAACCTCGTTCGAGAGCCGCTCACTAGCGTCTTCGGGTCTGGCATAGCGTAATGATCCGCCCATATTGGCCCTAGCGAGATGCACATCAAAAAAACTACGCCTCGGCCGAACTGTGGCTGAGCCGTGTGGTCCATGAACGAGCGCCGGGACGGCCGCCTGACCGACGACCGTGTACGGCCGGTCGGCGACAACCGCTCGTGTCGCCCGTTCGAGCACACGCTCGAACAGGCTGTTCGCGTCGACGAACAGTGCTCGGGCTCGACGGTCGCCCGGCTGGAGATCTTCGAAGAACGCTCCCGACAGCACCGCACTGCACACCGTCACGCGCCACAGATTTACCCCCCCGCCGTGTAGCTTGCCAGTATGCCAGTGGCCACGACGGAGACGCTCGTTGGCAGACTCGTGGCGAAGGTGGTGTACGACGCCACCGAGCGAGGAGTGACGGAACTCGTCGAGGCAGATGTCGACGAGCGGGTCCGAGAGGCAGCAGAGACAGTTGCTGCCGACTACCCGCAGTTCGACGCAGACCACCTCGTCGACGCGCTGGCGTCAGAGACGTTCGGCGAGCGCGTTCAGGAGTTCGAGCGTCACGGCGAGCCGCTGGGGGCGGGCGCAGTGACGGAGGCGTTCCGCGAGCAGGCGGTCGGCACCTACGTTGAGGCGGAGGGAGACGCGACCGTCACGAACGTCGTCGAACAGTTTCTCACGGAGCTCCAGCGAGCACTGGCGGCCGATCCGGTGGTGTGGCGGCAGGTCGCGTTGGAGTCGATCCGACTGACCGGCAGCGGGATCGACACGCTCCTCGAAGAGTTCGCGCAGCTTCGTGAGGAGATGGAAGCGATCGCTGTCGGGCCCGCCGAGCGAGTCGCCGAGGCCGCCGCGACCGCCGACGAGCAGGGATTCGCGTGGCTCACGAGCAGCGACTTCGAGAGCGGGCACACAGACGACCGCTACTGTTGGCGACGCGCGTTCAGACTCCCAGAGGTACGG
>CAKZQY010000054.1 GCA_937142015.1 uncultured Halobacteria archaeon
TACTGGGTCGGCGAGGACGGGTCTCAGAAGTGGTACGAGACGATTCTGATCGACCCGCACCACCCGGCCATCGAGAACGACGACGACCTGAACTGGATCTGCTCTGACGATCACAAGGGCCGCGCGTTCCGTGGCCTCACGAACGCCGGCCGGAAGGGCCGCGGCCAGACGAAACGCGGCACTGGCACGGAACACACCCGTCCGTCGATCAGCGGCGACCGTCGTCGCGGTAAGTAGAGCCGCTGACGACCGCCGTTTCGACACGTCGAGTCGCTGGCGACACGGACGATTGTCCGACGGTGACAGCACGGTCCGGCAGTCGGTCTCGCACGGCTTATCAGATGCCGCGTCGTACTGGCAGACGACAGATGGTCGACAGAGACGACACCGAGATTCGGGTCCGGCAGGCGCGCGCGTCGGACGCCGACGCCGTCGCGGCGTTCACCCGCGACACGTGGAGCGACCGCGAGGACGCCACCGACTACCTCCCCGAGGTGTTCCCGCGGTGGGTGGAGACTGACGGCCCGGAACAACGGACGTTCGTCGTCGAAGTTGCCGACGGTGGACGAACGACCGGCGGGTCGACTGACGCAGACACACGGGTAGGTGACGCGTCGTCGGACGCGGGTACTCGGGCTGGCAACGCGTCGACAGACGCGGGTGCGCAGGCTGGCAACACCACGGCAGACACGCGTTCACAGACCGGCGACACCGCGCCACGGGACTGGACCGTCGCAGGCGTGTTACAGGGAGTCCTCCTCTCGGAGACGGAGGCGTGGGCACAGGGGATGCGCGTCCATCCGGACTACCGGGGGCTGGGACTGTCTCCGCGGCTCTCGCGGGCCGTCTTCCAGTGGGCGCGTGACCGCGGCGCGACCGTCTGCAGGAACATGGTGTTCTCGTGGAACGTTCCCGGGCTGGGGCAGTCACGGTCGGTCGGCTTCGCGCCCGGGACGGAGTTCAGGTTCGCGCGTCCGGAGCCGGACGCGGACGCCGCTCCGTCGCTCGCGGTCGTCTCCGACGCCGCGGCGGCGTGGTCGTTCTGGACGGAGAGCGCGGCGCGGGACGCCCTCGGCGGCGTCGCGCTCGACTTCGACGAGTCGTGGTCCGTCTCACAGCTCCGCGAGCGCGACCTCGAACGCGCCGCCGACGAGGGCCGACTGTTCGTCGTCCAAGACGGCGGCACGCGCGGGTTCACTGTGCGTGCAATGACGGACGAGTCCGAAGACGACGGCGAGACGACGAGACGGGCGATCTACGCCGTCGCAGCGTGGGACTCGACAGACGCCGTAGACGCGCTCGTCGACGCCGTCGCTCGTGACGCCGCCGAACTCGGAGCCGACGAGGTGCGTGTCCTCGTCCCCGAGGGTGTCCGGTGGGTGAGCGACCTCGCTGCCGTCCGGTGTCGTGTCTCCAAGGAACCGGACTTCGTGATGCGCGCGGACCTGACTGATCCCGCCGTGACGGCTGACTTCTCCCACGACTGATAGTGATTACTGCGAATAGTTCCACGGACGGCGTCGAAAATCGACGGCTCATACGGTCGTGCGTAGATCGTTACCACCGACGACTGACAGAGAGCACCGCAGCGACGTGCTACCGCCCGATACCGCGACAGTCACGGAAAATCACTACTGGGGTTTCAGTTGTGAACTGCTAGATACCCGACACAGGCAGGCTATCGGTTATATCTAGCAGTTCACGATTGAAGCGGCACTACGCACGACCGTATCAGACGCTCTGATCGCCGACACGAGTCACCACGGCGGTAAAGATTCGCAGTAATCACCACGAAGCCCTGTCTCTTGTCCACGACTCCTCTCGCCGTGGTTCGCGGAGAGACTCTGATGAAGAGTGGTCGTCCGACTGAAATGGTGAGGCTTTTGATCCGGCACGGCTACAATCGGAGTGATGAAGGAGTCTCTGCTGGACATCGTCTGTTGTCCGGTCGACAAGAGCGAACTCGAACTGGAGGACGCCGAGCGCGACGAGGGTGAGGTCGTCGACGGACGACTCGTCTGTACAGAGTGCGGTGAAGCGTACCCCGTCGAGGACGGGATTCCGAACCTCCTCCCGCCCGATATGCGCGAAGAGGCGTAGCCGATGCTCGGCCGACCGCTGCCGCTGGGGCGGGGCGACACGGTCGACGAAGCGGCACCTCCTCTCTGAGCAGTGGCTCGACTGGCGATCAGCGACTGCTACTCTCGTCTACTGACTGTCTCACTCTCCGCCGGTTGGTCGCCTGTCGTCTCGTCTTCTGACGATTTTCTACCTGTTGTCTCGTCTTCTGACGACTTTCTACCTGTCGTCTCGTCTTCTGACGACTTTCTACCTGTCGTCTCGTCTTCTGACGGCTTTCTATATGTTGTCTCGTCTTCCGACAACGCCTCACTCGTGAGTTCGTTCGTCGACGACTCCTCACTCGTCGTTTCGTCCGTCGACGACTCCTCACCCGGTTCGAACAGTCGCCTTCCCCACTGCGGGTCCGTGGACTCCGCGTCGGTCTCGGCCAGCGTGCGTCGCTCGAAGGCGGCAAACAGCGCGTCGGCGAACCGCTCGCCGTCGCTCGTCAGCAGGTACGCCTGCGAGCGCCCGTCGTCTGCCGCACACGTCAGCCCCACCTCCGTCAACGACGAGATGTGGTAGTACAGCTGACTCTGGTAGGCGTCCATCGACTCGGCCAGCTCTCGCGTCGTGAGCGGCCCGCGGTCGGCGAGGAGGTACAGGACGGTGAACCGAGTCTCGTCTGCCACAACCCCGAGCCGCTCTATCTCGACGGCCAACTCCGACTCCCCGTGGAACAGTTCCCGCTCGATACGACGCTCTGCGACGACGGCCCCGTCCGCGATGTCTCGACCCTCCATATCCGTCTACTCGAGTGCGCGTGGTACTTAGTAGCTATTTATCGAAAATTGACGTTTCTGGTCGGGTGTCTCACCGTCGATCACGGTCACGCCTGCGACCCACAGCTCGAAACACTGCGTTCCAGTTTTAAACCACTCGCGTAGCGCGTTGGCAGTATGACGAGTCGAGAGCTCGAGTTCAAGGGCGGTGTTCGGACGGCTGTCGGATTCCTTCTGGCGTTCACAGCGTTGGCCGTGGCACTGGTTCCGATCAAGACGGCACTTCCGGAGGAGGCGGGGTGGCTCGCCTACGGCGTTGAAGTAGCGCAGTTTCTCACACTCGCCGGCATCGGGTTCGTGTTCCTCCGTGCGGAAGGTGTCAGCCTCGGTGGAATCGGAATCGGACGGCGGTACCTCGGGCTGGCACTCGCGATCTTCACAAGCGTTTGGGTCGTGTTGACCGTTCACCGAGTCGGAGTCGCACTCCCGGTGGGCGGCCAGTGGGGATTTGCCTCGTTGTCGAACACGTACAATCCGGAGTGAGCCGGTCCCCCTGCTCCGTGGGCGGCGTCGGTCGCCTCACAGTTCTTCCTCGTCTGGATCGTCTACGTCGTGACTGCTGTCGCGTACCGTCGGTGGGGGAGTGGCACGGACCACGCACCGCCGATCAGTTGACGGGACACTAGCTCTCTGGCACCCGAGCTGTGAGACTCCACTCGTAGTCCTGACTACAAAACGCTTAATTAAGAATAATTAAACCTAATGAGAGAAACGCAGAAACCAGACTGAGACAGAGTCGTGATGGGGCACGCGTTACAGAAGGCACGAGTACAAAAATGATTTAATTATTTTACGGTATGAAATATTAAGAACGATTTATAACGTGTCGGTGAGCACGACGTGATGTGTCAGAACAGGACCCGTCGAGGGAGATACTCCGGTTTCTCAATGCGAGTCAGAACCGGCAGGTCTGCTTCGAACTGCTCGAGGACGGAACGTCGTACTCGGACCTCAGAGACGAAGGATTGAACGCGGCACAGCAGGTAGAAGACTTCACAGAGCGAGGATTGGCTACCCACTGGAGGAGCGACGGTGGAGAGATGCGGGCTGAGCTAACCCCGATGGCAGAGTCGATCAAGCCGGACATCGACAGTATCTTGAACCAGATTGACAAACTCTGGGAGTTGCAGGAACTCTACGCCTCTCTCGGGGGTGCTGGAACAGCATTCGTGACCTTCGAGAAACTCACTGGTGGAGAGTACACACGCGCAGAAGACGAGGAGTTCGCGCCCAGCAACCAGGTAATTGAACACGTCTGGGACTCCAAAAATCTATGGGAGTTGGTCCACAAACTCACGATCCGTCCAGACCGAGACGAGGAGTCCCCGTACCACAAGGCAATGAAGCGGGGCCCTCTCGAAGAGGCGAAGTTCGTTCACTCGACGGCAACGAAGGAGGCGATCAGCAATGATCGAGACAAACGTGAGCAAGCAGTCGAGCACCAGTCGTGGGAGCACTGTAACGTAGAGTACCACGTAGACGAGCGTGGTGAAATCGACTTCGAGGCACTCTTGTTTCTGTTCGAGAAAAGAGAGGGGGAGTCGGTCGTCGGAGTGTACACCGGCGACCTGTTCTACGAGGTTTCGACCGACGAAGCGGTCGACTGGGCACGCGGGGAGTTCGAGCGGATTTGGGCGGAGACCAGGCCACACGAGTACGGCGGGGATTGAGGCCTATCTATCTCTTCTATAACTTGTTTAATTTTGCTAAAAATAGATTTTTGCATCACGAAGCTGTCCCGTACCGTCGGGCCGTTAGAATCGGTATCGTGTGACACACTCACGAGGCAATACACTTAGTAAACAGTGAGAGAACACTGAAAGACTGTGCAGAATCACAGCATTAGATATAATACGTAACAAAACGGCGGAATTATAAGTGTGGCACTCGTTACCACATCTATGCCAAGCAGCAGCCTTCCCCTCCCCGACCCCCAGACGATTGCCAGATTAGTTAAAGGACTTTTCCTTATCATTCTGGTTTCGATCCAGTTGCGGATTATCGAGTTTCTCCTGAACTGGCTCGGGGCGCCAACGTGGGCTGTCAACACTCTCAATTTCATTAGTTGGGCATTTTTTATTTGTTTATTATTACTTTTAGATATAGCTACAATAATACGACTCATTCGAGGGGGTGAGGATGAATGAGGATAATAACAAGGGGCGACGAACCGGCAGAACTCGCAGTGGTCGGGTCGCTCCACGCAGACGAGCGTGAAGGGGCCGAGGCGATCAATCGGTTGATTCCGCAACTGTCCGTCTCACGACCGACAAAGTTCCTCGTCGTGACCGACAGCCAGCAGGACACGCCGGGAAGAGAGAGTGATCCGGACCTCAATCGGGTGTTCGGTAAGAGCGGTGACACCGCTGTTCACGAGATCGCCGAAGAGGTCCTCGACGAGGTCGGTGACTGTCGTGTTCTCGACCTCCACACGACAGAGGCGACGGACGAGCCGTTTGCCATCCTTCAGCAAATCACGGACACCAAGCGCGAACTCGCCGCGATCACTGGCGTCGACAGAGTCGTGGACGCGTCAGAACTGGACGACGGGCTCGTAGCGCAGGTGGAGGGCGTCGCGGTCGAGTGCGGCTTGAAACACGATGGTCCAGACGTTAACGATGCCAGCGTCGAGACAGCCTGTAAAGTGACACGTCGGTTCCTAGCCGCGAACGACGCGACCGACGGTGAGCAAGTGAGATCAGATCCGACTGTCTACCGGATATACGACACTATCTCCCGACCGGCTACTGAGGGTGAACTGGTGATCCGGGTCGAAAACTTCGAAAGAGTAGAGACTGGTGAGGAGTGGCTCGAGACTGACGGGAAACGACGTGTCGCATCAGAGTCGTTCTGTCCTGTTCTACTCTCACCAAGTGGGTACGATGACAAGCTAGGGTACAAGGCTGAGCGGGTCGGTGCTCTCTCCGAGTATCGCGGCGAGTGAGTCGCTCCCATCACCGAGTAGTACTGGCGTTCGCACACAGGACTGGGCTCGCTCTCACTCCACCACCGTCACCTCGGAGATTTCGAACCGCGCTCCGTCGTCGGCGTCAACGACAGAGATCGACCAGTCGTGTGCGTCGACGACGCGACGGACGATCGTGAGGCCGAACCCAGTCCCGCCCTCGGCGGTCGTGTGCCCGGCTTCGAGGAGTCGCTGTGGGTCGTCGTTCGGGAGTCCGGGTCCGTCGTCCGCCACGTAGAACCCGTTCTCGCCGTCCAGTTCGTCGACAGTGATCGTGACCGAGTCGCCGCCGTGTTCGACGGCGTTGCGGAACAGGTTCTCGAACACCTGTCTGAGACGACTCCCGTCGGCCCGAATCGTCAGACTCGTCTCGACCGACAGCGTCGCGTCGGCAGTGGCGACGGTGTCCCAACAGTTAGACACGACGCTGTCGAGGGACACTCGACCGGGATCGGTCACGTCGTCGTTGTGACGTGCCAGTGTCAGGAGGTCCTCGATCAGCGTCTCCATCCGGTCGAGCGCGTCGGCGACGCGGTCGAGCCGCTCGACGCTCCCGTCTACGTCGTCTCGTGCGAGTTCCAGTTGCCCCGTCGCAATGTTCAGCGGGTTCCGGAGGTCGTGGCTGACGACGCTGGCGAACTCCTCCAGCCGCTCGTTTTGCGCTTCGAGCGCTCGCTCTCGCTCCCGTCTTCCGGTAATGTCACGCGAGATGACGATCACGTACGGCTCCCCGTCGACAGTCGCCTGTGTCGTCGCCGTCTCCACTGGGAAGGTGGTGCCGTCCGCACGCTCGTGTGTCCCCTCGATCACGATCCGGTGCTGTGAGACTGCCTGGAGAATCGTCTCCGGGTCGACCTCGTCGTCACCCGCGTCACTGAGAGACAGATCGATCCCCTCCGCGTCGACTGGCCCCGATCTCGTTCGCGCTCTGTCGTCCACGGTGCTCGCCGAGACGATCTGGTCGGGGTCGGTGATCGACGCGACGACCGCCGTCGGCGACTGCTCCAGCAGTTCCGCGCGGTCGTAGCCCAGTCGATCACACGCGGTCTCGTTCACGTCGACGAACGCCTCCGCCTCCGGGTCGATCACGAAGATGGCGTCGTTCGAGCGGTCCAGCAGTCTCCGGAACAGGCGGAGCTCTCGGTTCTGTGCGAGCGTGTCGAGCGCGAACGCGACGGTGTCGCCGAGCTCTGCGAGCTTCGCTCGCTCGTGGTCGTCGAACGCGTGCGCTCGGTCGGCGTGGATACCCAACAGCCCGTGGATCGTCTCCGTGTCCCCGTCTGTCGAGACGAGCGGCACCGCCGCGGCAGACTGGACACCACGCTCGTCGAACCCCTCGAAGGTGTCCAGGCCGGCGACAGCCTCGCCAGTGTCGGCCACTTCCACCTGTCCGCTCCGGATCGCCGCGGCGGCGATCTCCGTCGCCGGAACGTCGCTGCTCACGTCGACAGTGTACCCCGCGAACCGTTCGTCGGCGATGCCAGCCCAGACACGAGGCTCGACCACTGCGCGTTCCTCGTCGTACTCGCCGATCCACGCCGAGAGGTACGGCTCCGACTCGCTCAGCGACTCGACGACCGTCTGCTCGACCGCGACGCGCGAGTCGGCCCGGACCAGTCCACTGTGAACCTCTCTGAGCGCTCGGTCGACGTGCGTCTGCGTGTGAGCCCGACGGCGCTCTCTGGCCGTCGTCACCGCCCGCTGGAGAGCGGCCGCGAGCGGCTCCGGTGCGGTCGGTCGCCCGTCTGCGCCGGTCGACATCGACTCGGCAGTGAGCGGGACGTACTCCGTCACCCCTGCCGAGATCAGCTCGCTGGCTACCGCCTCGTCGCCGCTCGCCGTGCAGACGACGACCGGCAGCCGCGGGGCGAGCTCTGCCAGCCGTGCGAGCAGCTCCACTGCCGTCCCGTCGGCCAGATCGTACCCTGCGAGCACGCAGTCGAGACGAGTCGGTCCAGTCGTGTCGTCTGTGTCGCTCTCGTCCTCCGGCAGGTCGTCTCGACCAGAGGCAGTCTCCCCGAACTGAACCCGCTCGACGCAGGTGACTGCCTCTTCGACGCCTGTCGCAGTCGTGACGGAGAACTCCTCACCGAGACCGGCGACTGCTGCCGCACGACGGTCCGCGGCCGCCTGCGGGTGCGCGACACAGAGCACGCTCACCTCGTCGTCGACCTGATGGCTCATCGAACCTAATTTTCTCGAACACCAATATATACGTTTTGGCGGGATGTTTCGAACACGTACTATCGTGTTTCTCGACACACCACTCCCGAGACGTTTTGAGGGCCCACCCCGTACGTGATCGTCCCGATGGGTCCCGAGAACTACGACGCGTGGCTGTTCGATCTCGACGGGACGGTCGTCGACGCAGAGTGGTCGTACGTCCGCGACGTGTTCGACCGGACCGGCGACCGGCTCGGCTACGAGTTCTCGGACGAGCAGGCGGAGGATCTCTGGCACGGCCTGACAGACACGCGTGAGGACCACCTCAGATCGTGGGGGATCGACCCCGAGGAGTTCTGGCCAGTGTTCCACGACGTAGAGGACCCGCAGGCGCGTGCAGCGGCGTCGTTCGTCTACGACGACGCCGCGCGGCTGATCCGTCGACTCCGTGTCGCCGGCGTGCCGGTCGGGGTCGTCACACACTGTGCGGCGTTTCTCGCCTACCCCGTCGTGGAGACGCTCGGGATCGACGACTGGTTCGACGCGTTCCTCCCGTGCTCGACGGAGACGGGGTACAAGCCGGACCCCGCGCCAGTCCGACGGGTTCTCTCCGAGTTGGGTGTCGACACAGAGGCGGACGCGATTCTGCTCGGCGACGGCGAGAGTGACGTGGCTGCCGCGTGGAACGCCGGCTTGGACGCGGTCCACGTGGAGCGACACGGCCACCACCGCCGCGGACGGTGTGTGCGTGCCGACCACCGGGTTCGGACGTTCGACGAACTGCTCGACATCGCGGCGAGTGATGGAACACGCCACGACCACCCCGCCACGACGACGGAGGCCGCTGGCTCGCCGAAGGACGAACTCGCCACCGACGAGTCGCCGGGAAAGGAACGTGCTACCGACGAGTCGCCGGGAAAAGAACGTGCTACCGACGAGCCGCTGGGAAAGGAACGTGCTACCGACGAGTCGCTGAGAGAAAAGAGTCCTCGTGCGACAGTGTCGTGGTCTGCGGAGACCGAGCTGGATGTGCAGTTCGAGTACGCCGACGGAGAGGGCTTCGAGGCCGACGACGCTGAGACTGCTGGTGCCGAGACCGACGGTGCCGAGACCACTGATACCGGGGGCGACGACACCGAAACCGTCCGTGCTGAGGCCGACGACACCGAAATCCAGTAGCGGGGGGTGAACTCGGAATCGCTCGGAGTGGACTCGGAGAACGTCGCTGTCGGATCTGGCCGCCACCCGTCCCCGACCAGACTTGTCCGTCCGCTATCTGTCGCCAGTGTCGCTCGTTTCCATCTCACCGACGGCGATGAGGACAGCGCCGACGGCGACGGAGCCGACGGCGGTGACGAGGAGGACAGACCGGACCGCGCCGCCGACTGCGGTGCCGCCCGGTCGGAGCGCAGCGACCGCGGCGGCGGTGAGGATCGGTGAGCTGGTCGAGCCGACGCGTCCGACAGACTCGCCGAGACTCACGAGTCCGCCTCGTAGCGTCTCCCCGCCGAGTCCGGTGATCGCAGTCCGGTAGAGGGTGAGCGTGACGGAGAACCCGCCGCCGACGAGTGTGCCGCCGAAGAGAGCCGCGGGCACGCCCGGAGTGAGCGCGAGCGGGCCGACAGCGAATCCGACTGGAACGGCGGGCGCGAGCGCGACGAGAGCGAGCCCGAGACAGGTCGTAACCAGTCCCGCGAGCGCCGGGAACCGCGCGCCGAACCGACTGGTGACACGGCCCAACTGTGTCGTCGTCGCCGCCGACGCGACGCTCGCGACCGCGACCAGCGCACCCGCTTCGCCCGGTGACCCGCCGAGCGTGCCGACGACGATCACGGAGTTGTACGTCAGGAACGCGAACCAGACGAACCCCGGCACCGCCCGCCCGAGCAGTGTCGCCGCCACTGCCGGCTCTCGAACGCGTCTGAGCAACGCCCGCACGTCGCCACGCTCCGTCTTCGACTCTATCCCGCCGTCCGGGCTGGCGTCGCGGCCACCCTCCGTGTCACTCGTCGAGTCGGCGGAATCGTCGCCGCTGTCGCTCGCCCAGTCCGCGGTAGATTCGTCGCTGCTGTCGCCTGTCGGTTCGGTGAACACCAGCCAGACGGCGACGGCAGACGGGAGCGCGACGGCGTACAGCAGGAACGGGAAGCTCCACGCCACCGCGACCAACAGCCCCGAGACGAGCGGGAACACGGTGAGTGAGATGCCGACAGTCGTGAACCGCAACCCCTGTGCGGTCGCCTCGGCGTCGCCGTCGAAGATGTCTCCGGTCGCGGTGATGAGCACCGGCGCGATCCCGGTGTAGCCGACGCCCTGCAACAGCCGGAGACCGAGCGCCGCGCGAAACTCCGTGAGCAACGGCACGCCCGGGGGCACTGCCGCTGCGGCTGGCACTGCGAGACCGGCGGCCCCGAACAGCGCTAGCCCGGCGGTGAGCACCGGCTTCCGACCGTAGCGGTCCGAGAGCACGCCGACCAACGGAATGAAGACGATTGCCGGCGCTGTGAACGCCGACATCAACAACCCCGCGCGTGTCGCGCTCACGCCGAACGGCCCCGTGAGCTCCGTCAGAATCGGCGAGACGACTGACGCCCCCAACGGCGAGGAGATGGACGCCAACAGTAACAGCTGGAAGTTCCGGTCCGCCAACACGTCCGCGTCGTCGCCGACGAGCGTTCGCAGTGAGACCACTGGTCGGTGGTCCGGCGGGCGTGTGAAAGAGCGTTGTCTTTGCGGCGGGCCACGGTGTGGACTGTCGGTCGGTCCACGCCGACCCGGAGCCGTTGGGCGCTGGTCGTCGTACTGTCGGTGGGGTCATCGAGTCCGGGGCTGGCAGAACTGACACGAGACACGTCGGACTCCGTGGCGAGACGGGGCGTCTCGAAATCCTGTGACCGACAGGGAAGCGTTTTTCTCGGAGCCGCTCGGAGCCGAGGCCAAGGTACGACGGCCACCGTGACCGGAATCGACTTCACCAGTCTGTACGAGGAGGCGTCGTCGCTGGACGCCGCGGGGACGCCGCGGGTGGTCCGCGAGCGTGCGGTGAAAGTTCTCGTCGCGGAGACGGATCGAGAGGCGGTCGCAGTCTACCGGTTCGAGAGCGGGCGGCTGGTCGCGCGGACGCGGTCCCCGTGGTTCGAGGAGTTCGAGGCTCCGATTGCGGTCGATCCCCGCGAGTCACAGCTCGGTGCGGTGCTCGCGGACGGAGCGGTGACACGCGGCACAGCGCCGTCCGAGTTCGGCGACGCCGGAGCGTGGTGTGTCGCCCCGCTGGACGACGGCGCGCTGGTCGTGCTCGCGTCCGAGGAGATCGACGAGCACGTCGAGGCGGCGACCGCGACTGTCGCGCTCCACGTCGACGCGGCACTGGCGGACGTGGCTGCGCCGCCCGGTGCGACGACGAACGCAGACGACGAGCCGACTGTCGATGTGGCGGACACCGACGAACCGACCATCGACAGTGAGACCACTGACGAACGGGGTAGCAACGATAGCGACAGCGGCGGTGACACACCGGGGGGTGTTTCGGGAGAGGTGATGTTGGACGCGCTCAGGTACGGCTTTCCGGACTACGCGTTCGTCTACGACAGGGAGGGGACGTACCTCGACGTGTTGTTGGGCGCGCGGAATCTCTCCCTGAACACGCCAGCGCAGTTGATCGGGAACACCGTACGGGAGGTGTTCGACGACGAGGAGTCGGTCGAGCGGATCGAGGCGGCAATCGAGACGACGCTCTCGGAGTGGACGACACAGACAGTCGAGTACGCGATCCAGACACCGAACGGGACGCTGTACTACGAGGGGCACCTCAGCCCGCTGCCGGAAGACGAGATCGAGACGGAGGCGGTCGTGATGGTCGCCCGCGACGTGACCGAGCGGACCGAACGCGAACGCGAACTGGAGCGACAGAACGAGCGGCTGGAGGAGTTCGCCAGCGTCGTCAGCCACGACCTCCGGAATCCGCTGGAGGCGGCGAGTACGTTCCTGCAGGCCGCCCGGGACCGTGGTGAGGGGGACTCGGCGGCGCTCGACCGCGTCGCTACCTCACTCGACCGGATGGAGCGCATCGTCGCCGACCTCCTCCAGTTGGCCCGCGAGGGAGAGCCGGCTCGAACCCTCCAGCCCGTCGCCGTCGGCGACCTCGCTCGCGCCACGTGGGACCCGCTGGAGACCGCGGAGGCGACACTCGACGTGGCGTCGCCCCCGACAGTGGCCGCCGACCGCGACGCGCTCCAGCGCGCGCTCGAGAACCTGTTCCGCAACGCGGTCGAACACGGCGGCGACGACGTGACTGTCTCCGTCGGCGCTCTCGACGACCGCGGGGACGACGACACGATCACCGGGTTCTACGTCGCCGACGACGGACCCGGCATTCCACACGACAGACGCGAGGCGGTGTTCGAGACCGGGTACACGACCAGCCACGAGGGGACGGGGTTCGGACTGCCGATCGTCCGCCGTATCGCCGAGTCCCACGACTGGCGGGTGGAGCTGACCGACAGCGCTGCCGGCGGGGCTCGGTTCGAGTTCCGCGACGTGGCGGCTGCCGACGAGTCGTCCGTCGACTCCGGAGACGGCGAGTCGCCTGTCGACTCCGGAGACGACGGCTCGTGACCAACAGCATCACTCGACAGTGAACCGTTCGAACGAGCGTGCCGCGTACCGGAACGACACCCACCTGCCGACAGCGACGAGGAAGGGAGAGACGGTGACGCCGGCAGCCGACACCACGAGCGGCGAGACACCGAGGAGGCCTCCGACCGCGAGCCCCGTGGCGAGACCCAGCCCCGTCGCCGCGAATCCGGCGAAGAACGCTCCGGCCGTGACCACCGCGAGCGGGATACTCACGAGGAGTTCCCCGCGGAGAACGTCTGCGACCATCCCCCGGACCGTCCGGAGAAGCCTCGGAGGTTGTTTCGTACGTTTCCAAAATGTGTCTAGCAGAGTTATTTCGTTCGCCGACAGCCCGTCCACTCTCTCGTCGGATGCAGTCGGCTCTCTGGCGCGCCCGTCGCCTCGTCGCAGGTGAGTGTACAGGTCACACTCGCCCGCCACAGTGCTCGCCACTCTCCACGATCTGTCAGTCGTGTAGCTTTTGTAGATTACTAACAAAAGCACTGCGAAAGCCTAAAAAATCATTAAACCAGCGTAATCTCTACCGTAGGCTGCGGTACGCTGGGATCGTCACTTCGGCAGAACGGAAGGAGTGGCGAGGGTGTTGTAGCACCCTCACCGAGGTGTCGCAGGTGAGCGATCACCCACGAACGAGTCCAACTCGCCGTCACAAGAGCGTGACGGACCGACAGACGAACCGCAGTCGAACACAGTCGAGACCGACGAGGACCCGCAGGTCGCCGCGGCGTTCGAGGAAGCGGACACGGCGCTCGACCGCGCCGCCGAGGCGCACGACGACTACCGAGAGGCCATCACGGACGCTACGATCGCACTCGACGAAGTCGCGCGACTCGAAGGCCGCGAGGTTCCGGACGAGTCGAGCGGTGCTAGCGAGTTCGCTGGGCTCGACACGGACGACCTCGACGCCGCGGCAGCACCGGAGTACACCGACGGCACTGGACATCTCGAAGTCGTTTAGACTTCAGTAGAAACTGACTCCCGTGAACGCGGGGTCACCTCTGGTATCCACCCCAGGAGGTGCCCTATGCACGTTGAAATCAACGCGCAGTTCGAACTTGACGTTGACACCGACAAAACGCT
>CAKZQY010000055.1 GCA_937142015.1 uncultured Halobacteria archaeon
CGGTCGTCGCGTCGACGTGATTCGGGCGAGCGGTCGTCGCGTCGACGTGATTCGGACGAGCGGTCGTCGCGTCCGCGCAGGGCAGACGGCCGGTCGTCACGGCGAGGGAAATCGGACGATCGGTCGTCACGGCGAGGGAAATCGGACGATCGGTCGTCACGACGGGGTCGGCCGCCACGACGCTCGTCGTCCAGTTCCGTCCGGAGGTCCTCCAAGGTCGTCTCTAGCTCCGACAGCAGGGACGCTAACTCCTCGTCGTCGCGGGAACTCATGGCCGACGGTTCGGTTCCCGTGCCGATAAGCGTTGTTCGCCGCCTCTCTCCGCGAGACGGCCTCGTGGCCGACAGTGCCCGTTGTCATAGTGATTACTGCGAATAGTTCCACGGACGGCGTCGAAAATCGACGGCTCAGACGCTCTGATCGCCGACACGAGTCGCCACGGCGGTAAAGACTCGCAGTAATCACTATCAGTCAGTGACCCAGCCGTACTGGATCGGCCAGTCGAGTCGTCGTCTCTCTCGGCTGTCGACCGTCCACTCGTGCGCTGTGGGACTTGTGGGCAAGAGACAGCGCTGAAGCGGTGGGCTTCCGCCTCGCTACCGCTGTGGCTGTCCGCGAGGAAGAGACACACCGCCACGTCTTCCCCCTGCCCGCGGAGTTCACCCCGTCTCGACCGACAGCTGTGGGTATTTATTCTTCGCACCCGTACGACTGTTCGATGTCGTCACAGCCCTCGGGAGTCGACACCGAGACCGTTCCCCGACCCGAGGCGATTCCGCGGCCGAGCGAGGTGATCGGAGTCGGGAGTGGTCAAGTCGACCGAGAGACGGCGGCGACCGGAGTCGACAGCGAGGGAGCCGACAGAGACACCGAGACGACCGGAACAGTCGTCTGGCACCGCGAACACCTCCGGATCGACGACCAGCGAGCAGTCGCAGCGGCGGCAGCCAGAGCGGACGCCGTCCTGCCGGTGTTCGTCTTCGACCCGGCGTTCTACGGCGAGCGCGGGCTGGCGTGTGACAGTCGGATCGACTTTCTCCACGACTGTCTCCGCGACCTCGACAGCCAGTACCGGGCAGTCGCGGACGCGGGACTCACCTACGCCCACGGCGACCCGATCACAGTTCTCCGACGGTTCCAGCGGGCGGGCTGGGACGTGGTCACTCAGCGCACACCGACCGGACGGTACGGGCTAGAGCGGGACGAACGCGCCGCCGAGGCGGGCGTCGAGTTCGTCGACGGCGACGGGCTCGTCCGCGACAGAGACGACAGCCGCGCACAGTGGCAGGAAGACGTGACCGCGTGGCTCGAAGCCGAGCAGTACGACTGGGACCCGAGAAGTGTGACCGTCGCAGAACTCGACACCGGAGTGACAGTCGACCAGATCGACGACGTGTACGATCTCGACCCGACGAAGGAGGTCACGCGCACTGGTGGAACCAGCGCGGCACGCGACCGCCTCGCCTCGTTTCTCCCGACGCTCCCAGACTACCCGGGGAACATCTCCTCGCCGCTGGACGCTCGGGAGGGGACCAGCGGGCTCTCGCCGTACCTCCGGTTCGGCTGTCTCTCCGTGCGGCAGGTGTACCAGCACGTGGTGGCGAACGCGCCGGAGAGTCGCGGGCGAGAGATGTTCTGCTCGCGGCTGTTCTGGAACCTCCACTACCGGCAGAAGCTCGTCGACTGGCCCGGGTGGCTCGACGAGGCAGTCAACCCGGAGCTCCGGGCGTTCAACGGCGACAGACACGACCCGGAGCTCGTCGCGGCGTGGAAGCGCGGCGAGACGGGGTTCCCGATGGTCGACGCCAGCATGCGGTGTCTCCGCGAGACGGGGTGGCTCAACTTCCGAATGCGCGCACTGTGTGTGAGCTGTTACTACCACCTGCTCCAACAGCCGTGGTGGATCGGCGCGGACTACTTCCACGAACACCTGCTCGACTCCGTCGCCGCGATCAACTACACCCAGTGGCAGTACCAGTGTGGACTCGTCGGCAAGCCGACACTCAGACTGTACAACCCGGTGAAACAGGTGCGCGAACAGGACCCCGACGGGGAGTTCGTCCGCCGCTGGGTACCGGAACTCGCGCCGCTGCCGGACGAACACCTCCCACGCCCGGAGAAGACACCCGTCTCCGTCCAGATGGAGTGTGGGGTCGAAATCGGTGAGGACTACCCCTACCCGGTCGTCGAGTACGAGTCAGCGAAAGCCGAGTTCTGGAATCGGTACGACCGCGTGAAGCCGCGGGCCGCGGCGCGGTTGGCCGACGAGACTGTCGCTCGCCGTGCGTCGCTGTCCGGCGGCCGCGAGGCTGCCGAGCGGATCGCAGCAGAGTACGGCGCGACGGAGACCGAGCCAGTCGAGACTACGCTCGGCGAGCGCGTGCGCACCGAACAGAACGCCGACGCGAACGCGAGACGAGACAGCGACGTGAACTCCGAGCGGGACAGCGACGCGAACGCGAGACGAGACAGCGACGTGAACTCCGAGCGGGACAGCGACGTGAACTCCGAGCGGGACAGCGACGTGAACTCCGAGCGGGACAGCGACAGACAGACAGAGCTCGACGCGTTCGACTGATACGGTCGTGCGTAGATCGCTACCACCGACGACTGACAGCGGGCACCGCAGCGACGTGATACCGCTCGATACCGCAGAACTCACGGAAAATCACTACGCACAACCGTACGACACAGTCGGTCACGGGCGAGGACGGTGCGACAGACCGCGTTCTGTCCGAGATCTCTCCGGTTCGTGTCACTCCACGTAGTCGATGTCGCGGACACGCTGTTGGGCTTGTTCCTGTGCCGGTTCGTTCCGCCCGTAGATCTGCGGCGATTCGACGCCGGTAACGACGATCATCGTCCGCATCTGGCCTTCCAGCTCGTCGTCGATGGAGGTGCCCCAGATGATCCGGGCGTCCGGGTCGATCCGGTCGTAGATCTCCTCGACAACGCCCTCGGCTTCCTCGATGGACATGTCGGAGCCGCCGGTGACGTTCACCAGCGCGGAGTTCGCCCCGGAGATGTCCACGTCCAACAGCGGAGAGCGGAGGGCAGACTGGACGGACTCGCTGGCTTTCGTGTCGTTCTCGGCCTCGCCGAGGCCGATCATGGCGACGCCGCCCTTCTCCATCACTGTCCGCACGTCCGCGAAGTCGAGGTTCACCAGTCCGGGCTTAGTGATCAGCTCCGTGATCCCCTTCACGGAGCGCATCAGCACCTCGTCGGACACTTTGAACGCCTGCCGGACGGGGAGCTTTCCGACGGCGTCGAGCAGCCGATCGTTGGGGACGACGATCACGGTGTCGGCCACGTCGCGGAGTCGTTCGAGACCCGCCTCGGCGTTCGTCCGCCGAACTTCACCCTCCGCGGTGAACGGTGTCGTGACGATAGCGATCGTGAGCGCCCCGATCTCGCGGGCGGCCTTCGCAACGACTGGCGCAGAGCCAGTGCCGGTGCCGCCGCCGAGCCCCGCAGTGACGAACACCATGTCCGAGCCGGCGATCGAGTCGTGGATCTCCTCCTGTGACTCGATTGCAGCCTCCTCGCCGACCTGCGGGAGCGACCCCGCACCGCGGCCCTGCGTCTTCTCTTTGCCCATCAGGATCTTCGTGTCCGCCTCGATGTTGACGAGGTGTTGCACGTCCGTGTTGGCGGCGACCAACTTCGCGCCGTGGATTCCCTCCTCGGACATCCGGTCGACCGTGTTGCCGCCGGCTCCGCCACAGCCGACCACCGTGATGTTGGTCTGGAGCTCTTCGAGCACACTCTGGAGCTCGTCGTCCGTCATCTTCCCCGTCGGCTGTCCGCCCCCGGCCGTGTCGTGACCGGGAGCGTTCCGCGCCTCGGCTGGGACACCCTCCCCCTCGGCCTCGTCGATTGCATCCTCCACGATCGAGTCCATTTATAGGCTGCCGTTGTCCACGGAGACTAATTACCTTTCCCCTCTCGTCAGACTCCCGTCAGACGCTCGCGGGCGGAAAATCGACGGTTACCGCTGGGAGCGCACTCCCGCCGGCTCGTACTGTCGGTCACGAGTGTCGATACAGTGTCGCGTTTCATAGGGTCGTGCGTAGGTCGTTCTTGCGAACAGTCTCTCTCACAGTCGGTCGCGGACGGCCTCCTGCACAGTCGAGAGCGGCACCTGTTCCTCTTCACCGCTGGTCATGTCGCGGACGGTGACTTCGTCGTTCGAGAGGTCACGTTCGCCCACGATCAGGGTGAGTTGCGCGCCGATTCCGTCGGCGTACGACAGTTGGTCGCCGAGGCCACGGCCCGAGAGGTCGGTCTCGACCACGAGCCCGTCTCGGCGGAGTGAGTCGGCGATGTCGACTGCGTCGTCGGCGACAGACGCGGAGACGGCGGCGACGTAGGCGTCGGTTCGCGGCTCCTCGGGCGGGAGTTTCCCCTCCCGTTCGAGGAGTTCACGCGTCGGGGAGTAGCCGAACGCGAAGCCGACTGCCGGCACCTCGCGGTCGCCGAACAGCCCGACGAGGTCGTCGTACCGGCCGCCGCCGAACAGCGCTCGGAGTTCACCCTCCGTGTCGAACGCCTCGAACACCAGTCCGGTGTAGTAGGCCAGTCCGCGGACGATAGAGAGGTCGAGCCGACAGACGTCGGCGACACCGTAGGCGTCGAGCCGGTCGGCGAGCGCAGTCATCCGCTCGACTGCCTCGACTGTCGCCTCGTCGTCGGGCGTGCGCGCCGCCAACTCGTCGACGGTCTCGGTGATCGGCCCGCTGATCGACGTGATCTCGTCGACCCGCTGTGCGGCGTCGCCGTCGACGCCGACGTTCGCCAGCGCGTCGTGGAACTCCGGCGTCGTGAGCTTCTCTCTGTCGTCGACGACTTGCATCACCTGTGTGGTGTTGTCGATGTCGTTGGCCTCCAGCGCGGCTTCCAGCAGGCGACGGTCGTTGACGAGGAACTCGACGCGGTCTGTCACGCCCAGCTTCTCGTAGATGCGGGCGGCACAGGCGATCACCTCCGCGTCGGCTGCGACGGACTCGACGCCGAAGATGTCGATGTCCGTCTGGAAGAACTCCCTGTCGCGGCCCTTCTGCACCTGCTCGTAGCGCCACCGCTTGGAGGTGTCGTACCACTTGATCGGCGTCGAGAGCTCCTGTCGCTTCTCCTGTACCATCCGCGCGCGAGTCGGCGTCTGTTCGGGAGTGAGTGTCACCTCTCGGCCCCCGCGGTCCTCGAAGCTGTACGTCTGATCGAGGAGTTCCTCCCCGGACTTCACCCTGTAGAGGTCCGTCCGTTCGACTGCGGGGGTGTTCACCTCGCGGAAGCCGAACTCCGCTGCGGTCGACTCTACCGTGTCGATGACCTGCCGCCACGAGGCGAACTCGTCGGCGTACCGGTCGTAGAATCCTTTCAAGCTCGTGATCTCTGTCATCGTCTGCTCCTGTCGCGTCTCGAAGACGCCGAGTCTGCTGACTGCACCGCCGATCGGTTCCACTGCGAGACTGTACGACGCTGCCGTGGAGCCGGAGACGTACATGTAGACGCCCGCGACGCCTGGCTCGGCGTCTGCGAGCACCTGTTCCTCGTCGTCGAAGGTGATCCCCTCGGTCGTGTGTGTGTACATCTCGTACGTCTCGATACGGCCGATTGTCTCGAAGGCGTGCCCCGCCAGTTGGGTTGCGAGCAGGCGGAACGCGGACGGGACGAGCACGACCGCGGGCCGACTCGGGAGGTCGCCGTCCCCCGCCATCGCGGCCCACTGCACCTCGTCGCCGAGTGTCGCCACACGCTCGTAGCCGTACGCGTCCAGCTCTCGGTCGACGGTCGCCGCGAACCCGCCGGTGAGCGAGCGTGTGCGATCCTCGCGCAACAGCTCTTCGAGCAGTTCGTCGTAGCCGGCGTAAAAGCGGGTCGCGCCGCCGCGGTAGGCGTCGCTCGGCGACTCGTACCCCTCGATCCGGCGGCTCGTCAGCGCCGCGGACTCGAAGACTGGCCTGGGTTTCAACCGACCGTAGTCTCTGAACCCGAGTTCGAGCGTGCTCCCGTTCTCCGTGCCCGACACCTCGTTGACGTACGCCACCTGTCGCTTCAGGTCCTCGAAGCCGACCCCGGTCTTTGCAGCGTGTTTCCCCCGCTCGTCGATCACTTCACGGAGCCACGACGCCGCCAGCGGCTCGCCGTCGAGTTCACGCCTGAGTGCCGTGTACGCGTTGCGTCCCTTCTCTGGGACCATGAACCCGCTCACCGACCATGCGAAGTCACTCCCGCCGACGCCACTGCCGACCGCGGGCGACCCGTGTCGCCCCCGCCCGACGCTGTGGTGCGTCTCATCGTGTCTGTCTCTGCTGGCGGGGAGCGTAAATCCGTGTCGGTCCGTCCGCGAGAGGACGCTGGCCAACCGAGCGGCGTCGGATCACCGCTCCCAGAACCACTCACCGTGACTCGTCCGGTCGTACAGCACCGAGAGAACTGCGTAGTAGAGCGCCATCGAGACCCCGAGCAGCACGAACGGGTGGAGCGAAACACGCAGTCCGCCGGCCAAGACGAACACGCAGTAGGTGACGATACCGAGGTAGACGAACGACTCGGCCGTGCTGAGATTCTGTAGCTCGTCGTTCACACGCTCACCGAAAATACTACTGGGAATAGAACTTCTGGTATCGAGTACGCGTGGCGAACCAGCTGCCGATTGCACGCTCTCGTCCGTCAGTCGTCGTCGTCCCTCTCGTTCGTCAGCCGTCGTCGTCCTCGAACAGTCCCGTCGACATGTAGCGTTCACCGGAGTCCCAGAACACAGTCAGCACAACCGGATCACCGTCGGCAGCGCCGGCAGTCGGTCGCGGCTCCCAGTCGTCGAGCGCCACCGATCGGTAGTCCGGTCGCTCGCCGGCGGCGAACGCGGCAGCGACGCGGCGGGCGGCGACGTTCGACGCGCCGGAGGACTGGCCGACGAGAATCCCCTCTTCGCGGGCGAGTCGACGACACTCCGCCTCCGCAGTGTCGAGATCCACCGTGAGCACGCCGTCTAGCAGGTCGGTGTCGAGATTCGGCGCGACGAACCCCGGGCCCATCCCTTGGAACTCGTCGGCCCCCGGCTCTCCGCCGGACAACACCGCGTTCGTCGTCGGCTCGACCGCGACCACGTCGACCTCGGGGAACGACTCGCGGAGCCGCCGGCCGATTCCGGTGACGGTGCCACCGGTGCCGACACCCGCGACGAGCGCGTCCGGCGCGTGACCGTCCAACTGGTCGAGGATCTCCCGACCGGTGGTCTCGTAGTGCGCACGCGGGTTCGCGGGGTTGTCGAACTGGTGCAACTGCACCATCCCCGTCGCTTCGAGTTCGTCCGCACGCTCGCGGGCGTCGGAGATGTCGCCCTCGACCAACTCCACCGTCGCCCCGTACGCACGGAGCAACTGCCGCCGCTCGGGGCTCTTCGAGGCGGGCATCACGATTGTCACGTCGTACCCCTTCGCCGCACCGGCGACAGCCAACCCGACGCCCGTGTTCCCCGAGGTCGGCTCGACGATCTCGTCACCCGGCTGGAGCTCGCCAGACGCCTCCGCGGCCGCGATCATCGCGCGTGCTGGGCGATCCTTCGCCGACCCGCCCGGGTTGCGTGACTCCAACTTGGCGGCGACCGTCGCCTCCGACGGCCCGTCGACCCGGACGAGTGGCGACCCGACTGTGTCCAACACGGACTCGTCCATGGGTTCCCGTACGCGACCGAGCCGTAAACCACTGCGTGTCTCCGGCAACGAGACGTGCGCGACGGATGCACTGGCGTCGTAGGGTCGTGCGTAGAGATTTATCCGGAGCCCATCTCGGGTCACTTTTTGATCCGAATCTGGACACTGTCGTCCAGCAGATCCTCGACTGCCTCGACCTCAGTCACGAGCGTATCGACGGGAGGGTGTGAACATCTGAACGTCACGTGTTGTTCGACTGTTCCCGGCGAACAGTCGTACTCCTCGGCCAACTCCTCGAACTCGACCTCCGGGCCAGCCCTGTACGACTCACGAATGCTCTGGCAGGTCTCCCTCGAGACGTCTTCACGGCGGTCGTTCGGCTCACGTGGCGGAACGTCGATGTCGTGGTCACAGTCTCCGTTGACGTGTGCGAGAACCAGCTGGTACTGGTACTCGACTGTCTCCGCGTAGGCCATCACGCTCGATGCGTCACGGCACCCCCGACGAAACTCCGCACACGTCTCTGGCGACACGTGGTCTCTCTCGAGGATCTCCGTTCTCTCGACGGTGAGTCCGCTGTCGTCACTGTGGTCACACTCCCCGGTGAGGTGGCGGACGATTGTCCCCCAGCGGCGACCGGTCGACTCTTCGAGCTCCTGCATCTCACCTCCGGAGTGGTACGCTTCTCGCATCTCGTTGCACTCTGCGTCAGACACGTCGTGGCCCCGACTCGACGAGACCGGTGCGTCGCGGCTACTGTGGGAACACTCGCCCGCCAGGTGTGTGTAAACCTCGCCCCGGTCGACGTCGTTCTCGACAGCGACCTCGTACGGAGAGAGACCACTGCGGTACGCCGCCCGCCACTCCCGACACTGCTCGTCAGATACGTTCGACTTCGACATCGGATTTGCGCTGGATTGTTCGCTTGTGTTGTCTGACTGTCTGTACTGCGACACCGAGGGCCGAACTGACCTCGTCGGCGGTCATCCACACGTCGTGTCTCTCGACGACGGCCAAGTACGCACCCCCAGCGAACCCGGCAGGACTGACGTTGCCACTGACATCAGTCTCGGCTACGAGACGACGGGCCTCCTCGGCGTAGGAGGACGGGTGACGCGTAACTTTCGTCTGTAGTGTGCTCAGTGCTTCGTCTGTCGTCTGCGGGGGGAGCACGTCCACCGGAACGTCGTCTGCCAGCTCCAGAAACGACTTGTAGTACTTCCGAATGGACACGTCTGTCTTGCTGACCAACTCCCCGATCTCCTTCTGATTTATTCCGAGATCGTGTTTCTCCGAAACGGCGTAAATGATAGCGCCGGCGACGGTCGTCGGTGCCAACCCGCTGTGGAGGTTCTGGTCTCTCCCACGCTCGAGCAACTCGAAACACTCCGCCGCCTGCGCTTCCGTGAGGTCGAACTGTTCGATCCCCGCTTCGAGATACGTATCGGGCTGTTTGGGAGTCATCTGTACGTCGAGCTCCGACACCAGTTGTGCGCTCTCTCGTTGCACACGATTTCTCGACTTCCGAGCCTGACTGGCAGTGTCGGGCAGTGCAATTGGTTCGTCTCGGCGTTTACACGCGAGGTGAAAACAGGCCCCGGCGATCGCGTCGAGTGAACTGTAGTCGTACTCCGACCGGAGAACGTCACCACACAGCTCGATCGCATCGACAACTGTCTCCTCGCTCGCGTCCAGTGCCTCTCCCATCCGTTCGAGTTCACTGCCCACGTACAACAGAACTGCTCGTTGCGAGTAGCCTCTCTGCATCTACGGTCTACACTGTATGCTATTGGTATTTATCTTTCGATTACCAAATTCTCGGTGTTGGTCGACACGATCGCTGGGTACCGTCGACTTCGTGTCGCAGACGGGCAGCCACTCCGCTCCGAGAGACGCACCGGGCACCACCCGCAGTCGGCGCGACACTGGAACACGTTTTTGTCCGTCTCGGACAGAGACAGGGTGTGAATCGAACGCTCGCGGCACTCCTCGTAGCGGTTCTCGTCGTCCTCGCGGGTTGTTCGGCAGCGTTCGGCGGCGACGACGCCGTCACAGCGCCGGCAGCAGACGGCGAGCCTGCGGCCGACGGTGCAGCAGACGGAACTGGCGGCGACGGGAGTGGCAGTAGTGGAGACGCCGGGAGCGGCGAGAGCGCTGCGGGCGGAGACGACGGTGGATCTGCCGCGGGTGACGGTGGATCGAGCGCGAGCGACGGCACCGCCTCGACAGACAAAATTGGCGTCGAGGGTGGCGTGCGCTACGACGCGGAGTTGGCCGTGACCGTCGAGAACGGACTCAACGAGACGGAGTTGCAGGCCGTACTCAACCGGACGATGGCCCGCGTCGAGGTGATCCGACAGTTAGAGTTCGAGACCACGGTGCCCGTCGAGGTGATCTCTCGGGCCGAGTACCGCGAACGAGACGTGTTCACACGCGATACGCCACCGCGTGTCGAGCAGTTCCGCAGTCAGGTGTGGGAGGCGCAGTTCGTGCTCGGCGAGGGCGAGGACGTGTCGGAGTCGTTCTCGGCGCTGTACGGCAGTTCCGTCGCGGGGTACTACACGCCGGCACAGGATCGGATCGTGCTCGTCAGCGACGCCGAGAAGCCGACGGTCGACCGGACGACGCTCGCTCACGAGCTGGTCCACGCGCTCCAAGACCAGCAGTTCGGCTACGAGGGAGCCTCGACACGCGACGGGACGATCGCTCGCCGCGGACTCACGGAGGGTGACGCCCGCTACGTCGACACGCTGTACGACGAGCGCTGTCAGACGGACTGGTCGTGTCTGCCGAAACCCGACACGGGCGGCGGGGGTGACGGGGACGGCCCGAGCTACGACCGTGGACTGTTCGCCGCAATCTACCAGCCGTACGCCGACGGAACCGGCTTCGTCCACGCGCTCCGCCAGCGCGGGGGGTGGGCGGCCGTGAACGACGCGTACGACGATCCACCGACGACCACCGAGCAGACGATCCACCCCGAGACGTACCCCGACGAGGAGGCGCTGTCGGTGACCGTCGTCGACCGGTCGTCGGACGACTGGTCGCGGTTCTCGGTCCGGGGCGGCTCCCAGCGTCTCGGCGAACTCGGCGTCTACACGACGCTGTGGGCCGGCGGTGTGATCGACCGCGACAGCCACTACGAGAACGACGGTCCGTACTCCGTCCGTACGTACACCACGACAGCCTCGACGGGGTGGGGCGGGGACCGACTCGTCCCGTACAGCAACGGCGAGGAACTCGGCTACGTCTGGAAGCTCCGCTGGGACACGACGGCAGACGCCCGGGAGTTCACAACCGCCTACCGGAAACTCCTCCGGACGCGACTCGGTGCCGAGACTGTCGGCGCGGGCGTCTACCGCGTTCCGGACGGCTCGTTCGCCGACGCGTTCCGTGTCGAACGCGACGACCGGACCGTCGTGATCACGAACGCGCCCGAAGTCGAGGACCTCGACGACGTTCACGAGCCGTAGCCGTCGAGTCGGGGACTCCGACGACGTTCACGAGCCGTAGCCGTCGAGTCGAGGATCTCGACGACGTTCACGAGCCGTAGCCGTCGAGTGGGCTGTCTCCAGCCACACCGACCCGTCAGTCTCAGATGACGTACCACCGAGTGAGTAGCGCGGCAATCGCGTCGAAGCCGCCGAAGCCGTAGCCGAACACGAGCGCTGCGGGGACAGTGCCGGCGGTGATCGCTCGGGCAGGCGAGAGGTCGTGAACCTCCGCGAGTCCGACGACGAGCAGGTAGCCCGCGTACAGTGTGCTCGCCGCTCGGAGTTCGGCCAGCGGGAGTCCGGCGAGGACACACGGGCCGGCCGCGTACGCGACCACCTGGACAGTCTCGCTGACCCCCGCACGGTCGGCAGTCACCAGCCAGCCGTCACCGCCGCGAATCGCCGCGAGTGTGGCTCGCACGCGGACGGAGACGAGAATCAGCACCACCGTCTGAATCGCGGCCGTGAGGTGGAGTGTCGCGGGCGCGAGCAACAACCCCGTGGCGGCAACGGCGACGACTGCCGAGCCGACACGACCGCCGAACACCGTCGGCACGGTCGTGGGCTCGACTGCGATCAGCGTCCCGACGTACAGCAGCGCCACCACGACCGCGAACACGAGGCCGGGTGCCTGATCGCCCGGGGCGACCCCGTTGTGGAAGAACCGTCGCGGGTGAATCACGACCTCGAACCACGCCCTGAGGAGACCGCGTGGACCGCGTGCCCGTCCGCCCTCCGGTGTCTCGACCCACGTCGTCACGACTGCTCGTTGTCCTGTGACCGTCATTACCGTTCCGATGCCCGCTCCACTGTCGCCGCCCGACTCTCAGTCACCGCCCGACTCCCAGTCGACCCCGGACGACAGCACAGCGACGAGTCGCCTGACTGGAGGTCGCGGCAGCGAGTCGCGTGACCGTAGGGCTTACACGGGGACCAATCCAACCCGGGACAGGTATGGAACCCGTCGACGCCCGGTACCCGTTCCTCGGTCGCGCCCGCGAGGCGGTACGAGCGTCGGGTGTCGACCTGACGACGCTGGTTGCGACGGCCGACCCGGTGGTCGACCGCGCCCGCGAGCGTGTCGAGCGAGCGCTGCTCGACGGGACGACGGAGAGTGAGACGCCACACGACTGGGACACCCGCGAAGAGCTGCTGTCGTACCCGGTCGCGCGCATTCTGGTCTCGCTGTTGGACGCGGACGCGGCTGTCGAGAAGTACGCGACTGCGGAGGCACAGACCGCACACACTCGATTCACCAGCGATTTCGTCAGTTCTGACGGCCGCCGGGACCGGATCGACCGACAGACGCTGCTCGCCGAGTTCGATCTCGCGGCCGACTGCCGAGCGGAGCCGGCGCGGCCGACCGGTGACAGCACGTCGTCGCGCGCCGGACGGGGGACGGCGAGCACACGACGCGGCTCGGACTGGTTCTGGCTCGGTGTCGGCTCGTACCTGTCGCTGGCGGAC
Source organism: uncultured Halobacteria archaeon (assembly GCA_937142015.1). GTDB lineage: Archaea > Halobacteriota > Halobacteria > Halobacteriales > Haloferacaceae > JAHENP01. Next base: position 12,620 of record CAKZQY010000055.1, read on the forward strand.
CCGACGTGGGGGACGGAGTGGCGGCTGGTCAACCGCGAACTCGCGGACGGCGAGGTTCGCGTCACCCGCGAGGAACTCGACAAGCTGCTGGAGGCGGGGGTTCGAGCGCGCGTCGCCGCCGGCCTCCCGTTCGAGGGTGTCGACGACGCGGTGGCGGCGGAACTGGAACGGGAGGTGTCGGATCTCCGCGAACTGCTCGCGGAGCGCACCGGCACGACCGAGGTCGACACGCTCGCACCAGAGCTGTTCCCGCCGTGCCTGCGAGGGCTGCTGGATCGTGTCCGACAAGAGGAGTCGATCTCCCCACAGGCGCGGTTCGCCCTGCTCGCGTTCCTCGCCGCCATCGGTCTCGATCAACAGGAGGTCCTGATGCTGTCCCACGGCGAGCTGACTGTCGACACGGTGGACAAGACGCTGGAGGTGTTGCGGGACGGCGACGGAACACAGTACCCCCCGCCGTCGTGCCGGACGCTGGAGGCGTACGGCGTCTGTGAGAACACTGACGACCACCGCTCGGTCGCGGGCCACCCGCTCGACTACTACGAGAAGAAGCTCCGTCGTGCCGACGACGTTACCGACTGGCGCGAGCGTGAGACGACGTGACTCGGAGACGAGACGCGGAACACGACTGACCGCTCTCGACTGTCCACCGCCTTTCGACCTCACTGTGACTGTTCTGTGACCTGCGTTCGTGTCACAAGCGAATCGTCTGTGAGCTCGTACCGGATCGGTCGCCGACCCGACGTGCGGGGAAATACACATCACGTCGGACAGTGTACACCCGCGTATGCCCGAGTCGAAGACGAGCGATTCCTGAACCACCTCTCGGAACTGCGACAGCAGGCCGACTACGGATACGAGGCGATCACGGACGACGTTGCGGAGCTGGTCACACGGACGGAGCAGTTCGTCACCGAGATGGAGTCCCTCTGTCAGAACGACGAGTGAGGAACGGACTGGTGAGACCGCTGCTCGCTGGTGTCGCTACTCGCCTCTGTCGGCCCGTCGCTCGTTCGCTGCGCGGACTTCTTCGACCTTCGAGAG
>CAKZQY010000056.1 GCA_937142015.1 uncultured Halobacteria archaeon
GTCGGGTTTCGCCGCCGTCCACGGAACCATTCGCAGTAATCACTATGAGCCGTCGGTTTTCGACACCCTCCGTGGAACTATTCGCAGTAATCACTAGCTTCGGCGATACCGCTAGCTATATACTAATATATACTCTGTGCCTCCAACGAAGAGATTCGGTAATCTTTATATTGGTGTCGGACACAGTGGAGAGTGACCCGCGATGGATGCACTGGACACGGCGATCAGGCGCGTACAAAAGAGGGTCGACATCGACGGACGGCGAGTCACGGAGGCTGGGCGCACGAACGTGTTGTCCAGTCTGACGGGGGCGGACTACCTGAGTCTCGTCGCGTTGTTCTTCGGGTGGACCAGCGCGTTGTTGTTCCTCCGTGGGGAGCCGAACGTCGCGTTGATCGTGATGTTCGTCGCGTTCCTCTTCGACAAGCTCGACGGCTACTACGCTCGTCGGGCGGGGGTGTCCTCTCCGTTCGGGCGACAGGTCGACTCGTTCATCGACGTGTTCGCGTACCTCGTCCCGGCAGCGCTGTTGTACCACGTCACGATGGCACCGCACCCGGTGGTCGGCGCGGTCGTTGGGTTCGTGATCCTCGCGCTCGGCGGGCTCCGGCTCGTCCGGCACAACGCGGAGGGGTTCGGCTCCGAGGGAGATGAGAGCTACTACCACGGGACGACCGTGGTCCACACGAACGTCGTCTGCGTGGCGAACTACTTCCTGTTCACGCTAGTCGGGCCGTGGAACGGCTGGGCTGCGGGCGTGACCGTGCTGCTGGCTGCACCGCTGATGGTCTCGGACTACAAGGCGTACAAGAACGACAAGAGCCACCTGCTGGCCGGCGCTGTCGCGCTCCTCGCCAGCGGACTGGCCGTGTTGTTGGAGCTGGGGTACGTGTGACACCGACTCGCTCGCGGAACGACGGGACGGTGAGCGACGCGTCGACCGACGCCGACGCGACGCGTGTTCGGGCTTCCGAGCGGTTCGACGGCAGTTCGTCGTTGTTGATCGACACGCACGTCCACACAGACGCCTCCTACGACTCCAGCGCGTCGGTCGAGGACGTCGTTGCAGCCGCAGTCGACACTGGTCTCGACGGAATCGTGGTGACAGACCACGACACGACCGCGAACGTCGACGCCGCGCGAGAGGCTGCGGTCGGCACCGACCTCCTCGTGATTCCCGGTGTCGAGGCGTCGACCGCGGACGGCCACCTACTCGGCATCGGCGTCACCGACGCGCCGCCGGCGAATCGGCCGCTCCACGAGACGGCGGCCGTGATCCGCGCCGCCGGCGGGGTCGCAGTCGTTCCACACCCGTTCCAGCGCTCGCGGCACGGCACCCCGAGCAGCGCGATCCGCGGTGTCGACGGCATCGAGGTGTGGAACGCGCACACGCTCACCGGGATTCGCAACGACCAAGCGCGACGGTTCGCCGCCGAGCGTGGCTACCCGCGGTACGGCGGCAGTGACGCACACCAGCCGGAGGCTGTCGGGGCCGGTGCGACGGAGGTGTTCCTCCCCGAGGCCGACCGCGACTCGTACGCTGGTGACGGTGGCAGCTGCTCCACGGCCCACGTCCGTCGCCGCGGCACCGACCGAAACCACTCGTCCGACGCGACCTCCCGTCGAGCGGTCGACAGTACGACAGTGCTCACGGCGATGCGTTCCGGACAGACACGCGCTCGGGGGTTCGACACCTCGGCACGACGGTACGTGCGGAAAGTGGTTCACAACGTCTCGATCCGAACGACGTCGCTCCTGTGATCCCGAACTGGCTCTCCGCGCTCGTGCCCGCACGACTCCACCCGCGTGAGTGGCTGCAGGTGTTCGACTCGCGTGAGTGGCCGCAGGTGTTCGACTCGGCGGCGGCACGACGCGACGCGGTCTGGAAAGCTGTCGCGTTGCTCCTCGCAGTCGGACTCCTCACGCTCGCAACGACGCGTCTCACACCGGAGCTGACCGACCCGGAGCGACTCCGGGCGGCCGTGGCGAGCTACGGCGTGTTCGCGCCCGCAGTGTTCGTCGCCGTCCAGACCGCGCAGGTGATTGTCGCGCCGCTGCCGGGTCAGATTCTCGGCGGCGTCGGCGGATTCCTGTTCGGCACCGTGTGGGGGACGGTGTACAGCCTCGTCGGCGTCACTATCGGGAGTACTGTCGTGTTTCTCCTGTCGCGCCACTACGGACGGCCGTACGTCGAGCGCGTGATCGACACAGACACACTCGACCGGTGGGATGGCTTCGTCTCTGACAGCGGGCGCGTCGGACTGTTCGTGTTGTTCCTGCTCCCGACGTTCCCGGACGACGTGCTGTGCTTCGTCGTCGGTCTCTCGCGGCTCCGTCTCCGGACGCTGATCGCGCTGGTGGTGTTCGGCCGTGGGCCCTCGTTCCTCGTGGTCGCCTACGCGGGACGACACGCTGCCGGCGGCCAGTACGGCCAGACGCTCGCAGTGCTCACCGCGCTCGCTGTCGCCTCCGCAGTCGTCTACGCCGGCCGCGACCGCATCGTCGCCACGTTCTCCTGACTACGGTTCGTCTCGTCGTGCGAGCAGTTCCGAAGCAGTGAGCAGCGACTCTAATCTCACGTCGTGATCGGCGAGCAGCCCCGTCGCTCCCTCCTCGCGGTCGACGACGACGAGCACGCGGTCGACAGTCGTGCCGGCCCCGCGCAGTGCCTCGACGGCGTCGAGCGCAGACTTCCCGGTCGTTGCGATATCTTCCAATACGACGGTCTCCGTGTCGTCGGTCGGGAGGCTCCCTTCGATTCGGTTCCCGGTGCCGTACTCCTTCTTCGCCTTCCGAACGATAGCGTACGGTGTCTCCGTCTCGACGGCCGTCGCCGCGACCAGCGGGACGGCACCGAGCGCGACGCCGGCGAGGTGCTCGTCGTCGAGTCTGTCGGCGAACGCGTCGACGATCAGCGACAGCGCCTCTGGGTCCGTCTCGAACCGGTACTTGTCGACGTAGTAGTCACTCGTGCCGCCGTGTGAGAGTTCGAACTCACCGAACCTGACGGCGTCGGCGTCTCTGAGGGCGTCCACGAGCCTCGCGGTGTCCATACGTCCAGTCCACACAGCCGGGCGCGAAAAGCTACCGATGTGTCCACTGGCCGAGATTCCGTTTCTGTCGAACCACTGATTGTCTCTCTGTTCGTGACCTCCGCGTCCGTGTCAGTGTTCGTGTCCTCCGCGTCCGTGTCAGTGTTCGTGTCCGTGACCTCCACGTCCGTGTCCGTGCTCGTGTCCGTGACCGCCACCAGTGTGAGGGTCACCCGGCGCGCCGGGATTGCTGTCGAGGTCACCGCCGTGTGTGACGACGCCCTCGGTGCTCACCTCGCGTCTGTTGACCAGACCGGCGTTGTTCGCTACGTTCTCCGTGACCACGCGGAACGCCTCGGCTGTCTCGGAGTCTTCGTGTAACACTGCGGGGTGGTTCTCGGGCCCACCGGTCCGCACTGTCGGGTCGAGTGGAATCCCACCGAGGAACGGGAGGTCGTTGGCCGCGGCGAACGCCTCGCCACCGCCGCTGTCGAACACCTCGTGTGTCGAGCCACAGTCGGGACAGGTGAACCCGCTCATGTTCTCGACGACCCCGAGCACGTTCGTCTCGTGTTTCCCGAACATCCGTAGCCCCTTCCGAGCGTCGTCGACGGCGACCTCCTGCGGTGTGGTGACGATGACCGCACCCGTCAGTGGGAGCGTCTGGAGGATCGTGAGCTGTGTGTCTCCAGTCCCGGGTGGGAGATCCAACACGAGGTAGTCGAGTTGTCCCCAACGCACGTCCTCGACGAGCTGTGTGATGAGCTTGTGGACCATCGGGCCACGCCAGATGACGGGGTCGTCCTCGCCGACGAGGAACGCCATCGAGATGAGCCGAACACCGTACTGCTCCGGCGGAATGATCTCCTCGTCCTCTGTCGCGCGTGGTGCCTGATCGGCGTCGATCATCCGCGGGACGTTCGGCCCGTACACGTCGGCGTCGAACAACCCGACGCGACCGCCGAGTTGTGAGAGCCCCGCGGCGAGGTTCACCGCCACTGTCGACTTTCCGACGCCACCTTTCCCGGAGGCGACTGCGATCACGTTCTGGACGCCCGGGAGCACCTGCTCCTCCTCGGAGAGTGCTGTCGGCAACGACGCCGACAGGTCGACCTCGTACGACAGATCTGCCAACGCGTCCCGCACGTCGCCCGCAATCGCGGTCTCTGTCGGCGCGTACGGCGCACCTAACGCCAACGACACCTCGATTGTCTCCGTCTCGTCGTCGACTGCGACCGCGTTCACCAACCCCAAGGAGACGATGTCGTCTCCCAACTCTGGGTCCTCGACCCGCCCGAGCCGCTCGCGGACCGTTGTCTCGTCCATGCCCCGACTCCGACCCTCCGGCGAATAAGGATTTCTCACACCCCCCGACAGTAGTTAAGTGACCGCCGTTGTTCGAGTGTGAGTGGAACTGTGAACGCCGCCGTCTACGACGATCCGAAACCACTCGTAGTTACATTCGCCGCCAATTCACCCACGAATTGAAGTGGGCGCGCACGTTACAGCGGCACATGACTGCGCCCCTATCTGACGAGTTCGGTCGGGAAGTGACGGGAGTCCGGGTGTCACTCACGGATCGCTGTAACTTCGACTGTGTCTACTGTCACAACGAGGGGCTGGGTGACACACGCGGTCCGATGGACCCGCAGGACCACGAGATGAGCACGGACGACGTGGTCCGCTTCTTGGAGGTCGCCGCGGAGTTCGGCGTCGACTCCGTGAAGTTCACCGGCGGTGAGCCGATGTTGCGCGACGACCTGACGGAGATCATCCGGCGGACCCCCGAGCAGATGGAGACTTCGATGACGACGAACGGGACGTTCCTCCCCGGACGTGCGCCGGAGCTAGTCGATGCGGGACTCGACCGTGTGAACGTCTCACAGGACGCGCTCGACCCGGAGGCGTTCGCCGAGGTGACACAGTCGGGAGCCTACGAGCAGGTGTTGGAGGGCGTGCGGTGTGCAGTCGACGCCGGTCTCGATCCGGTGAAGCTGAACATGGTCGTCTTCGAACACACCGCCGGCTACGTCGAGGGGATGGTGGACCACGTCGCCGAGAACGACGGGCTCCAGCTCCAGTTGATCGAGTACATGCCGGAGCTGACCGGACGGCCGGAGTGGAACATCGACATCGACCGCGTCCACGACTGGCTGTCCGACATCGCCGACCGGATCGAACACAGAGAGATGCACGACCGGCGACGCTACTGGGTCGACGGCGGGATGGTGGAGATCGTCGACCCCGTCGAGAACGAGACGTTCTGTGCCAACTGCGGTCGGGTGCGCGTCACTCACGAAGGCTACCTCAAAGGCTGTCTCAACCGCAACGACGACCTCGTGTCGATGGGAGAGATGACGAGAGCCGAGATCCGCGAGACGTTCCGCGAAGTCGTCGCCGAACGTGTCCCGTACTACGGTGAGTACCTCGTGGAAAACGAGTACGGCGAGTACGAGATCAACGAGAAGTACATCGAGACCCCGCCGACTGCCGACTGATCGGGCCGCCCGCTGGTGACTGACTGGTGGGACCGTTGGTGACTGTCTGATACATCTGCCGGCAGCCGTCGACACAGCCGACGACAGACAGCGAGTGACGACGCTGTCGCTGGGACGTGACACGGAAAACCGGCGGGAAGCCCGGCGGACGGGGGGGGGGTCTTGTCAGAGGCACACGGTGTCCGCTGCTCCCACCGTGACTGAAACGAAGGTGTAGTAACACATAACGGTTAGGTGAAACTCTGTTCACTTCCTGTCAAAATCCGAATACGAAATACTTCTGTACGAACCACCCGGTCGGACGACGAGGTTGTTATATATTCGTTGTTACGACAGTCCTCACAGGTTGGTGGCGGGGCAGGCGGCGCAACGCTCATACGCACACGCTGCCCTCGTGTAGAGTGTGCAGTGGAAACTGTTCGCCGACCTCGCGGAGGTCGCAGGCACCGGAGAGCCGACAGTGACGGACGACGTCGAGACAGTCGGGGAGGCGTTAGACGAGCTGTTGACCGCACACCCGGCGCTCGCGGAGCGTGTCTGTGACGCCGACGGCGAGCTCGCGGACCACGTCAACCTCCTCCACAACGGGGAGCCGGCCTCCGAGGGACTGGCGACGCCCGTCTCGCCCGACGACGAACTCGCGCTGTTCCCGCCCGTCTCTGGCGGAACCCGCGTGTGAGAACTTGTGGGTTCGGTGGCTCGCTGCCGGCAGCGATGGCCCTGTCGGGACACCGGCGTCGCTCGCATTCGAAAGGTTCAATTGTAGCCCACCAATATCTCGGAGTGCCTCGCAGCAGGCGAGGGTTGGTAGTCTAGTCCGGTTATGACACCTCCTTGACATGGAGGAGGCCGGCGG
>CAKZQY010000057.1 GCA_937142015.1 uncultured Halobacteria archaeon
GACCGTTAGACGGCCTCAGACAGCGTCGTGAGAGCCCGTTCGGGAAGTAACGATTGTTGGCTGGTGTAGGACGGTTCGACTGTGGCTCTTACCGAACTGAGTGAAACGGCATCCTGGCAGTTACAGCATCCCGCCGCCTGCTTGTTGATATGACCAATCAGACAGCCTTCGGCGGGATGCTACAGAGTATCGTTGAGCTCGCCACAATAGTGTTGCGGCCAGAGCCGCTCGATGCGGAGATCGAGCAGCGTTGTAAGGGGGCGTGGGAACGAGCGCCCTGTCCAGAGTGCGGGGAGACTGACATCCAGTCCGGGGACAGCAGTCCCCGGATCTGGTGCCGTAACTGCCGCTACGGCTTCACCGACAGGGCGCTCACATCAATCAGGTTGAATGTCTGTGGTCGTTGGTGAAACCGTGGCTTCAGAAGTTCCGTGGCCTCTCCAAGCCCGGATTGGAGCAGTCCGTCCGAATCTACGGGTTCGTACGGACGCTAAACCTCGCTGGAGCGCCACTGCACTGGCTTATTGACTGCTTCGTCGTCAACCTGTTTCACTCAGTTCGGTAAGAGCCCCTCTGATTGCCGTCTGTGCGATTAGTACACCGAGAACTGCGATCAGGAGCTGGGAACTCCCTAGCTTCGGGACGACTGTAGAAGGAACTCTGTGAAGGAGCTCCTGAATCGCAGTGAATATCCGCCTGAAGACCGCTCCTAACATCAACTGAACGACTAGACTTCGCCTCTTCACTCAGTCTATTATGAAATCTTTAGCATTTTTTAATAACTTTCAATTCTATGTTAGTTATATCTACCACGTGAGCGTTGTTTCTGTCTGTCTCTTTTTTTATCTTGTTTTGTTATACACATTTGGTTTTCTTATTAGAATAGTAATCTTTCTATTTCATTTTAAATCTAGTAAAATCAGATATATGTGGTGTGAGAGAGATTCACAGCGGGCTGTCCCGGCAGGTGGACCCGCAAAACTGGGTCGAAGTACGTGCGTTTATACGTGATCACGCCGGAAACAGAGGTATGGAGGCGAGTCGATGGCCAGTTCTTCGCTGATCGCAGTCACGGCGGCGATCATCGCAGTCGGTGTCGGGGCCAAGGTGCTCGCAGACAGGTTCCAAGTGCCGAGTATCATCTTCCTCGTCACCGCGGGTGTGCTCCTCGGGCCGGAGGGGATCGGCGCGTTCGTCCCGTGGATCGACCCGCTGATCACGCCGGACTCGTTCGGCAACGCGCTGCCGTCCATCGTCGGGCTCTCGGTCGCCATCATCGTCTTCGAGGGGGCGTTCCACCTTCAGGCGACGAAGCTCAGAGAGGCACCCAGCGTCACTCTGCGGCTGGTGACGCTCGGCGCTATCGTCGCGTTCGTCGGGACGACGATCGCGGTCCGGTTCGCAATCGGGACGGAGTGGCTCGTCGCGGCGCTGATCGGCGCGTTACTGGTCGCAACGGGGCCGACGGTGATCACACCGATCCTGTCCGTCGTGCCGGTTCGGGACCGCGTCGCGGCCGCACTGGAGACGGAGGGGATCGTCAACGACGTGACTGCTGCCATCGTCGCAGTCGTGGTGTTCGAAGTGATCATCACCGGCGGGGCGACACCGGCAGAGTTCGTCGTCCTGTTCACCGAGCGGTTGGGGATCGGGATGCTCGTCGGCGCGGTCACCGCGGGCGTGGTGTACTACCTCCTCCGGTACGTCGACCTCTCGCCCGGCAACGCGCCACAGAACGCGCGACTGTTGGTGTTGGCGGGCGCGCTGGTCGCGTACGGCGGCGGCGACCTGCTGAAGACGGAGGCCGGTGTCGCGGCCGCCGCGACCGCCGGCATCGTCCTCGGCAACCTCGGGGTGCCCTACGAGGAAGAGATCACGGACTTCAAAGGCGACGTGACGCTGGTCGTCCTCTCGTTCGTGTTCATCAACCTCGCCGCAATCTTGGAGTTCGACACGCTCGTGGGACTCGGTCTCGGCGGCGTGATCGTCGTCTTGGCGGTCGTGTTCGTGATCAGGCCCGCGCTCGTGTTCCTGTCTGCTCGGGGAGACAGGTTCACACGCGGCGAGAAGCTGTTCGTCTCCTTCGTCGGTCCGCGGGGGATCATCCCAGCCTCGGTGGCGACGCTGTTCGCGGTCCAGCTCGCCGACGCTGGGATGACGGAGGCGGCGAACACGCTAGTCGGCACAGTCTTTCTGGTCATCCTCGCCACGGTAGTCTTCGAGGGTGGTCTCGCGCGACAGATTGCAGAGACACTGGACGTGATACCGATGCGAGTCATCATCGTCGGAGGCGGCACCGTCGGCCGGGCGCTGGCGGACCGTCTCGAAGACAGGGGAGAGAACGTCGTCTTGGTGGAGATGGACGACGAACAGGTACAGCGCGCACGCAACGAGGGTCACACGGTCCACATCGGCGACGGGACGGACATGGACGAACTCCGGGCAGCAGGCGGCGACAACGCCCGCACGGTGATCGCCGCGACGGGCGACGACGACGCGAATCTGCTGATCGCGCAGCTCGTCGAGTCGACGTTCGACCCGGACCAGATCCTCTCGCGGGTGAACGACCCGAGCAACGTCGACGCCTTCGAGGAGCTCGGCGTGAAGACCGTCTCCTCGACGCTGGCGACCGCACAGGAGCTCGACAACTACATCGAGCGGCCGGCGATGGCCCGCTGGATGAACGAACTCGGACAGGTGGGCGACGTTCAGGAGGTCGAGGTGACCAACGAGTCGATGATCGGCACCTCGATCCGCGAACTCGGTCCGGAGCTCCCCGGGCGGAGTCTGATCGCGCTCGTCGCCCGCGACGGAGAGACGAACGTCCCGGACGCGGACACGGTGTTACAGGAGGGCGACCGAGTGACGATCATCGGCGACCGCGAAGCCGTCCGCGAGTCGATGCGGGAGTTCCACCCGGACTAGCTGGCGAGTCGAATCACGCGTCTTCGACCAGTGCCCAGTCGTCGACGATCAGTCCGTCGACGCCGGCTTCGCGGAGTCCGTCGACCGGTCCGGTCTCGCGGATCGTCCAGCAGTTCACGTCGAGGTCGTGGTCGTGAGCGGTCTCCACCCGCGTCTCCGAGACCAGTTCGTGTTGCGGGTGGATCGCGTCACACCCCAACTCGACTGCCGTCTCGACGGCCGGTGTCCAGTTAGCAGCGGTGATCAGAGCAGTGGGATCGTCCGCGACCGAGGCGTACCCCCGGAGCGCGCCGGGCGCGAACGAGGAGATCAGCGCCTCGTTGGTCGCCTCTGTCACGACGGAAGCGACATCCTCGGCGATGTCGAGTCCTTTCAGCTCCACGTTGACCGCGACGTGGTCCGGGATCGCCTCGAACGCCTCGGCGAGCGTCGGCACCGTCTCCGAAGAGTCGAGAACAGTGTGTGACTGGAGTTCCGTCAGGTCAGTCTCGGCGACAGTGCCCTCGACACCCAGCAGTCGGTCGAGACCGTCGTCGTGGAAGACGACGACCTCGCCGGAGCCGCACCGTCGCGCGTCGAGTTCGATCACGTCGGCGTGGTCTGCTGCCGCACGGAACGCGGCGAGCGTGTTCTCCGGTCCGCGGAGCGGACAGCCCCGGTGTGCGATCAGCGTCGGTGTGTCGGTGGTCACGGTGAGACCCGCGAGGCCGACTCACAAGAGTGCGACGGTCGGGGACCGCTCGGAGGCTATCAGAGTCGCACTGATAGTGATTACTGCGGATAGTTCCACGGGCGGCG
>CAKZQY010000058.1 GCA_937142015.1 uncultured Halobacteria archaeon
GGCCTGAAATCCCGTGGCGGGATTCCTCCGCGTTCACGCGGAGGAGGAGGTCAAAGGAGGGGCCGAGCGGTGACACGTCGAACCGAGCGACGACAATGTTGCGCTACGATGTCTGAGGATTGCGCTGCGAAAGAACTATATTTACGCTGCAAAAAGAAGTTCGTATGTCGGTGGTAGACAGGGTGTACGACGAGCTCAGACAGCCAGAGTACACCGGTGACAACAGGTGTCTGCCGTGTACAGTGACGAACCTGCTGATCGCGGCAGTCGTGGCCGGGGGGTTGTCGTTCGTCCAGCCGGTGGTCGCGGTCGCGTTCGCGGTGGTCGCAGTCGCCGCCATCGCGCTCAGGGGGTATCTGGTGCCGGGGACACCGGAGTTGACGAAGCGGTACTTCCCGCCGTGGTTGTTGTCGTTGTTCGGCAAGGAGCCGGAGCCAGTCGTCGACGCGCCGGCGTACGAGGGTGACGTCGATCCGGAGGCGTACCTGCTCGAACACGGGATCGTGCGAGAGACGGACGACGGCACGGACCTCGAACTGACAGACGGGTTCTGGCCCGCGTGGGACCGGGAGATCCAGCGCGTGAGAGGCGAGTTAGAGACTGCGGTCGGAGAACTCCTCGAGTTGGACGAGCCGCGGATCGATCCCGGCGGACAGATCCAGCGCGTCGAGGAGTCACACGCCTGTAGCGTGTACGACGGCGACGTACGCGTGGCCCAGTGGCCGTCGGAAGCCGCGCTGACGGCGGACCTCGGCGCAATCGAGGTGCTCGCCGACTACGGAGTCGACGTCGACGAGATGGACCGCGGCGCTGCGGGCCAACTCCTCGCCGGACTGCGGGTGTTCGCGGAGTCGTGTCCCGACTGTGGCGGCGAGATGGCGCTCGGCGAGGACACTGTCGAGTCCTGCTGTAACGTCGCCGACGTGTTCACCTACGACTGTGAGGACTGTGGCGCTCGTGTGATGGAGATTCAGGCTGCCTGATAGTGATTACTGCGAGTCTTTACCGCCGTGGTGACTCGTGCCGGCGATCAGAGCGTCTGAGCCGTCGATTTTCGACGCCGTCCGTGGAACTATTCGCAGTAATCACTATGACGTGTTCTCGCGGAGGTTCGACAGTTCGGTACTCAGAACGTGAGATGCGAGGTCGAACTCGGCATATCGTCGTCGTCGATACCGCCCTCGTGGTCGAACGTGAGCGCGTCGTCCGTGAGGTACACCACGCCGTCGGAGACAGCCACCTCCACTTCCACCAGCGTCTGGCCCGCCGCGTCACCGTTGTCACAGTAGCCGCTCGTCAGGTCGAACATCGAGCCGTGGCGTGGACAGATCACCTGTCCGTCGCGCATCGCTGCGCCGACGTCCCCGCCGCGGTCGAGCCGCTGATCCGGTTCGTGCATACAGAAGTTCTTCCACGCCGTCACCTGCGGGCCGTCCGACCCCTCACTGTCGTCGTCGTTGGACCTCTCACTGTCGTCGTCGTTGGACCCATCACTGTCGTCGTCGCTGGACCCCTCACTGTCGTCGTCGCTGTCCAACATCCCGGCGTCGGTGCGAGCGAGCAACACTTCCTCCTCGCGGCCGGACGGTTCGCGGACAGTGAACAGGAAGCTCCCGTTCTCCGGAAGGTCGGCGACCGTGGTCAACTCCGTCGCGTCGGCGGGGACTCCGTCGGCATCCGCTGCTGGTACCTCCGCTGCCTGTGTCTCGTCTGCTGGCGTCTCGTCGCCCATCACCGTCCAGTCCGACCGCGAGAGTATTGAACGGACTGCTGTGTGTCCAGTCGTCCTCGACGCTGTTCCCAGAACCGTTCCATCGCCGAGTTGTACACAGCCTCTCGAAAACAGTCAGTCGAAGCCGCTGATCAGCGTCACGACCCACTGCGCGGGATCTGGGTCGCGGCGGACTTCCACGCGCTCGACCCACTTCACCCACTGGAACCCGCGGCGACCCGGCGCGACGAGTCGTGCCGGCGCGCCGTGGCCGTGTGACAGCCGCCGGTCGCCGACGTGAGTGGCCAACAGCGCGTCACGCGCCTCAGCGACCGGCAGCGACCACCGGTAGCCCGTCACCGAGGTGAATCTGACGTACCGCGCTCCCGAGTCGAGACCGGCGCTGTCCAGTAGGTCACCGACCCGGACCCCACGCCACTCCTGTACCGTGTACCACCCACTCGTGCAGTCGAGGAGCGCGCGCTGGCTCCGCTCCGGGCCGACTGCCTCGTACGGGAGGTCGAGTTCGTCTTCGACCAGTCCGGTGACTGTCAACGACCACTCCTCGCGGTCCACGGGGTCCGGGTCGTCTGCGACCCACGAGGTGACAGGGAATCCGCCGCCCTCCGTCTGGGTGTCGTACAGGTCACCAGTCGGCTTCGATCCCGTGAAGCGTCGACTCGCGCCGCCGAGCAGGCGGTCGGCCGCCTCCGTCGCGCGCCACGCCACCGCCCCGGAGACGAACAGCGCACTCGTCCGCAGCGCCGCGCGTCTGTCAAGATCAGTCGCTCGCGGCGTCCGGAAGCGCGCTCGGAGGTGGACGAACAACAACGGCACGAGCAGCAGCCCCAGCCCGACGTGGAGGTTGAGCGTCGTCCACCCCCAGATCGGGACGTTGCCGCCGAGCGTCCAGAAGACTCCCGTCGCGAGCGAACAGACCGCGAGAAACGCCATGAGCACGGACAGCGGCGTCTGGCGATCCCACGAGACGCGACCGGTGATCCGGTGGCGCACGCGGAGGAGCTTGAACACGAGCAGTCCGACGAGCGTCAGCCCGACCGTCGTGTGGAGCCAGAACAGCCACGCGCCGTCCGGCGTGCCGACGGTGAACGAGACGAGTCCCGATCCGACCTCGAAGAGGACACACAGCCCGATCAGCCAGTCGACAACCGGCGGCGGCGGCGCTGCCGCGAGCACCCGTCTGAGCACGCTCCTCGTAGGGTTCGAGTCGGCTTGAGTTCTCTGGTGGTGGTCGGGGTCGTGTGAGCGGACGCCCCTCGACAGCGTCAGTAGTCGGTGATAAACTGCGCCACGTCGAGCATCCGGTTGGAGAAGCCGAACTCGTTGTCGTACCACGTGAGAATCTTCACGACGCCGTCCTCGCCGACGACGTTCGTCGACTGGAGGTCGACGTACGAGGAGAACGGGAGGCCGACGATGTCCGAGGAGACGACTTCGTCGTCGGTGTAGCCGAGCACGCCGGCGAGTGGGCCGCTGTCGGCGGCGTCTCGGAACGCGTCGTTGATCTCGGTCGCGGTCGCGGCGGTCTCCAAGTCGACGACCAGCTCCGTGAGCGATCCGTTCGGCACCGGGACCCGCATCGCCATCCCGTCGAGTTTGCCTTCCAGCTGTGGGAGGATGCGCGTGGCGGCCTGCGCAGCGCCCGTCGAGGTGGGGACGATGTTCTCCGCAGCAGCGCGTCCGCGCCGAGTCTTCCCTTTCGGCCCGTCGACGAGGTTCTGACTCCCCGTGTAGGCGTGGACCGTCGTCAGCGTCCCCGAGGCGATGCCGAACGCCTCGTCTAACACCTTCGCAACCGGCGTGACGGAGTTCGTCGTACAGGAGGCGTTCGACACGACGCGGTCACCCTCGTACTCGTCGTGGTTGACGCCGTACACCAGCTGTCGAACGTACTCGTCACCCTTCGGCGGCGCGGAGATCAACACCTTCTCTGCACCCGCATCGAGGTGTCGCGCCGCGTCCTCCCGGGTGCGGAACACGCCCGTACACTCCAGTGCCACGTCGACATCCTCGTCGCCCCACGGGAGTGCGGCGGGGTCCTGCTCGTCGTAGATCGGAACTGCGGTGTCGCCGTACGCCAGCTCGCCGTCGTCGGTGAGTTCGAGATCCAACCGACCCATCACGGTGTCGTACTTCCCGAGATACAGCATCTCTTCGGGGTCCATCACGTCGTTGATCCCGACGAGCTCGACGCGCGGCTCCTCGATCAGCGCGCGCAGCACGTTCCGACCGATCCGGCCGAACCCGTTCATCCCGACGCGTACCGGGTCGTCCTCGTCTGCTGCCGCCGTCAGCCCTGATTTACTCATATCCGAATGGTCGTTCCCCATCCTACTTAAATCGTTCCCAACGCCGCGGCCGTGGCGGACGAGCGATCGAATATCGGTGGTGAGCGGTCGCTGGGGACAACTCGATTCAAGTAATCGGGAGCGCACACCGGTGGTATGGACACGGAGTCGACACCAGACACGCTCGTCGTCGGGGAGACGCTCGTCGACATGCACCCGGACGGGCCCGGATCACTGGCAGACGTAGAGACGTTCCACCGTCGCCCGGGTGGCGCGCCGGCGAACGTCGCAGTCGGACTCGCACGGTTGGGATCACCGCCAGCGCTGTGGACCCGCGTCGGCGAGGACGGTCTCGGGGACTTCCTCGCCGAGACGCTGCGCGCGGAGGGGATTCCCGACGACCTGTTCCAGCGAGATCCGACAGCACCGACGGGACTGGCGATGGTGTCGTTGGACGCGGACGCGGATCGCGGGTTCGTGCTCTACCTCGACGGCACGGCGTCGACGCGACTCCAACCCGGCGCGGTGAGCGACGAGCGACTCGCGGCGACGGCGTGGCTACACGTCGGCGGCGTAGAGTTGGCTCACGATCCGGCCCGACAGGCGGTGTTGGACCTCTTAGACCGCGTGCCGGCGGAGACGACCGTCTCGTTCGACCCGAACGCGCGACCACAGCTCTGGACGACGTACGACTACGCGGAGACGCTCCAGCGTGTCCTCCCGTCGGTCGACGTGCTGGTCGCCTCGGTCGAGGATCTCGAACCGGCGGGGTTCCCGTCCGATCCGGAGGCTGTCGCGCGTGAAATCCTCGCCGACGCTGACGGTGATGACGGCTCACGCGCCGCTTCCACCGACGGGGACGGCTCACACACCGCTTCCACTGATGGGGACGGCTCACACGTCGCATCCGACAAACGAGGTGGTCCACACACTGTGTTGGTGACACGCGGATCTGCCGGCGCGCTGGCACGCGCGACAGCGGCCGCTCCGTGGGGGCCTGCCACGACGGCTCACGGGGGGTTCACAGTGGAGCCAGTCGACACGACCGGCGCGGGCGACGCGTTCACCGCGGGCGCGATCACCGCACTGGGGGAGGGACAGTCACTCTCTGCGGCTGTCACCTTCGCCAACGCCGTCGCCGCGGAGTCGACGACTGCACGCGGCGCGATGGCTGCGCTCCCCCGACGAACGGCGGTGACGTCGCTGCTGGCGGAGTGACGCTCTCGACGCCGAACTGCCAATTCGAAGCTCTGTGCAACTGCCGAATTCGGAGCCGGTCTCGTCTGCAACGACGCGTTGTGACGCCACGGCAGTGCCGGCTCCGGATCGACAACCACTACTCACTCCACGCCGTCTCCCACGACAGTCGTTTTTGGCGCGCCTAAACTTCGAAAGCCTCTTGAGCTTTAGGCCGGCCTAAAACAGACGTGGAACGAGATAGACGGGAGTTCCTGATCGGTGCAGGCGTCGGACTGGCGGCCACGCTGGCGGGGTGTGGCGCGCAGGCGGGAGAGAGCACACAGACGGCGACACCGACGGAGCCCGAGACGGCGGCATCGGAAGAGGACAGCGACGGCGGGGAGACAGACAGCGAGTCGACAGCGGCATCCGCGAGCGTCGGCGCGGCGACGGCAGTCGCCGCCGAGTGGAACGCGATACGGGCACGGCTGTTCGACGCCGTCGCGCTCGGCGCGGCCGGACGGCCGGCGGCCGGGGCATCAGTGGCACAGAGCGTCTTCGCCCGCTTCGAGAACGCGGGCGGCGAGTGGGGCGCACACGAGCAGTTGGAAGCGACGAACGCGGAGAACTACGAGACGTTCGAGGAGAACCTCTCGGGACTCTCCGAGGCGCTCTCGGCGGGCGAGATCGAGGCGGCCCGCGAGGACGCCGTCGCCGCGAGCGACAACCTCCGAGCGGCGATTCTCGGGGGGACGGGCCAGTCGACGGCACACGCCTTCGAGCTCCAACTGCTCGGCACGCGCGTCCGCAACGCCGGACTCCTCGCCGCCGCCGGCCACACTGACGGCGCGGCCGCGGTCGGACAGGCGACACTGGCGACCTTCGAGCAGGCGACTGTCCACGACGTGGTCGAGGAGGCCGCACCGGAGACGTACGAGTCGTTCGAGGGTGAACTGGAGTCCGTGATCGAGGCTGCGAACGCCGGTGACGGCGAGGCTGCCCGCGACGCTAGCGCGGCGTCACTGTCGGCCGCGGTGGACGGCTCCTACGCGCTGGTCGACGCACAGACGGCCGGCGCGGGCGAGATCGCCGTGGCACAGGCGCGTGCCTTCGACGCGACGGCGGTGTCGAAGCTCGGCGGTCCCGGCGCGGGGCTGGCACACGCCACGACGCTGACAGCCTACCGGACGCTGGCGTACGACGCAGTCCGGATGGCCGAGGGCGGACAGTCCGCGGTCGCGTCGAAGCTGATCCGCGAGATCTTCGCGGACTTCGAGGGGGCGAACGCTCACGACCCGTTCGAGGAGGCGGACAGTGAGTCCTACGAGTCCTTCGAGAGCGCGCTGAGCAGCCTCCGCACGGCAGTCGAGGAGGACGGCGACACGAGCGAGCCGCTGGCGACGGTCGACGAGAGCCTACTGGCCGGGACGACGGCGCTCGGCGGCGAGCAGGCCACGACGCTGGAGGCGGCGTTCTTCAGAGCGCGCTTCTCCGACGCCCGGCAGACGTACGCTCGCGGCAACACGGCGGCCGCCGCGTCGCTCGCCGAGGAGCTGTTCGAGCGGTTCGAGCAGAACGAGGCGAACCTCCACGAGGCGCTCGAAGCGACGAGCGAAGAGCTGTACACCGCCTTCGAGGAGGAGCACCTCTCGTCGCTGATCGAGGCGTTCCGGAACGGCGACGACGAGGCCGTCTCGACCCACTACGACGGCGTCCAGTCGGCGCTGTTCGACTTCCAGACGGAGTACGGCGGCACGACAGCCGTCTCCGCGGCCGGTGCGGCGTACATGGACGCTCGGGTGTCCGACGGTGCCACGGCGTACTACCTCGGCGACCCAGAGCGCGGCGTGCGTCTGGTCTCGGACGCGTTCCAGTTCTTCGAGTCCGGTGCCGGCGGCTTCCACGAGGCGCTGGAGGAGGCCGACGCCGAGACGTACGAGTCCTACGAGTCGGCGTTGGGCGCAGTGCGGTCGGCAATCGAGGCCGGCGAGACGGAGGCAGTGGGAGACAACACACTCGCCTTCCACGATCAGGCGGTCGCAGCCGCCTACGTGGTCGTCGGCGCTGGCGGCGGGTCGCTGGGTGAACTGCCGGGGGCGGCCGCACAGGACACGTTCGAGGCGTTCGAGAACGCTCGTGTCCACGAGACGCTCGAAGAGGCAGACGCGGGAACGTACGAGTCGTTCGAGGCTGCGCTCGGCGACTTCGTCGGTGCGGTACAGGACGGCGGCGAGGCCGCGTCGGTGCTGTCGACGTTCGCCGACCACGCGACCCGCGCGCAGTTCGCCGTCGTCGGCGCGCTCGGGAAGGCACCGGCGGTCGCCGGCGGCGCTGGCGGCTCGGAGTCCGAAGCGTCCGAGAGCGAGGTGACGGGCGGACCGAACGTCGTGAGCGCCGAGGAGGTGCCGGACGACGCGACCGTCGTCGAGATGAAAGCCGTCGCGTTCGACCCCGAAGAGGTGACAGTGTCCGCTGGCGACACCGTCGCGTGGGTCCACGAAGGCGGTGAGGCACACAACGTCGTCGCCTACGCCGACCAGATCCCGACGGACGCACCCGAGTGGAACTCTGCCGGTGCCGACTCCGAGTCGGCCGCCGTCGAGGCGTGGGAGTCGGAGAGAGCGGGCGGTGTCGTCTCCGGACAGGCGTACGTCCGGACCTTCGAGACGACCGGTGAACACGGCTACTACTGTGTCCCCCACGAGATGGCTGGGATGGTCGGCAAAGTGATCGTCGAGGAGTAAAACGCGGCAATATATAAATAAGCGCTCAGGAGTACTACTATTCAGCCGGTATTCTTATACTACGGGGGAGCAAAGTAGGAGTGCACGATGCAGCACAGAGACACCGGTGGCGGTGACGAGATACAGGTCATCGATCAGTTCACCAAGACACTGTCTTCGAGTGGCAGTGGTGGCGGCGTCTCGCTCCACTTCGACGCAGACGTTGCAGAGCAGTACGAGCTAGACCCCGACACCGAGGTGGTCGTCGACGTCGTCGAGCAGGACGGTGACGTGAGCTTCACCATCGACGGCATCCCCGCTGGGTTCACTCACGAGGAGCTCGAGAACGTCGCAAATCAAGAGGGCTGGGTCGTCAGCGACGAGTTCGCCGACGAGGACCGTGACGAGTGGTTCGTCACGTACAGAACAGAGTCGGATCTGGTCGAGGTCGAGATCGACTCCGAGGCACACGTCGACGGGAACGTGATGAACAACGTCGTGATCAGAGGCGCACCGGTCGACGTGACGGGTGACTTCGACCGTTACGACTCGATTTGTGCGCTCGCACAGCGGAACCAGCTGAACGTCTCAGTCCACGACGACGAGGGCGTGTGGCAGCGCCTGCGGAGCGCTCCAGCGGGTACGGCCGATGACGTGGGCGGGGAGGCTCCGGACAGATTGACCTTCGAGCAGCTGAGTGAGGCCGCAGGACAGGTGACAGTCAGACTCGTGTGTCGCCAGTCGTCGATCAATACCGCTCTCGACGGTGTCGTCGACACAGTCAGACGGATAGAGGATGTCTACGAAAAAGTAGAGGGATTTACAGCGAGTGACACGGCGCAGTGAGGATTATTTTTATATGTATAATCTGGTATCTAGTGGTTGTAGATCGGCCGACGATAACCTTCTTTCGCAGTGGAGTCTAACACCGCGTCGTGACAGAGAGCGAGGACGACAGCGACGCGGGAGAGTCACTCGGTTACAGCGAGTCGGCAGTGACGAGCGACGACAGCGACACGGCGGCGGCCAGCGACACAGCAGAGTCCAGCGACACAACAGAGTCCAGCGAC
Organism: uncultured Halobacteria archaeon; assembly: GCA_937142015.1. GTDB lineage: Archaea > Halobacteriota > Halobacteria > Halobacteriales > Haloferacaceae > JAHENP01. The sequence continues at coordinate 8,993 of CAKZQY010000058.1, forward strand.
ACAGCGGCGGCCAGCGACACAGCAGAGTCCAGCGACACGAGTCCACAGGAGCGTCGCACACGCGAGGTACAGCGCAGACTTCGTGAGCGGGGTGACGGAGCCGTGGTGCTGTTCCCCAGCCACAACATGGCGTACACGACGGGATTCACGGAGGAGCCCGGAGAGCGACACCTCCTCGCGTTTCTCCCCGCAGTCGGTGAGCCAGTCTTCCTCGTGCCGGCGCTGTCGGGCGAGCAGGTGCGGCGAGCGACGTGGATCGACGACGTGCGGACGTGGGACGACGAGGCGGACCCGGCGGAGCGAGTCGCCGCAATCGTCGAGGAACTCGACCTCGACGGCGGTCGTCTGCTCGTCGACGACACGATGCACGCGCGGTTCACACACGATCTCCGCGCGGCAGCGCCGGATGCGACGTTCGGGCTCGCCTCGGAGGTGCTCTCTCAGCTCCGGGTACGGAAGGACGACGCCGAGATCGACGCCCTGCGGCGCGCGGGAGCGGTCGCAGACGAGGTGATCGCGGAGCTCCGAGCGACGGGCGAGACGGTTGTCGGACAGACGGAGGCAGAGCTCGCGGCAGAGATCGAGCGCAAACTCGCGGCCCACGGCGGGACGGGTGTCTCCTTCGAGGTGATCGTCGGCTCCGGCCCGAACGGCGCGATGCCACACCACACTCACGGGGACCGCGAGATTCGAGCCGGCGAGCCGGTGGTGCTGGACTTCGGCACGCGCGTAGACGGCTACCCTTCGGACCAGACACGGACAGTCGTCTTCGGCGGTGAGCCAGACGAACAGGTGCGGGCGGTCCACGACGTGGTTCGCCGCGCACAGCAGGCCGGCGTCGCGGCGGTCGAACCCGGCGTCACAGCGGCGGACGCCGACGAGGCCGCACGCTCGGTGATCGAAGACGCCGGCTACGGCGAGGCGTTCGTCCACCGCACCGGGCACGGCGTCGGACTGGACGTTCACGAGGAGCCGTACATCGTCGCCGGCAACGACCGCGAACTGGAGCCGGGGATGGTGTTCAGCGTCGAACCCGGGGTCTACCTCGACGGGGAGTTCGGCGTCCGGATCGAGGATCTCGTCGTCGTCACCGAGGACGGCTGTGAGCGACTCAACCACAGCGACCGGGGGCTCGTCGCCATCGAGTGACAGGGTCGTGCGTCGGTCGCGGAGAGCAAATTTATACCCGTACCGCTGTGATCGTCCGTCATGACCGACGAGCGCGACCGGGTGGAGGTGTTACGGAGCAAGCGAGACGCGACCCGGTACCGTATCCTCGTCGAGATCGCACAGCGGCAGCCGGCCGTGAGCCAGCGTGAGATCGCCGACGAGATCGGCGTCACCGCACAGGCCGTGTCGGAACACCTCGGCGACCTCGTCGAAGAGGGGTACGTCGACCGGGAGGCTCGCGGGCGGTACGAGGTGACGAAGGAGGGTGTCGACTGGCTGATCTCCGAGACGAGTGCGCTCGAAGAGTACGTCACCCACGTCTCCGAGGAGGTGATCGGCGACGTGGAGGTCGACACGGCGCTCGCGGCTGCCGACCTCGAGGAGGGTGATCCGGTCGGGCTCTCGATGGCGGACGGCGTGTTGACTGCGACGCCGCTGACGCCGGGTGAGGACGCGCGCGAGAGCTACGATGGAGCGACGGCAGTCGCGCTGACGAGCGCACAGGCCGGGACTGACGTGGGTGTGACGGAGTTCGCGGGCGTGGTGGACTACGACCTCGGCACCGTCACCGCGGTGGAGGTGCCGTCGGTCCGTGCCGGCGGGAGCAGTGCAGTCGACCACGAGAGGGCTGCCGACCTCGCAGTGTCCGTCGACATCGTCGCGGTCGCCGGAACGGAGGCGCTGGCGGCCGCGCGGCGGGCCGACATCGAGCCAGACGTGCGGTTCGGCTCCGAGGCGGCCGTCGAGGAGGCGGCGACGAAGGGACTGGACGTGCTGTTGCTGGCCGAGACGCGTCAGCTGTCCACCCACACTGACCGGCTCCGAGACACGGTCGTCGCCTGCGATGTCGTCGACCTCTCCGAGTGAGGCGGTCGATCACGGACCTACCGACACCGTGGCCTGTGACCGACGGAGCACGGGACACCGTAGCCTGTGACCGACGGAGCACGGGACACCGTGGCTCGTGAGTGACGGAACGCAACGTTTTCGCCGGAGAGCCACCCACCTCGGGTCGTGCCAGTCGTCGAGTGCGACCCCGCCGACGCACGCGAGCGGTTGTCGGAGGCGGGCGTCCAGATCACCGAAGGGAACACAGACCACGAGCTGTGGCGCGCACAGCGAGACGGAGCGACCGCCGTCGCGTACGAGGGGAAAGTCGTCGTGCAGGGGTCCGACCCGGAGTCGTTGACGCTCCCGCTGCGAGACGGCGGGGGTCGCGGTCACGTCTACTTCGACGGAGCCTCGCGCGGGAACCCCGGTCCTGCAGCAGTCGGCTGGGCAATCGTCACGAGCGACGGGATCGTCGCGGACGGCGGCGAGCGGATCGGACGAGCGACGAACAACCGCGCGGAGTACGCGGCGCTGATCCGGGCGCTGGAGGCGGCCGCGGACTACGGGCTGTCGGCGGTGGACGTGCGCGGCGACTCGGAGCTGATCGTCCGACAGGTCCGCGGCGAGTGGCAGGTGAACGATCCGGAGCTGCGGGAGCGGCGCGTCCGGGCGCGAGAACTGCTCGACCAGTTCGACCGCTGGTCGCTGGAGCACGTTCCGCGAGAGCTAAACGAACGCGCGGACGAACGCGCAAACGAGGCACTCGATGACGGATAGGAACCAGTCGGCGACGGACCGAAGCCAGTCGACGACGAACGGCAGCCAGTCGACGACGAACGGCAGCCAGTCGACAGCAGACGGCGACTCGACAGGTGAGCTCCCGCCCGACCTCGTCTCCGAGGTGCGGCGACTCACCCGGCTCGCGCGGCGGGCAGTCGACGACGACGAGGCGGCGGCGTACCGCGAGGACCGCGACGAGCGACTGGCCGCACACGACTTCGTCAGTCGCGTCCGCACGGACGACGACACGCTGGTGTTGTACCCGGAGGAGTGGATCGTCGACGGAACAGTCCGTGTCGACCGCGTGACGGACACGAGTCGTGCGTACGAACTCACGCTCTCCGGACCGGGGGACCCAGACGAGTGGGACGACGTGGAAGACCACAACGCCGCGGTGGTGGCTGCCGTCGGGGAACAACACGGCGACCTCCACCGCCGGAACGCCCGCGCCTTCGCCGACTTCGTGGGTAACCACTACGCCAAGGAGGTGGAGGCGGCGACCGGCGAAGAGGTTCGGGAGTTTCTGACGGAGTACTACCCGCGCAACGCGTGGCCGACCGACGCCGAACGAGCTGTCGTCCGCGAGTCACTCCAGTACGTCTTCGCTGCCGCCGACGCGACGCCGCCGAGTCTGCTCGGGCAGTCGGATTGAACCGCGGACTCACACGGCGCGTCAGTTCGACCGACCGAGCCACGCGGCGCGCCAGTTCGACCGACCGAGCCACGCGGCGTGTCAGTTCGAGCGACTGAGTCGAGCAGTCCGTCCGAACGAGCGAGCGACAGCGCGCTATCCGACACGTTCCAGCAGTGTCTCGACGTCGAGCCGTCGTCGCGCACCTGTGATGTAGTTGTCGAGGAACCACTCTACCTGCTCCAGTACCGTTTCGCGGCCCCGATCAGTCAGCGCGTACTCGTTGGTCCGCTTGTCGATCTCCCCCTTCTCGACGAGCCCCATCTCGACGAGCTGGTCGAGGTTGGGGTAGAGTCGACCGTGGTTCACGTTCGTCCCGTAGTACGATTCGAGCTCTCGCTTGATCGCCAACCCGTAGAGGGGCTCGTCGGCGAGGATAGCGAGGATGTTCTGTTGGAACGCCGTGAGATTCCGCGCGGCGGTGGGTAGCTGCTCGTCTGTCTGTTCCTCCTCCGTGCTGTCGGGCTGTGTGCGTGCCTCTGACATCTGTGATCTCCCCGTGTGTCGGGTGCTGCGGCCGCCACACACCGGAACTGCTGTACGACGTGCCCCGTTGTGACCGTGGCGTGTCTGCACGCCTCCGTGTGTGTACCCCCGCGTGTCACTTGTGCGTGAGCTATCAGATAAAACTTTGTTTTAATATTAGGAGTTGTACAGAACACTGTCTTGATTCTCTTAGGCCAACGTACAAGAGCGAGTATCTTCACGAAACGAACGGTGGGTACTGGTGGCCGCACAGGTGGCAGTGGCTGTGAAGAGAGGTAGTACGTCGGCAGATGTGTATCTCTCGTGAGACTGCGAGCGGAACGATCTCGTGAGGCTACGCGCGGAACGATCTCGTGAGACTGAGAGTGGAACAGTGTCGCGCGTGCTCCGTGGCCGTCGAGCCGTTCGAGCCGACAGGCAGACGTGTCAGGTCACAGAACGCCTTGGCTCTGGAGTCCGTCGAGGATGTCGTCGACGAGACTCTCCACGTCCTCGTACGGGAACTCCTGTTCGTCGCCGAGCTTGGCGGCCATCTCCATGGCGGTCATCGACACGTCACCGGCCTCGAACTTCGTTCCCGGCCCGTTCGGGAGCGCCGGAACGAGATCCATCTGGTTGGAGACGGGGTAGTCGGCACCCTCGAACGCCTCGGTGAACTGTTCGCGGAGTTCTGCCTCCACGTCGTCGGACATACCTCACACAGTGTGCGACGCTCGCAAAAGCGTTCTGGAACCACCGACAACTGACGGCGCGTTCTGTACGGCGACACTGGTCGACCGCCACCTCCGACCACCGGGACGCCGACGGACAGAGCAGACAGAGCGAGAACGGACGCGACGAACCGGCAGACTCGTACGGAATGGACGCACTTGTCACACAGCACGTGCAAGCGGGAGTGTGACAGAGACGACACCGGAGTTCGACTTCGAGTTGTTGCGTGATCTGACGGAGACCAGCGGTGTGCCGGGGTACGAAGACCGCGTCCGCGAGTTGGTCCGTGACGTGTTGGAAGCGGAGACGGACACCGTCGAGACGGACGCGATGGGCAACGTCGTCGGCACGCTCGACGGCGACGGCGACTACGAGGTGGCTGTCGCAGCACACATGGACGAGATCGGGTTCATGGTGAAACACGTCACCGAGGACGGGTTTCTCAAGCTGGACGCGCTCGGGGGCTGGGACCCGCGAGTGCTCCGCGCACAGCGTGTCACGGTCCACACCGACGACGGTGACGTGACGGGTCTCGTCGGCTCTGTTCCACCACACACGCTGGACGAAGAGGAGGCCGCAGCGGACGACGCCGTCGAGGATGTCGTCGTCGATCTCGGTCGTGACGCGGAGACGGTCGCGGACACTGTCTCGGTCGGTGACCTCGTCACGATGGAGCAGTCGACGGTACAGATGGGCGAGACGGTGACCGGGAAGGCGCTGGACGACCGCGTCTGTGTGCTCGCCATGCTCGAGGCCGCCCGACGAATCGAAGACCCCGACGTGACGATCCACTTCTGTGCGACCGTCCAAGAGGAGATCGGACTCCGCGGTGCCAAGGCGCTCGGTGTCGACGTGGACCCGGATCTCGCAGTCGCACTGGACGTGACCGTCGCCAGCGACGTGCCCGGTGTCCAGCCGGACAAGCACGTGACGACGCTCGGTGAGGGAACGGCGATCAAGCTGAAAGACTCCTCCGTCGTCACGTCGCCGAAAGTCCACCGACGGATGCGCGCGGTCGCCGAAGACGAAGAGATTCCACACCAGACCGAAGTGCTTCCGTCGGGCGGCACCGACACTGCCGGGTTCCAGACCACCGCGGGAGCGAAGCCGGTCGGCGCGCTCTCCGTCCCGACGCGGTACCTCCACACCGTCACCGAGACTGCACACGTCGCGGACGTGGACGCGACTGTCGACCTGCTCACTGCGTTCCTCCGGACGGAGACTGGTACCCACGACTACTCGCTGTGAACTCCGATGCGGACTGACCCAACTGTGTGGACACGTCGCTTCGAGTGATTCAAGTACGCGCCGCGGGTTCTGTCGGGTATGACAGACCAGAGTGGCCGCCGCAAGCGGCTCCGAACGGGCGGCCGGCGCGTCCCAGCCAGCGACAAGCAGGCGAACCAGCGCGGCAACGAGGCGACCGAGACCACTGTCGGCGAGGAACGGCTCAAGACGGTCGACACTCGCGGCAACGGCCAGAAGGTTCGCGCGCTGTCGACCGACACCGCGCAGGTCGCCGTCGGCGGCGAGACACGAGAAGCCGAAATCGAGAACGTGGTCGAGAACCCCGCGAACGTCAACTACGCCCGCCGGAACATTCTCACCCGCGGCGCAATCGTCGAGACCTCCGTCGGCCGCGCCCGCGTCACCTCCCGTCCCGGCCAGACTGGACAGGTCAACGCTGTCGCTCTCGACGAGTAGTCCGAGAGAGAACTCGCTGATACGGTCGTGCGTAGTGATTTTCGGCGACTTTCGCGGTATCGGGCGGTATCACGTCGCTGCGGTGCTCTCTGTCAGTCGTCGGTGGTAACGACCTACGCACGACCGTATGACGCCCCGAGTGTCTGCCGGCGGTGTCGGGCTCGGGATCTGTCGTGGGAGAACTGCGACGCCCGGGATCTAGTAGTTGCGCGCGATCAGGTACTCCGCGAGGTCGTCCAACAGCGCGCGCGCCTCGTTGTCCGGGAGCACTTCCAGATCCGAGCGTCCCTGTGCGGCGAGTTCCTGCGCCCGCGAGCGGGCGAACTCGATGCTCCCGGCGTCTTCGAGCACGGCGACGGCGTCCTCGATGGCCGACTCTGTCACTTCCTCCGGCGTGTCGGCGTCGACGAGTCCGTCGACATCGACACCCTGTTGGCGCGCGTGGAGAGTCACCATCGTCTCTTTCCCCTCGACGAGGTCGGAGCCGCGCTGTTTCCCGAGCTGTTCCGAGGGCGTCGTGAGATCCAACAGGTCGTCTTGGATCTGGAACGCACGGCCGACGTCCGTCCCGTACTGGTAGAGTCCGTCGACGACGTCGTCGTCCGCGCCCATCAGGTTCGCCGGAATCGCGGCGCTCGCGCCGAACAACACGGCCGTCTTCAGCCGCACCATCTCCAAGTACTCCTCGGGTGTCACGTCCGTTCGGTTCTCGTAGGCCACGTCGAGCGACTGGCCCTCACAGATCCGGGTACACGTCGACGCGAGCAGGTGCATCGCGTCGACCTCGTTGGCCGGATTCCCGCCGGTGTCGGAGATCATCTCGAACGCCTTCGAGTAGAGGGTGTCGCCGGCCAGAATCGCGGTCTCCGTGTCGTACTCCACGTGAACCGCCGGCGCGCCGCGCCGGAGGTCGTCCTGATCCATGATGTCGTCGTGGATCAGCGTGAACGACTGGATCACCTCGACACTGACGGCGGCACGCAGGAGGTCGAACTCCCAGTCGCCGAACGCCGGGAACGAACGGTAGTCCGCCGACAGCGGCTCGACGTCTGCCAACGACTCGCCGACGAGCAGACAGATGGTCGGACGGAGCCGCTTGCCGCCGGCTTCGATGATGTACCGGGTCGCTTCGTACAGCCGCTCCGGCTCGGCCATCGGGAGGTCCTCGTCGACGGCGTCGTTCACCAGTGCGCGTCGCTGGCGGACCGCGTCGAGCACCCGCTTCTCCATCGCGTCCTGGGTCATCGTCCCTCTCTCACTCGACCAGCGTGATCATATTACCGTTTCGCGTCACGTGGAGGTCGCGCCCGACCGTGTACCCCATGTCGTCTGCGAGATCGACGTACGGGGCGAACCCCTCCATGCTCTGGTGGGCTGGGATCACGTTCCGCGGCTGGAGTGTGTCCAACATCTCGTAGTGGCCCTCCTCGCGGAGGTGCCCGGAGACGTGGATGTCGTCGTAGATCCGTGCGCCCTGCATCTTCAACAGCCGCTCGGACTGGTAGCGCTGCCCCTCGTTGGTCGGCTCTGGGATCACTCGCGCGGAGAAGATCACCTTGTCGCCGTCGTCGAACTCGTAGGGGGTCT
>CAKZQY010000059.1 GCA_937142015.1 uncultured Halobacteria archaeon
ATGGGGATCTCGAACGACCTGAAGTTCACAGACTTCCTCGACCCGCGGGTCAAGTCGAGTCTCGGCGAGGAGGAGATCGTGTTCCCGCCGTACGACGCCAACCAGCTCCGAGACATCCTCCAACACCGTGCGGAGGTCGCGTTCAAGCCGGACGCGCTGACGGAGGACGTGATACCGCTGTGTGCGGCCTTCGCGGCACAGGAACACGGCGACGCCCGCCGCGCGCTCGATCTCCTCCGCACTGCGGGCGAACTCGCCGAGCGCAGTCAGGCCGACCGTGTCGAGGAGTCGGACGTGCGACAGGCACAGGACAAGATCGAACTCGACCGCGTGGTGGAGGTGGTCCGCACACTCCCCACGCAGTCGAAGATCGTCCTCTTCTCGATCACGCTGTTGGAGAAACACGGCGTGGACGCGATCAACACTGGCGAGGTGTTCAACATCTACAAGCGACTGTGTGAAGCCATCGACGCCGACGTGTTGACGCAGCGTCGTGTCACCGACCTGATCTCGGAGCTGGACATGCTCGGGATCGTCAACGCGGTCGTCGTCAGCAAGGGTCGGTACGGCCGGACGAAGGAGATCTCGCTGTCCGTCCCCATCGAGGAGACGGAGGCTGTGCTCCTCTCGGACTCGCGTCTCGGCAACATCGACGACGTCCAACCGTTCGTCCAAGCGCGGTTCGACAACTGAGCGTGAGACGCTGTCGAATCGGTCGGTTTTTGTACAGCGCTACGCTCGGTACGAGTCCGTCTCTCACACGACATCCGCCGCGGCTCTCGTCGTCTCTCGCCCGTCTCTACACCCCTTCTTTTCGTATGGAGAATCGCGTTACAGCGCCGGGAGAGAAGTCCGAAATCGCTCCACTCGAAACGACGGTGTCAGACGGCAGCGACGGCGTGTGCATCCCCGACTGTCGCGTCGACGGCGGAAGAGTTGGCAGTGTCGAAACCCGTCGGTGGTGAGTCGACTGCATCGAGACCGGTCGGTGGTGAGTTGGTAGCGTCGAGACCAGCCGGTGGTGAGTTGGCAGTGTCGAAACCCGTCGGTGGTGAGCCCGCGGCGACAGGATCGACAGGGGTCGTCGTCGCGGAGCCGGAGAAGAACAGTCGAATCCAGCCCAGCAGCGGGATACGGACACGGGCGACCCCGCGAATCCACGCCGGTTTCACCGGCGGCGAGTCGATCGCGTTCACCTGATCGTACATCGCGTTGTTGTCTCCTTTCGTGACGAACCCGTCGTTGGGTGCGGGGCAGTTGGCAATCTCCGCACAGGAGTCACCCGGGAGGTACGCCGGATTCGCGCGGTCGTACCAGTTCTCTCCCTCCTCGACGTAGAATCGCGCTCGGTGGATGATCGGCGGGCCGAGCCGTCCCGGCTGTCGGTAGACGATCACCGACCCGGCTGCGCCGAAGGTGGCGTACCCGACCTCCTCCCCTCGCTGGTACGTGACGATTCCAGTGCCGTCGCGTGCTGCGTCGGGAGCGAACCGACCTGGCTCCGTGACGAAGACCAAGTCACCCTTCTGCATGTGTGGTTCCATGCTCCCCGACTCGACGGCGACCATCGGCGGCCAGATTCCCGACACCGCGAACAACACCGCCCCGATCAACAACACGACTAACGCCGAGGAGATCGTCTCTCGCAGGAAGACGACCGGCAACGACTCCGACTCACGGAACCGCGTGAGCAGACTGGCGTCTGGATCGAGACTGTCCGTCGTGTCGTCTCTGCCGGGAGGGGTGACACTCTGTGCGTCCTCTCCGTCGACAGATCCGGCCGTTCTACCGAGGGTGGCTGTCTCGTCACCGACCTGCTGTTCTCCCACTCCGTCGGCGGCGTCCGACTCCGCAGAGGGTGACTCGGCCTCGCTGGTCTCCGACGAGTCGGGCGGCGAGTGATCGTCGTTCGTCACGTCGGCCGACCCGGCGGACGACGCGCCACTGTCGTCTCGCGGGGTCTCCCCGTCGCTCATTGCCAGCCGTTTTCCGGCGACGGTGGTCAACCTTCTGGTTGCGACGCCTCGCTGTCGCGGTCACGCGTCGGTTGCCCGACAGTCCGCCGCTGCTCTGACTGCGCCGTACTCGTGACCGACAGTACGGGCAGCGAGCGCTACGGGGAGAGCCGCTGGCGGTCACGCGGGAACAGCACCGCTTCCCGGATGTTGTCCAACTCCAGCATCGTCGCCAGCAGCCGCTCCGCGCCCATTCCCCAGCCGGCGTGGGGTGGCATCCCGAAGCGGAACATCTCCGTGTAGTACTCGAACTCCTCGGGGTCGAGCCCCTGCTGTTCGAACCCGGCGACGAGTTCGTCGTAGCGGTGTTCACGCTGTCCGCCGGAGACGAGCTCCATCCGCGGGTGACTCAGGTCGAACCCGGTGGAGACTGTCTCGTCGTCCTCGTAGTCCATGATGTAGAACGGCTTCACCTCCGACGGCCAGTCGGTGATGAAGTGGTGTCCGCCGATCTCCTGTCCGAGAACGTGTTCCGCCTCTGTCGAGAGGTCGTCGCCCCACTCCAGCGTCTCGTCGAGTTCCCCCGTCGCGTTGACGCGGTCCAGTGCCTCCTGGTAGGTGAGCCGCGGGAAGTCGTCGTCCGGCACAGTGAACTCCTCGGCCAGCCCCAGCGCCTCCAACTGCTCCGTGCAGTTCTCGGCGACAGTCTCGTAGGCTGCAGTGACGATCGCCTCTGCGGCGTCCATCGCCTCGTGGTGGTCGTAGAACGCAGACTCGAAGTCGATGGAGGTGGCCTCGTTGAGGTGTCGCGGCGTGTTGTGCTCCTCCGCGCGGAAGATCGGGCCGATCTCGAACACTCGCTCCACGTTGGAGCCGGCGATCAGCTGCTTGAACAGCTGTGGCGACTGGTTCATGAACGCCTCGCGGCCGAAGTACGAGATCGGGAACAGCTCCGTCCCGCCCTCCGTGCCGGTGGCGACGATCTTCGGCGTCGTGATCTCCGTCCCGCCGAGGTCGCGGAACGTCTCACGAACCGCGCCGAGCACCGCCGAACGGATCTCGAAGATCGCCTGCACCTCGGGCTTGCGAACGTCGAGCGTCCGGTTGTCCAGCCGTGTCGGGAGCTCTGCGTCCACCTTGCCAGAGGGGTCCAGCGGGAGCTCCGGGTCTGCGCCCGCGAGGACTTCGAACTCCTCGGGCGTGATCTCGACGCCAGTCGGCGCGCGTGGCTCCTCCTCGACCGCTCCCGTCACACGCACGACCGACTCGCGGTGGGCGTCCAGCCCCGTCTCCACCAGCTCGTCGTCCATCTCGTCTTTCTCGAACTTGACCTGAATCTTCCCCGTCGCGTCTCGGAGGATGAGGAAGGCGATTCCGCCGAGGTCCCTGATCTCGTGGACCCACCCGGCGACCGTCGCCTCCGTGCCCGCTGTGGCGTCTGCCGCGTACGTTCGTCCGTCCATACCGACGACTCCGGCGCGCGTCGGTTAAAACTGGTCGATCCACGGTAGCTTCTCACTCGGCCGCCCGCATCAGTCCGTTCGCCTCCAGCCACGCAGCGAGATCCGCGTACACGTCCGCTCGACTCTCTGACGCCTCGCGGTCGACCGCCGTCGAACCCAGCGTCTCCCAGTCGCCGACGAGCACGAGCCGCCGTCTGGCGCGTGTGAGCGCGACGTTCAGCCGCCGTGGACCGACGCTCGGAGCCGTCAGGAATCCACTCCGGTTGCCGTCCCCACTTCTGACGAACGAGACGACGACTGCCGTCCGCTCGCCGCCCTGGAACGCGTCGACCGTGTCGACGACGAGGTGATCGCGCTCGGTGTCGCTACGGTGTCGTGTCGCTTCGCTGCTCGAATCCGCTCCCGCGCTGCCTGAATGCACATCCGCGTTGCCCGAGTGTGTCTCCACGCTGTCCGAGTGTGTTACTCCACCGCCGGAGAGCGTGGCCTCACGCGCGCTGGTAACTTCGCTGCTGTGCAGTTCCGGCAGGCTCTCGAGTCGGTCACGCAACACCGCACGTTGTCCGCGGTACGGCGTGATCACCCCGATTTCGCCTGGAGAGAGTCCCGCGTCCAGCAGTCGACGAACCTCTCGCACGACGAGGTCGGCCTCCCGCTCGTTCGCGTACGACACCTCGCCGTGCCGTCGACAGTCGCCCCGTACGTCGATACCGACCACCGGGTCGAGGTCGCCGACCGTCCGCTCTCGGACGGCCTCTGCGGTCTCCAACTCTCCGTCGTAGAACGTCTCGTTCGGGAACGCCGCGATCTGCTCGTGCATCCGGTACTGTCGCCGGAGTCGCACTGCGGCCGACTCACCGTACCGGTCCAACAGCGTCTCGAACAACGACGGCCGCTGCTGGTCGCTGCCCGCCTCGCCGGCCGTGTACGGCGGCAACTGTCGGTGATCTCCGGCCAACACCAGCTTCTCGGCACACGCCAGCGGGACGAGCGTCGCGGCACGGCTCGCCTGTGTCGCCTCGTCGACGACCGCGAGATCGAAGGAGTTCTCCTCGAACCGCGCAGCGCCGTTCGTCGTCGCGGCCACCACGTCCGCACGGTCTGGTGACGTCTCGACGTACGACGACGCGACGACCGGACTGTTCGTATTCCGTCCGACACGTGCGATCCGGATATCGCCACGCTCCGCGGCGGCGTGGAGCGTCTCTGGGGCTGTCTCTCTCGGTGTACTCTCACCGACGAGGAGGTTGTCGACCGCTCGGTTCGAGTGCGCGCTCACGAGCACGGACTGTCCCTTCTCGACGGCCGCGAGCACGACCGCAGTCAGCGTGCGCGTCTTCCCGGTTCCCGGCGGCCCGTGGATCAATCCGAGATCGTCCGCGCTGTCGGCCCACACCAGCGCGTCGTGCTGGTGGCGGTCGAGCTCCACCTGCGGCTCTGGCAGCGCGTAGCTGTTCGCCGAGAACGCCAACGGCTCGCGTCCCGACAGCAACGCTCGCGTCGCCTCGTCGCGCCGACCCGTCTCGACTGCCGACAGCCGACGGTCGTACGGCACCGGCGTCACGAGTGGTGCGAGCCACACCTGAACTCCCGCGTCGAGCTGTCCTCTCGCGTGTGTCGACTCACCCGACCAACCCGGCGACTGTGGGTCTCCCGAGCCGTCTGGCGACTGTGTGTCTCCCGAGCCGTCTGGCGACTGTGGGTCTCCCGAGCCGTTTGGCGACTGTGTGTCTCCCGAGCCGTCTGGCGACTGTGTGTCGTCTTCTGTCTCGTCGCCCGCCGTCCGACTCCCATCGACTGCTCGCTCGTCGACCCGGAGTGTGACGTGCGGGTCTTCGACCGACACGAGACGAACTGGCACCGGGAACCCGGCGGCGTGGGCGTCCGCGAGACAGATCGTGTCCGCGTACAGCCCGTTCGCCCGGAGATCGGCGTCGTCGAGTCGGTAGCGGTAGCCGTCTGCGGTCGCGGACGACTCGGAGCCGTCGACGGGTGAGAACGGACCGACAGCAGTCGGCCCGTCGCCACGCTGTCGGCGGTCTCGTCGCCGGTAGGCGTCACGCGCTGCGGCGAGTTCCCTGTCCCGCGCCGCGTGAACCGCTGCCGCAATCTCGTCGAAGAGCGCCGATACCGCCGCCTCGTCGTCCAGCGGATTCGCAGCCGGGAGTGTCCGCGGCGGGAGATCGTCTTCCGACACTGTCGTCGTCACAGCCGGTCGTCGGTCGGGGAGCCAGAACCGGAGCCGGTGGCCGATCTCTGTGCTCGCGTGGTCCGTGGCGTCGACGAATCGGACAGTGCCGCTCACCCCGAACCCGGTGTCACGCCACGCGAGCTGTGCCGCCGCCGGCCGGTACACGACGTACTCGTTCGTCGGTGTCGGGGTCTGCGGGTCGAACAACGGCACCGCGTACCCCTCCGGGTCCTCGGTCTCGGCTCCGAGCGTCTCGACAGCCGTCTCTGCCGCCGCGATCACGTCCGTCTCTGGGTAGCGGTCCTGCTGTGTGTCGGCGGCGTACAGACGTGCGTCTGCCAGCCGCCACGTCGCTGCGAGTTCGTCGATCATCGTGGCTCCGCGCTCCTTCCCCCTCCGTGCTGCGCAGTGTTAACTCGGCCGGTGTTCGACGTGGTGACGTACGGTGACGGTGTTCGACGTGGTGACGTACGGTGAGACGCCGCTCGGTCGAGTCGGGCTGGGAAGCGGATTTCTGTCCGGAGAGAGGCGGCTTTTTGACACTACCCGCCGACCACGCGAGTATGGACACCGACGCAATCGCGTTCGGGACAGACGGCTGGCGGGACACACTCGACGAGTTCACCGACGAGCGTGTCCGTGCGGTCGGGCAGGCTGTCGCAGACTACCTCGCCGCGGAAGTGGTCGACGGCGACGGGCCGGACCCCGCGAGTGGAGACACTGAGACGGTGCTGGTAGGGTACGACGCGCGGCCGAGTTCCGAGGGGTTCGCCGAGTCGCTCGCGGACGTGCTGGCGGGCAACGGGTTCGACGTTCTCCTCCCGGAGCGTGACCGACCCACGCCGCTCACCGCCTACGGGATCGTCGACCGCGACGCGTTGGGTGCGCTGATGTTGACGGCCTCTCACAACCCGCCGGAGTACAACGGCGTGAAGTTCATTCCGGACGACGGCGCGCCTGCCCTCCCCGAGGTGACAGACGAGATCGTCGCGCGGCTCCGCGAACCGGACGCGGACGCCACGGGCGACGACCGCGGCGAGATCAGCCGCGTCGACTTCCAGACGCCACACGCCGACCACGCCCGCGACGTTGTCGGGCGGTACGTCGGTGAGGACACGAGCCGTGACGACGGCGCGGACCCCGACGGCGACGGCCGCGACGACAGCACGGACGGTGTGACCGAGCCAGATCTCTCCGGGCTGACGGTCGCGTACGACGCGATTCACGCCAGCGGTCGCGGCGTGACGGACGCCCTGTTGGAGTCTGCTGGTGCGGACGTGATCGGGCTCCGAACCGACGCGGACCCGGAGTTCGGCGGAGCCTCGCCAGAGCCGTCTGCGGAGTACCTCGACGAACTGGTGGAGACGGTCGTCGAAGGCGAGGCAGAGATCGGCTTCGCCAACGACGGCGACGCGGACAGACTCGGGGTCGTCACGTCCGAGCGCGGACTGGTCGACGAGAACCTGCTGTACGCGGCGACGTACGACGCGCTGTTGGACGCCGACACCGGGCCTGCGGTCCGCACGGTGTCGACGACGTTCCTGATCGACCGGATCGCCGAGGCACACGACACGGAGACGGTCGAGACTGCGGTCGGGTTCAAGTGGGTCGCCGCGGCCATGGGCGAGTCTGACGCCCTGATGGGTGGTGAGGAGTCCGGCGGCTTCTCCGTCCGCGGGCACATCCGCGAGAAGGACGGCGTCCTGATGTCGCTGCTCGTCGCCGCCCTGCACGCCGAGGAGTCGTTCGACGAGCGAATCGACCGGATCGAGGACGAACACGGCGAGATCGTCGCCGACAAGGTGAGTGTCGACTGCCCGGACGAGGCGAAGACCGAGGTGATCGACGCGCTGGGTGACGTGATCCCCGACAGTGTCGCGGACCGCGGCGTCGCGGACGTGGTGACTGTCGACGGGTTCAAACTCCTCCTCGACGACGGCTCGTGGCTGCTCGTCCGCCCGAGCGGGACGGAACCGAAGGTGCGGGTCTACGCGGAGGCGGACTCCGAGACTGCGACGGACGCGATTCTCGCCGACGGCCGGGAGTTGGTGGAGCCGGTGGTGAACAGAATAATTGCTTGAACTGCCAATGTCTGGATAAAATAGCGGCAACAAATGGCATTAATATCAGATAGATCTATATACGCAGGGTCGGAATTGAGAGTGTGAACACTATAGAGCCACTCAAATTCGAGATTGAAGGTGAGGGAATCAAAACAGACGAAAACCATCGTAATAGGCTCTCAAATTACTCATGGAGTGAAACAGCTGATCTTATTTTCCATAAGTCTGCATCAGAACTATACAATGAGGTAAGTCCGTACACTCTACAAGAAAAATATTCGGAGATCGTTGAATCTGAAATTGAGCCTATTAAAGATGTTCTACCGCTTTCGGAGCGGCAGATACAGGTTTCGGACGTACGATCCAGAGGTAGTACTCGCGTATTTTATGTCAGGGGTGAAACCGTCATCGTGCCTTCTCGACATGAGGAAGGTGTTGTTAGAATCGTATCAAACAACAAAAATTCAGCGAGAGATCTACTAGGAAAAATAAAAAGCAAACTAAATGGATGGGCAGAAAGGTTTTATGGCGCGGGAATAGAAAATTTGGATCTTTGGACTGGCGAAGATTTCACACTTAATAATATTCGACACCCGAATGCAAAAGTTGGTGTTAAATCGGAAGAACCAAATGATTTTGAACAACAAGTATTAGAAGAGCTTCTCCCTCTCTCTAAGTCTTTCATCACAAATGTGACTGTTAATTTCAAAAACTATTCTCCAAATCCTGAGTTTGATATTCTATATGCCGCGTCATCAGGAAACCTCATACAGGTAGAGGTTAAAGATTATTCTGGAACAGATGATGAACCCGGGGAAGATGATGCCATCCATCGTCCGTTGCGCAGAGCTAGCTTGCTAGATATTGAAAGCACTTTTACTGTATTGAGGGGAGTAAACAATAATAAAATGAAAGAGCTTCAAAAGAGCTCAGAGCTAAGAAACCAAATTAGTATCGTCGAAAAAGACGAACTAAATGAAGCTATTCAACCAATATTAGAACAATCAATCGCATCTGATAGATTTAGAGTTGTTCAAAGTATATAGTTTTATATCTTAAGTTAGATGAAATAGAGACACAGCCAGAGTCAGTCAGCCGCAACTCATAGTGATTACTGCGAATAGTTCCATGGACGGCGTCGAAAATCGACGGCTCAGACGCTCTGATCGCCGACACGAGTCACCACGGCGGTAAAGACTCGCAGTAATCACTATCACACGCTACATCGCTCGGTTCCATGAGACAGCCAGGAAAGGTTCTTATCCCAGAATCACCTCAATGGAGACAGAGAGAACCAAAGACTCCAACGATGAATTTCGAAGGACGACTCCGTTCGATAGAAGAGCGGTACGACCTGAGCGAGAGCGAACGTGCCCGGGAACTCGGGCGTGCTGTTGCCGACCTCAAAGACTAACACTGTCACCCTGCCTCTTCCAGAAACGAGACGAACTCCGCTTTTCCGATGCCGTCGGCGCTGACGAGTTCGTCGTGTCCGGAACGGACGGCGGATTCAGTGAGGAAGTCGGTACAGAGTTCTGCGTGGACACTGCCGTAGTGCGCGTACGCCTCCGAACGAACGAGGTCGAGGTCGTGATCGGTAAGAGCGATTTCGATTCCTCCCTTCCGTACGACGGTATCACAGCCCCACTCGGCGAGCAGCGCGAACGCCGTCGTATTCCGCCGAACCGTGAGGAGTCGCTTTGACTCGGCAACATACTCGTCGACCCACGCTCTCCAGTCTGATGATTCGGTCGCGTAGTCGGGAAACGAAAGCCCGGTTTCGATGCTCTCTAGGTACCACTGAGCCATACCAATCGAAGTCCGGTGGTTCGCATTGGGCAGTGGATGCTTCAAAATGAGTGTGGACATAAGTTGTCCGGCGATATCGACGGCGGTACCGGTCCAATCGACCCGTTCGATGGCGTCGGGAACCTGTTCCAGCTCAATTTGTTTGTAAACTTCGAGCTTCGATCCCTCGTTCAGCTCGCTCTGTTCGACAATCTCCTCGAAGATCTGAAGCAGTCGCACTGTAATCGTCCGATTCTGCGGAGACATCTCGTCAAGCACGTCTTCGAACTCGCGTCGATGTCGTCGACTGTACCACTGGTCCCGCGGTTCGTGTACAGCACGAAGAACTCCTCGTCGAAATCGTAGCGCTCGACAATCACATTCTCCCCGGATGTCGTTATCTCGTCCTGGTCTCGGGTGACGTACGCGAGGGAGTACTGAGATTGCTCGGGATGATGGTAGTAGACAGAGGAAATCATCTCGTCGAGGTAGACGACAGCCCAAATTAAAACACACTGTATTCCACGCAGCCCCGCTCCCGAACAGCCGGTCAACGGAGTCGAGCAGTGACCTGATCGGTGCCCTCTTCAATTCGGACGAGACCGTCGTCTTCGAGGTCCGAG
Organism: uncultured Halobacteria archaeon; assembly: GCA_937142015.1. Lineage (GTDB taxonomy): Archaea > Halobacteriota > Halobacteria > Halobacteriales > Haloferacaceae > JAHENP01. Next base: position 10,084 of record CAKZQY010000059.1, read on the forward strand.
AGGAGACCTCGCAGCCACTCGCGTCCGTACTCGCCGTCGGGAGCGTAGTCCACACGGACTCGGTGGCCGAGCGTGTCCAGTTCCAACTCGTCGTGTTCGCCGAGGAGTCGGACGATCCGCCCACGGAACTGGCGGCGACTCCCCTCGAAGGTCGGTTGTTCGGGCACGTCCGGCGCAGTGAAGTCACCAGTCTGGTACGCGCCACACCAGCGTCGCCACGGACAGCCGGCCGTGTCACAGCTCGGGGTCGACTCACACGCCACGCCGCCCAACTCCATGATCGCGTTGTTCCAGACACGCGAGTCTCCGGCGGGCATCAGCGTCGTCGCCGCACGCTCGAACGCCACGTCGTCGTCCGGAACGTCGAACGCGCGGTAGAGCACACGCTTCACGTTGGTGTCGACCACGGCGTCCCCGTTGTCGAACGCGAAGGAGGCGACCGCATTCGCGGTGTACGGCCCGACACCCATCAGCTCCTGTAGTTCTGCGGGGTCACGCGGGAACGTCCCGTCGTAGTCGTCGACGACCTGGCCCGCAGCCTCGTGGAGGTAGGTCGCACGGTTGTTGTACCCCAGCGAGTGGTCCGACCAGAACGCGACCACCGCACTGCGGTCGGCGGCCGCCAGATCCTCGACCGTCGGCCAGCGGTCGACGAACGCCTCGTAGGCGTCGACGACACGCGACAGCTGTGTCTGTTGGCTCATCACCTCCGAGACGAGAATCCGGTAGGGGTCGGTCGTCTCTCGCCACGGGAACGAACGGTGGTCCGTCTCGTACCACGACACCAACGCCTCGCGGATGGCCGAGAGTGACGGCTGGTCTCCCTCGTCTGCGTCGTCCGACAACCCCGGGAGGTGGTCTGTCACGCTCCCTCGATAGTGCCGCCAGTCACTTCGCCTCGTCGGTTCTGTCGATGCCGGGTTCGATGGCTCGTGACCGACAGTATACCGGCCGCGAACGTCGCCTCGTGACCGCTCACACGCGGCTGCCCAGTCGTCGACAGCTGTCGTGGAGTTCGGGCGATCACTCCGTGTCCTCAACGACGCGTACTCGGTCCCCTGGTTCGACGTTCGCGGCAGCTCCGGCAGGGAGCTCGATCAGCGTGTCCGCGCGCTCGTAGCCGACACCCCGCCACGCTCGGAGTCGCTTCACTGCCGCTACCTCCTCGTCGACGGTCCACACGGCGTCGATGTCGAACGGGACGAACACCATGTGGGTGTCACGCGGCGCGACGTCGTCGAACGGGAACACCAGCGCGTAGTCGTCTGGGATCGACCGACGGAACATCAACCCCCGCGCCTTCGAGAGGAATCCCTCTGCGAACTCGACTGTCGCCGCCAGTGTCTCCTCTGTGTCCACCCTCACTCCTCGCTCCCCGTCGTCTCCGACAGGCTCGTGAACGACACGCACGACTCGCACTGGCCGGTGGCTCCGCTTAGGGATTGTGACCTTTCCCGACTCGCTCTCGACACGTTCACCCGTCCGGTCGGGCGAGAACGTACCGAGCTTTCACACTGCGTCCCTCGGAGTGCTCGTGGTCCCTCGGAGTGCTCGCCGTCCCTCGGAGTGTTCGCGGTCCCTCGGAGTGCTCGCGGTCCTATCCGCGGTATCCGAGTCGCGCTCCGTACCGGCGACATTTTGTTCACCCGTGTCGAACAGCAAGCCATGTGTACGCTGACGCTGGCGTGGCAGGTGTTCACGGACGCGCCGGTGGTCGCGGCAGCGAACCGCGACGAGGCGCGCGACCGGCCGTCGGAGCCGCCGAGCGAGATCGAGCCGGGCGTGGTGGCTCCGCGGGACGCCGAAGCGGGGGGGACGTGGATCGGCTACACGGACGACGGGCTGTTCGCCGGACTCACGAACCGCTGGGTGGAGGGACTGGCTGGCGACCGCTCGCGTGGGCTGTTGGTGCGTGACTGTCTGGATCACGAGACGGCGACGGACGCCGCGCGGTCGGTCGAGCGGTCGGTCGTGGAGACGGAGTACGACGGATTCAATCTCCTCCTCGCGGACGAGACGGCAGCGATTCTGCTGGCGTGGGACGGCCACCTGACGGTAACGACGCTGGGACCGGGCGTCCACGTGCTCGGCAACGTCGGGCTGAACGGCGCGTTCGACGAACCACCACAGCGCCCGTCCGCGGGACCGAAACAGGCCGCCGAGGCCCGCCGTCTCCGTGACCACCTCCAGCCGGAGCCGGGTGAGACGGCGGACGCGTGGCGTGACCGTGCCGCGTCGGCGCTCGCAAACCACGAGTTCGGAGTGTGTGTCCACGGCGACGGCTACGGGACGGTGTCGGCCTCGCTCGTGACGCTGTTCGCCGACGGCGAGGCCCGGTACGACTTCGCCGACGGGCCACCGTGTGAGACCTCCTTCGAGCGAGTGGTGTGACGGGACTCTCTCCGCGGCCGCCGACCGCGGGAGGGGCGGAGGACAGCACTTAACACCTACAATCGTCGTACATCGACGTATGAGCGCCAGCGAGACCGAGAGGAACCTCTCGGAGATCCAGCAGGAGGGGTTGGAGTTGATCCGCGAGAGCGGTGGGATTCACCAGAGCGACTTCTGGAAGGAGCTCGACGTCTCCTCGCGCAAGGGGAGTCGCATCACAGACGCGCTGTTGGAGGCCGAGCTGATCGAACGAGAAGAGACCGTGTACAACGGACACAACACGTACTTCCTGATGCCGACGGCGAAGGATCTCGACTTCTCGCTGCTGATGGCCGGTGACATGCTCTCCCCGTTCATCGGCGAGGAGGAGGTCGACCCCAACAGCGACTCGTTCACACAGTGGCTGATGAACCTCGCGTACGAGGAGTGACAGACAGTACGAAGACGGGAGCGTAGCCGAGCGGGAGAAGCTGCTGTTGTGACCGACTGTGTGACTCTGTCGGTGTCTCTACTCGTCTCCGTCTGGCCGGACTTCGTTCGCGGCTCTCACCACCTCGACACAGCAACCGTCGGACGAGACCACAGTGACCGTTCGGATGGGCGCGACGTTTCTCGACGACATCGACGGAACGTGGCGCGAACTCGGCTACGACAGCCGCGGTGCGTTCGTCCGCGACGTGTTGCGCGACGCAGTCGAACACCCGGCGTTCGACCGTGCCGACCTCGAAGCGATGCTCGCTGGCGAGGTCGAGATCCAGCAGGACCACACCCACAGCAGCGACGAAATTAGACACAAGTACGGACCGGACGCTGCAGACGAGTGAGACGCCTCGTCGCTCCTACCCGTCGGGGTCGAGTCGAACCCGTGTCACACCGCCGAGGTCGTCGTACGCGCTGTCACTGGAGACGATCCGCTCCTCGGAGAGCGCGGCGTGGAACGCGTCGAACGGAGACAGTCCGCTCGTGATCAGCGTACGTGCTCGCTGCTCTCCTCGCGTGCTGTCTCGCTGGCTGCGGCTTCGAGTTCGTCGAGTGACGCCGAGCGAAGTTCCGTCGACCCAGCGGCGCGGAGTGTCGCCACTGGATCGTCCGGAATTGGGACGAGTTTGATGCCGCTGTCCAACTCGACGAGTCTGAACGTGTCACCGTACCGCTCGCGTGTCTCCTCAGGAATCGTCACTCGCCCCCGCTCGTCTGTCTGCACTTCGCTGGTCACAGTTCTACGGTTGTGGTGGGTAGTGCTAAGAGTTACTCCTATTCAGTTCGAATTCGTGGGTGAAAACTACTCTCTGTGGGAAACGAGCGGCGGTGTGTGATCGATACCGCCGGTGGAGACTGCCGCGGTGGGCTGTCGAGAGAGTGGTCTCTACTGCCGTGTCACCGCTGGGCCGACGCGCCCGACCACGAGCCGCTCGTTGTCTGTCGCCGCCCGGAGAAACGGCTGGCCGTCCGGTCGCACCCGCACGGTCTCGGTCTCGACGACGAAGAGCGGACGAACCCCTCCCGTCTCGTGGACTGCCACCCCGTCCGTGCCGTTGAGGAGCAGGAACGTGCCGCGTTCTTTCGCCGTCGTCTCTGCGTCCGTGGTCGCTTGCTGCTTTTCGGCTGGCGACGCTGTCTCGTCTGTGCCGCGATCTGGCTCCGAACCCGACGCCGTGAGTGTCTGGTGAACGATCTCGAACTCGCCTGCGTGAACTCTGACAGCGTGGTGACTGCTCGCCTCCGCGCCGTCGCGGGACTTATCGGAGCTGGATGTGAAGAGACTCATTGCTGTGTATGGGACACAGCACTGCGGCGGTAGGAGTGCGTCTCCACTCTTGCCACTCTTCGGCACCGACGCCGGAGGGGACGACCCTGCCCGCACACATTAAAAAAAAACTTAAGTTTTTTAATTAGATAGTGCTTATTACAAGCACTACAAATAGAGAACAAGAGGGTAATTAGATAGAGAAACAAAAGATATATCACACGAGGCTTCAACGTGTTACTGTGAAAAAGAATATTGGAGAGGTGGACACAGGAGGATCGTTTTTGCTTCTTATTGGTTTTGTTTATATATTTCTTTTTCTCCTAGACAAGTTCAGAGTAAACCTCCATCCACTTTTATCTATATCCGTTCCAATATTTTTATATTATATATCGCTTTCTATTTTTTATTATCGCTTTACAAAAAATAAAAATGGTGGGGAGTAATTTAGCTTTTATCTGGGGGCAGTATTTGATGAGGCTGGTAGAATATGTGCTGCCCTGTAAGCAGTCGAAGTGTCCCAGGATCGTGTCACTCACACCACATGAAATCCAGTATCAAGCAAAACAAAGTCGGAAGTACTAAGTTGCTGCTTTCTATACTTGCCCTATGGCACAAGAAAGCCAATCCAACGGTGCAGCAGCGTCACGAAGAAGAGTATTAACAGTTCTTGGTGCAGGTGTCTCTCTATCCACTAGTGTGTCCGTGGTCTCCGCTGAGTCTGAGGAGAAACTACCGAACCAACGGGAGTTCAGAGAGCGGTTGGAAAAGAGATACGGGAAAGGGCCAGCTAACGCCACAGTTGGGGTCACCAAGCGGTTCTATCATCGTAAAGAAGATGGTGAGTTGAGTCAGGCCAAGTACCACGAGAAGGTGACGGAGACGCTAGAAGATCATCCAGCCGGCCATGTTGTTGCTGAGGACGTGAAGCAGGCGGAAAAAGAAAAAGGTATTGAGGACAATTCAACAGAAGAGCAAGACACACAGTCTGCACAGACCGTTCAACCCACTGGTGTTTCTCTATCCTCCACAAACACCAAGGACATTCAAAACTACAGCACCACAAAGAACTCAACTGCAGCTGGTGCCAACTCACTGGATATCGTATTCGTTGACGCTGCTCCAGGCCTTGTTGATCTCGTCAACATCTCATCTACTATTCTTATATACGGAACTTCTACGGCACGAATACGCTTCTATAACACGTTCACACCAGACCAGACTGGGGACCACAATTTCGAAATCACATACGACAGGAAGGGCAAGGCGACTGCTGGGGATGGAGTCTTCTCGTTGTACCGGAAGAAGCCGAGCGGGTCCTTGAATAAGAAGGAAGTAGAGTCCGTCAGCGCTTTTGTTGACGGAAGCACCACACGCGACAGTACGTTCAGTCTTCAAAGTGGGAAAGAGTACACGATCGGGTTCGAGGTACAGACATCTGCATCTTCTGCCGGTGGTGGTGGCTTCGGCGACTTCTACAAAAATGATCGGAAGGTAAATCCGAACGGGACCCCCTCGGTCGAGTGGGAGTTTATTGGCTAGTCGTCCTGCTGCAGTCGCATCTACGCATCCACAACTTCTCCTAGCGGGCCACGGTACTCAGTCAGTGACCCTTACAACCTCTCGTGTCGCCCGTGGCTCTCACCTCCTCGACTTTCGAGAGGATCTCGAACAGCTCTGTTGCGGCGGCGGCGACCTGCTCGTCTGTGGCGTCGCTGTCGCGGCTCATCGCCGCGAGGTGGCCGACACCCTCGATTGCCTCGGTGGCGACGTCCGCGAGCGCGTCGTCCGGCACCTCCTCGTGACAGAGGTGGATGGAGGCTCTGGCGGTCGTCTGGACCAGTCCGGCGGCTGCCTCGGCGGGGAACTGCCGAGCGTGCTTCAGCGTGCGTGCGGCGCGAACGAGCACCTGCCCGGCGTGGGACAGTTCGAGATGTCCCGTGCCGTCCGTGTGCGCTGGTGCCGCGGCGGCGTCGAGATCGGCGCTGTCGACCCGGTCGCTGTCGAGGTTGGCTGCCGCTCCGGGCACTGACTGCCCGCGCAGACGATCCACCTCGTCGAGGGCAACTGTCGCGTCTGTGATCGCCTCTCTGTAGTCGTCGTGGGACTCGGCGGCGCGCGTGAGTGCCGCGTCTGCCTCTGCGAGGGCTGCGTCGATCTGATCCTCTGGCTCTGTGTCTGTGTCGACTGGGCCGGCTGCTGTGTCGACCGGGGCGGCTGCTGTGTCGACCGGGGCGGCTGCTGTGTCGACCCGGGCAGCTGCTGTGTCGACTGGGCCGGCTGCTGTGTCCGTCGGATTGGCGTCTGTGTCCACCGACTCGGCGTCCGTGGCCTCGGCTGCGCTGTCTGTCTGCTGTGCGTCTGGCTGTCCGTCACGCTCTTGTGACGGCGAGTTGGACTCGTTCATGGGTGTTTGGTCCGATGCGACACCCGGGGTGAAGGTGGTATGGGCCACCTTCGCCGCTTCTTGCTGTGCTGCGGAAGCGACGAGCCCCGCGTGCCGCAGTTCTCGATTTCCTTTGCACGGTATTAATAGTTTTGATATAGTTCGTGTTAGGGACACGAAGGTTTTTACGTGATACCGAGCGGGTGGGCTGGCCCGTCTGCTCTCCGGAAGTCTGCTCTCCGAAAGAGAGGTGTGTCGGTGGGGTGAGAACGAGCTGAAAGCCCCGACGCTCTGCGGCCCGCTCAGCGACATATCGAGCCT
>CAKZQY010000060.1 GCA_937142015.1 uncultured Halobacteria archaeon
CCCGCGTCCACGGGAGCCAGTTTCTACTGAAGTCTAAACGGCTTTGCAACGCGGCCGAGACGTGACACAGACTGCCAATCACGGACACGGCAGTGTCACAGTCGCAGTCGAATGTTCGTGCCGGGGACACGCAGCCGCCGGTGGTCCGCCGTCTCGGGTGTCACAGCGTAGCGGGAGAACAGACGAACGCCGACAGCGCCCGTCACCGCACCGCCGACCGCCGAGGCGACCACGACGGGAGCTGCCAGTGTCGCCAAGACTGCGACGACGAGCCCGGCGAACACGAGTGTCGCCCGCACTGTCTGTGTGAACGATGCCGTCGTCTGGAGGGACTGCCGCGCGCGGGTCGTCCGTCCGGTTCCAGGTCCTCTCATTGTAGTCGTACGCACGGGTGCTACCGGGATAAGTGTAATCTGAATTATATTTCTGTCCGGCGCGTTACTGAAGTGCATTTCACCAGATCGGGTGTGTGAGGGTTACACACGGCGTCTCTAGGGTAGAGGTGCGTGGGCCGCCGTGTTGGTGGAAGCTGTTCGGAGTCGTGGTCACACAGAGTCGGCCGTGTTGGTGGTCACATCGACGACAGCGAGGTCTTCGTCGACGGTGATCGTGACACTGTCGTCGTCGACAGTGAACGTGTATGCGGCGCGGAGCGGGTCACTCGACACGATCTCTTCCTCGTACTCGCCTTGGACTTCTTCGATCCGGCGGATCGACTCGGGGTCGACGGGATCGAGTCCGTGTGTCGTCAACAGCGCCAGCAGTTCTGTGGTGCCGCCGAGCGCGATCACCGGCTCCCCCCCGGAGGAGAAGATACAGTTCCCGCAAGCGAAGCCGACGCCGAGGGCGTACCGACGCCCACAGGCGTCACACAGTTCTCCCTCTGCGTCGTGGTTCTCACACAGGTCGACCGACCACTCGACGGTGCCCGAGCAGCGGGGACAGAGCCCGCTGGCGACGGAGAGAATTTCGAGGTTCCCCCACGTCCACGCGGCGTGGAGGAGTTCGTCCGGGTCTCTGTCCCGGGTTCCAGCCGGCGGGAGGGGGTGTCTGCCGAGGTACCCGCGCTCCGACCGAACGTCACCACCCTCCCCGTAGGCGTGTCCGTACCGACCGCTGCAGGACTGACAGAACAGCTCGACACCGCCGCCGGCCCACTGGATCTCGACACCCGATCCGCAGTACGGACAGGCGGTGTCGACTGGCGTCCGAGACAGCGACGGTCGGTCCGTCACCGCGCCGGACAGAATCGCCTCGACGATCCGGCGACCGGGCAGGGCCAGTCGGTAGCCGTCGTCCGTGTCCGCGACGAAGTGGCCGACCATCTTGTCGAGGTGGTAGCTGAACTGCCCGGAGTCGTCGACATCCACCGCGTCGTACAGCGTCGAGAACGACACGTCCCTGTCCGCCTCGCCCAGCGTCCGGAGAATGTCCATCCTGATGTCGTTGCCGAGGACGGCGAACGCGTCGTCCGGCGCGAGTCGCTGACTGTCTGCTGCTGTGTCGCTCCCTCGCTCGTCTGTCACAGTGTCACAGTGTGGCGCGACAGACATACTCTTGACGGCGGGCTGACGTGTGATCGCCGCCGCGTCTGGAGTCGGCCCCGAGTCGAGTCACCGAGCGAACAGTCACTCGGTTACAGGCCGCCACAGTCGCGTGGCGAGGAGCGTGCAGAGGAGACCACCGAGTGACAGCACGGCAGCAGGCAGACCGAATCCGGGGCTGTCGGCGCGCGTCGTCGTCCCCGTCGAGGTAGGTCGTGTCGTGGTCCTTGCCGACGCAGGTTGTGCCGTGGTCACCGTCGACGCGTCTGTCTCGGAGGGCGACGACTCCGCCGTCGGTGACGGTGTCTGTGTCGGCGTCGGTGTCGGTGTCACACTTGCGTCAGTTGGATCGGAGCCGGCTGTGATCTCCGTGGCGTCACCGACACCGTCGCCGTCCGTATCGGCAGCCGTGAGGTTCGTGCCGAGTTCGACCTCGCGGCCGTCGGCCAGACCGTCGTCATCCGTGTCCGCGGCTGTCGGATCGCTCCCGAGTTCGGCCTCGCGGCCGTCGACGAGACCGTCGTCGTCCGTGTCGGCGGCTGTCGGATCGGTACCGATCTCGACCTCGCGGCTATCTGTGAGTCCGTCGTCGTCCGTGTCTGCGACGGTGGCATTCGTGCCGAGTTCGACCTCGCGGCCGTCGTCGAGTCCGTCGTCGTCCGTGTCTGCGACGGTGGCATTCGTGCCGAGTTCGATTTCGCGGCCGTCGTCGAGTCCGTCGTCGTCCGTGTCCGCGGCTGTCGGATCGCTCCCGAGTTCCACCTCGCGGCCGTCGACGAGACCGTCGTCGTCCGTGTCGGCGAGTGTTGCGTTCGTCCCCAGTTCTCGTTCGCGGCCGTCGTCGAGTCCGTCGCCGTCCGTGTCGGCGAGTGTCACGTTCGTCGCTGCGGTCACTTCGGTCGCATCGTCGAGTCCGTCGCCGTCTGTGTCGACGAGTGTCGCGTTCGTTCCGAGTTCGACTTCACGGCCGTCGTCGAGTCCGTCGCCGTCGGTATCCGCGAGCAGCGGGTCTGTCGTGCCGTTCAGTTCTGTCCCGTCCGTGAGACCGTCTTCGTCCGTGTCCGGCTGGAGCGGGTCCGTGCCGACTGCCGTCTCACGATGCATCGAGACGCCGTCCTCGTCCGGATCGATCCGGCGGTCGCGGACGGTGTACAGACTCTCGTCGCGCGGAACTGACGGGAGGTCGTCGGTCCTCAGACTCCGCGTGAGCCAGTCGTCCTGTGGCTCGCCGGCCACCGTCTCCACGGTCGACCGGAAGTCTGCGTACGTGAGGTTCCCCTCGTGAGCGTTCAGTCTGGCCCAGACGTGTTCGAAGCTCCGTTCCCCGTCCGTCCGTGTCCGGATTCGCGCGTCGAGTGCAGCCAGCACCCGCGCCCCTTTCTCGTAGTCTGCTCTCGTGTCGTGCTCCGGGTCGAGGAGGTTCACCGATGCGTGGTCCGTCGCGTCTCGGACCACGTCCTCGCGGAAGTCCGTTCGTGGGAGACCGAGATCCCGCGACAGCGCCGCGGAGTAGTAGCCGTCCATCGCCTCCACGAGCCAGTCCATCCGTGGTGTCAGCTGTGTGGTGAACGTCTGGCGGGTGTGGACGTACTCCGAGAACCGCGTCGACTGGTCGAAGTTCCCGGCGTTCACCCAGAAGTCGTCTGCGGCGGAGTCGGAGGTCGACAGCTCCAGCCCGCCGCGTCTGAGCGGATCTCCGGCGACGAACGCCGTGACACCGTCGTCCGCGTACCCCACGTCGAACCGCTCGCTCGCAGCGCCGAGGTGGTCGAGCAGACGCGTCCGCTCCTCGCTGTCGAAGTCGACCGTCGATGCGACTACGACGCGGAACTGTTGGCCGTTGTGTGTCGCAGTCGCCGTCTCCGCGGTCCCGAGGTAGGCGATCCTGTTGCCGGCGTAGCCCGTCGTGCCGTTCGCCAACGCCAGTGTCTCGCGGTACACCGGCGGCTCACCGTAGTACCACCAGCTAACGCCGAAGTCCGGGCCGCTGAGGAGCACCCAGTCGCCGGTGTCTGCGAAGTCGAGCCCGTCGAACGTCGGGCTCTGCTCGGTCACGCGGTACGTTCCGGACAACGTCAGCGTCTGCCCACCGCCGAACCGCTCTCCGTCCCAGTGGTAGCGTCGGTCGCCCGTGCTGTTCAATCCGGTCGTGTTCTGCACGGTCAGTCGCCGTGGGACGGAGATGTTCACTGACGCGAGGCTGTCGGGAACGTCGACTTCGACGCGAACGCCGACGAGTCCGTCTGTCTGGTGCCGGCGCACGTACGTCGTCACCTGCAGTACCGACTGGTTCGCGTCCACCGTCGTGACTGCCCGTGTCGCTGTCTCGCTGCCGACGCGCGACTGACTCCTGTCGACACTCGACCTCTCGGCATCGAGACCAGAGGTGTTCGCGTCGAAACTCGACCTCTCGACGCTGACGCCAGAGGCGTCCTCACCGACGTTCGACAGGGTAGTATCGACACCCGCCACACCCGTGACACCCGTCGCGGCAGCTGCCGGACCGCTGAGGACGACCGACGAGACGATCACGGTCGACGAGACGATCACGACCGTCAGTGAGAGAGCGACGAGTAGCGACGAGACACGGAGATGCAACGAAGACACACCACAGGGACCGATCATCTGCTCCATCCCCAACACCCCGGAGAAATAAGCGTTCGAGAACCGGCAGTTGTTCGAGAGGGAGGCAGCACCGTCGTCGACCGTGCCCTCCAGGTTCGACCGCGCCGCGGCGGTGACACACCAGGCACTCCCGCTGGCCGTCCTCTCTGCAGTCGTATCGCTAACCACGTCCTCGAAGGGCATTGACACCAGCCCATCTCGACGGGAGTGCTGACTCTTCTCATCGGGTGTGGACATACTTCGACGAACGCGACCCGTTCGAAGACCTCGGCCTGTCTCCCCCCTCTCGATTTCGACGGTGCATCCTGCAGAGAGTCGGTGGAACACTCCGCAGTCAGGCCGACCGCCGAGACACCTTCCAAGCCATCCAAGATCTCTTCACCGACCACAAGATGCGACGTATCCACCGCTGTCAGATCAAAACCCAACTCTGGGGCGACGGTGACTACCTCTCCTCGGGTACGTTGACATTCTCATCGACCAACTCGACAGCTACTACGAGCTCTCCGTCCCTGTCGAAGTCGAACACGAAGAGACGAGCGACGACGCTGACTGCGTACTGGCGCTTGACGTGCAGTGCAGTCCGATCGGGGATCTCGAACGCCGGGAGTGTGACCGTCACGGCGAACGTGGCGTCCAGTTCCAGCCGAGCACGCGCGACTCCCTGCGACGACCCACAGCGTCGCGGGAACGAGAAGTTAAGTAATCGGCAGAGACTACCTGTCGTAGGTATCGGCTGGGCGAGCCGGCGCACAGACGCGACAAAATCATGAACGAACCAGAGTGGCACGAGAACGCAGTCGTCTACACGCTCGACGTAAAGACGTTCAACGACAGCGACGGCGACGGGTGGGGGGATTTCCGCGGACTGATACAGAAGCTCGATTACATCGACAGTCTCGGTGTCGACTGTCTCTGGGTGCGCCCGTTCTACCCGAGTCCGCTCCGGGACAACGGGTACGACGTGGCGGAGTACCGGGCTGTCGACGACAGGCTCGGGACACTGTCGGAGTTCGAGGAGTTCACCACACGAGCACACGAGCGAGGGATTCGCGTCCTCACGGATCTGGTGTTCAACCACACCTCGCGGGACCACGAGTGGTTCCAGCGGGCGCGCACGGACCCCGAGTCGGGGTACCACGACTACTACCTCTGGACCGACCACGTTGAGGACGCGTACAACACGGTCAACATCTTCCCGGAGTACGAGGACGGCGTCTGGTCGTACGACGAGGCCGCAGCGAAGTGGTACTTCCACCAGTTCTACAGTCACCAGCCGGATCTGAACGTCTCGAACCCCGCGGTGCGTGACGAGCTCCACGACGTGTTGCGGTTCTGGCTCGACAAGGGTGTCGACGGGTTCCGGATCGACGCCGCTCACCCGATGACGCTGCCGAAGGGCCACCACGGCACTGAAGAGGGAATCTGGCTGTTCGAGGAGATGAAAGAGATCGTGCGGGCAGAGCGGGACGACGCGGTGCTGCTGGCGGAGGCGGACGACGAGCCGGAACAGCTGGACCGTTACTTCGCCGACGGCGACGCGTTCGACCTCCTGTTCAACTTCGTGTTGAACGCACACATGGTGTACGCCGTCGGGGTGACGGACACGTGGCCGCTGTACAGAGCCGACGAGATTCTGCCGGACGTCTCCGAGGTGGGCCAGTGGGCGAACTTCCTCCGCAACCACGACGAGTGGAACCTGTTGAAGCTGCCACACGACACGCTGGAACACGCCCGGGAGTACTTCGGTCCCGACGACGACTCCTCGTGGCTGTTCGGGCGAGGTCACCGACTCCGACTCGCCGACCTGTACGCCGGCGACCACGACCGGATTGCGATGGCCCACAGCCTCCTGCTGTCGTACCCCGGGACGCCGGTCGTACTCTCGGGTGACGAGATCGGCATGGGCGCGGACCTCGACCTCCCGGAGCGCGAGTCGGTGCGGACACCGATGCAGTGGGACGACAGCCAGAACGCTGGGTTCTCCGAAGCCGACCCGGCGGAGCTGTACAACCCCGTCGTCGACGAGGGACAGTTCAGCTACGAACACGTCAACGTCGCCAGCCAGACGGACGATCCGGCGTCGCTGCTGTCGCGTGTGCGCCGGCTCGTGGCGGCGCGACAGCGACACCCCGAGCTCACCGACGCGTCGTTCCACATCGCCGACTCTGGCCACCACGACGTGTTCGTCCACCGACTCGACACGGACGACACCGCGTTCCTGTTCGCACACAACTTCGCGCCCGACTACCGCGAGCCCGTGCTCCAGTGGGAGGTGCCGGACGCGGACACGACTCGCGTCGTCGGCGACGGCGGCTTCCACGTCGAGGACGGCGGCGTGACGTTCCTGCTCGACCCGTGTGACTACGTCTGGCTCCACGGCGACAAAGCGACTGAGTGTAGCTGACCGCCGCTCGCTCTTTCTCTACTGAGAACCCCCACACCACCAGTCGAGTAAAGTAGCTCCGGGCCGTTGTGGTCTTGTGACACGGAAGACGGAGGTTCTCGTGATCGGTGGTGGAGCGACGGGAGTGGGTGTCGCCAGAGACCTCGCGCTCAGAGGCGTCGACGTGACGGTCGTCGAGCGAGGTGGGTTGTCCAGCGGGACATCCGGGCGTTCACACGGGTTGTTACACAGCGGCGCACGCTACGCGGACACAGATCCGGTCGGCGCACGCGAGTGTATCGCGGAGAACCGGGTTCTCAGAGAGATCGCCGGTGACTGTATCCGAGATACGGGGGGACTGTTCGTTCAGCTCGACGGCGACTCTCCGGAGTACTTCACAGCGAAGCTGGACGCCTGTGCGAAGGCGGGAATCGACGCGACAGAGCTCGACCCTGCGGCAGCACGCGAGCGAGTGCCGGACCTCACGACAGAGACACAGCAGGCCTTCGAGGTGCCGGACGCAGTGATCTACCCCTCGCGGCTGGTGGCAGCGAACGCGGCAGACACCGAGGCCCGTGGTGGGCAGGTGCATCCACACGCGCCGGTCGAAGACGTGACCGTCAGCGACGGGGCAGTGGCGACAGTCAGCGTCGGCGGCGAGGTGGATGCGGAGATCCAGCCGGAGTACGTCGTCAACGCCACCGGCGCGTGGGCCGGGAGCGTCGCCGCGATGGCCGGCGTCGACTTGGAGATGGCTCCCGCGCGCGGCGTGATGGTGTCAGTCGACTACGACGCGCCACACCCCGTGTTGAACCGGTGTCGAGAGCCAGACGACGGAGACATCGTCGTCCCACACGAGACCGAGACAGTGCTCGGGACGACGAGCGTCCCCGTCGCGGACCCGGACGACTACGAGCGGGCCGACTGGGAGGTCGACCGCTCTATCGAGGAGTGTGCGGAGATGCTGCCGCCGGTGGCCGACGCTGCCGTCGAACGCACGTGGTGGGGTGTGCGGCCGCTGTACGAGCCGGACGAGGCTGGCGAAGACCGTCGTGGCATCTCCCGCGGGTTCTTCGTACTCGATCACGCAGACGACGGGGTGTCGAACCTCACCAGTGTCGTCGGGGGGAAGCTCACTACCTACAGACAGATGGCGGAGGCGACGGCGGACCACGTCTGTGACGCGCTCGGCGTCGCTGCCGACTGTGAGACCGCGACCCAGACGCTCCCGGCCGCGAGTGACCCCGACCGACTCGACGAGTTCGTCGCCCGCTACGGCGGGAGCGGCGAGACGGACGCAGACGTGATCGACCCGACGGCGTGAGACGAACGCAGACGGGGTCGAGCCGACGGCGTGAGACGAACGGTCACACGTCCGTGAGTACGGATGCGTCAGAATCGGGCGTCTGTCACCACGGAATCGTCTCGCGGTCCTTCCAGAGTCGTCCGCTCGGACTCGCCGGGCCGAACCGCGAGAGCCAGACGGCGGTGTCAGCACCCTCCGCAGGGCTCCGGTTCGCCGACGGACCGCCCATGTCGGTCCGGACCCACCCCGGGCTGACGGCGTTGGCCAGCAGCCCCTCTGACGCGTACTCCCCGTCGAGGTAGGCCGTCAGTCCACCGAGTCCGACCTTCGACAGTCGGTACGGCGGGTAGCCTCCACCCATCTGTCCCTCGGTGAACTGCCCCAGCCCAGACGAGAGGTTGACGACCCGGCCAGCCTCGGCATCGAGGAGCAGCGGGAGCGCGTGTTTCGTCACGAGCGTCGGGCCGCGGAGGTTGACCGCGAGCGTGTGATCGAGATCCGCCGTGTCGACGGTGTGCAGCGGTCCCGACCGCGGGAAGACGCCCGCGTTGTTCACGAGTACGTCGAGACGACCCGCCTCCTCCTCGATCCGGTCGACCGCCGCAGCGATCTGTGACTCCTCCGTCACGTCGAGTGTGACCGGTCGCTGATCTGGGGCGGTCACGTCGTCCGTGTCGCGTGCTCCCGCGTACACTGTCGCGCCGTGATCGACCAGCTGTGCTGCGATCTCTGCGCCGATCCCCCGCGTGGCTCCCGTCACGACCGCGACCTGCCCGTCGAGTGAATCGTACAGGTCGGGCTGTGTGTCCTCTGTCATGGATTGTCAGGTGAAACGTACCATCCCTCGGGCTGCGGACTGTCTCAGTCTTTCGCTCACGAACGACGTGCAACGACACGCGAACCGCCGAGGGTGTCGACGACTCCACCCGGCGACGCGCAAGAGCCGCAGCCACCGCCGAACAGATACCCGAGCGGACCCGTCTGTGACACGTGACACAGCACAGTCGGGACCACGATCTTCTCGTGTGGGGTGCGACAGGCGTCGCCGGGCGACTCGTCGCCGAGTACCTCACAGACCAGTACACACCGGACGAACTGGAGTTGGCGCTCGGCGGACGGAGCGAGCAGCGACTCGGATCGCTCGCGGACGAGCTCTGTGCCGACAGCGAGGCGTGGGAGGAGATACCGCTCGTGATCGGCGACGCGACGGACGGAGACCGCCTCCGCGAGATCGCTCGGGAGACGGCAGTCGTCTGTACCACCGTCGGTCCGTACACGGCGTACGGCACGCCGATGGTCGAGGCGTGTGTCGAGGCTGGCACGGACTACTGTGACCTCACGGGCGAGGTGACTTGGGTGCGAGAGATGATCGACCGCTACCACGAGGCGGCGGTGGACGCCGGCGCGCGAATCGTCCACAGCTGTGGCTTCGACTCCGTTCCCGCGGACCTCGGGACGGCACTCGTCCAGTCGGCTGCAGTCGAGGAGCACGGGGCGGCGTGTGACGTTCTCCGGATCTACCTCGAAGACGCCCGCGGCGGCGTCAGTGGCGGGACGCTGGCGAGTGGAGTCGAGCTGTTCGCGGCCGCAGAGAGCGACCCGCTCGCCCGGGAGACGCTCCGGAACCAGTACGCGCTCGCTCCGCCGGGCGAGCGGGACGGCGTGGACACGGGCACACAGCGTCGGCCACGGCGAGACGCGCTCCGCGGTGAGTGGACTGCACCCTCCCCGATGGCGCTGGTCAACGAGCGTGTGGTGCGTCGCAGCAACGCAGTTCTCGGCTACCCGTGGGGGCGTGAGTTCCGCTGTCGTGAACTGATCCCGACTGGGAGCGGTCTCGTGGGGGCGACGGCCGCCGCCGGTGTGACTGCCGGACTAGGACTCGCCACGGCCGCACTCTCCGTCGGACCACTCCGTCGCGCGCTCGAACGGTTCGTCTTCCCCGATCCCGGCGAGGGGCCGACGCGAGACCAGATCGAGAACGGCTACTTCACCGTCCGACTGCTCGGTCGTGGCACGAACGTCGACGGCCGGTTCGTCGTCGAGGGGGAGATCGGTGCCGACCTCGATCCGGGCTACGGCGCGACCGCGCGGATGCTCGGCGAGTCTGCGCTCTGTCTCGTCCGCGAGGAGGTCGAGTCGCCGCTTGAGGGCGGCGTGCTGACACCCGCAAGCGGCATCGGCGTCCCGCTGGCCGACCGACTCCGCACGGCGGGGCTGACTGTCGAGGTCGAAACGCCGTCGTGACTCGATCCCCGACGCACCTCGATCCCCGACGCACGCCCGACGGACACGTGACCGCTGTCCCACAACAACCAGTCGGCGACGACGGCACCGAACACCGCCTCACGACAACCAGTCGACGACGACGGCACCGAACACCGCCTCACAGTAACCAGTCGACGACAACAGTACCGAGCGCCATCGATCCCAACAGCCAGTCGACGACGACAGTACCGAGCGCCATCGATCCCAACAGGAGCGCGAACATCAGCAGGGGCCCGAGTCGGTCGGACAGGTCACGGTCACGCGTGCGGTCACGATCGGTGACGTTGACACTGGAGGGCTCCGTCTCGGGCTGCAGGCCGAGCCGGGACAGGAGAGCAACCCCCGACAGAAACAACACGGTGACCACGACAGCGAACACCACCGCGCGGAGGATCTGTTCAGCCGACATCGTCTGTTCGTTCGCTGGCGGTGACAAAAAAACACTGGGCGGCTCTCGTCCTGTCGCTCATACGGTCGTGCGTAGTGATTTTCCGTGACTGTCGCGGTATCGGGCGGTATCACGTCGCTGCGGTGCTCTCTGTCGGTCGTCGGTGGTAACGGTCTACGCACGACCGTATCAGACGTACTGTGACCTGCCTCGGTCTCGGGGGTAGCTTCGACCTGTCTCACGTCGTGTGACACCGAGTGCGACGGGCCGCGAGCGGCAGTCTCACCAACTCAGCCGCAGCCCCGACATGACGAGGATGATCCCGAGCATGACGACAGCTTCGAACAGCCCGACGACGAGAATCCGGCGCTCGACAGCTTCGAGTGCGCCCTCGTCGGGGTCCGGGCGACTCCGGAGGTAGTACTCCCGCAGGTGGAGGCGGTTCGGCACGACGAGTCCGAAGAGAAACAGCCCCCACCCGGAGGCGAGCGCGAGCGTCGGCCACGTCCCGGCGTAGC
This sequence comes from uncultured Halobacteria archaeon, assembly GCA_937142015.1. Lineage (GTDB taxonomy): Archaea > Halobacteriota > Halobacteria > Halobacteriales > Haloferacaceae > JAHENP01. The sequence goes on from CAKZQY010000060.1 coordinate 11,036, forward strand.
CGTACGACAGTCCAGCCCCGCCGAGGAGGAGTGTGCCAGAGACGACGGTTGCGAGGCTCGTTCCGAACAAGAAGAAGATCACCTTCGGCGTCAGCCGCCGTGTCACGGCCCACGCGGCGTCGTCGTCGAGACCACCCAACACTGGCCCGACGACGGCCGGGAAGACGAGCGCGAACCCGAACCAGATGCCACCCGCGACGACGTGCGCGTAGAAGAGACCGGCGGTCGACTCCAGAACCGCTGCCGCCGCGACGACCACGAGCGGCACCACGACGCTGCCGGCTGCGAAGGCGGGGTTCGCCTGCTCTGCGAGGTGTGTGAGTCGTTCTGAGATCGCTCCGTCTCGCGGAACTTGACGTTCGTCGACAGTTGCCACGGATGCCGACACCACCGGAGACGTGTTATACGTTCGTGTCATCCGCAGTGCCATTACGTGGTTAATCGACGGACGACGAACGTAGTCCAGGAGAATAGCTGTCGAGAATATGTGGAAGCGTGTTCTACTGTCGGTCACAGGTGGTGAGACAGTGTTGCGTCTGACTCGGCGTTCCACCGCGGCTTTGCGTCTGACTCGGCGTTCCACCGCGGTTCACGACGGACCGACTTCGCTCACAGCCAACGAATCGTTCGGGCGAGCGAACACTTTTGTCGGATGTGGACGTGCGACACAGTGTATGGCAAATCTTGTCACCGAGGTCGGATCGACAGCGGAGGAGCGCCCCGAGTCGTCGGCAGTCGTCTTGGGGGACCACAGATTCGACTACGCGGAGTTGTGGGAGGAGATCGGCGCGTTCGCGGACGGGTTGCGGGCGGCCGGCGTCGAGTCGGGCGACCGCGTGGCGTTGTACCTCCCGAACCTCCCACAGTTCGTGATCGCGTTCCACGGCACGCTGCGAGCCGGTGGCGTCGTCGTCCCGATGAACCCCCAGTACAAGCCGCGGGAGATCACACACCTGCTGAACGACTCCGGGGCGTCAGTCGTCGTGTCACTCGCCGACTTGGTGCCGTACGTCGAGGCGGTGTGGGACGACACCGACGTGGAGACGCTGGTCACCGTCGGCGACGAGACGGACGCCGGGACACAGTTCGAGGCGTTCCTCGGCGATCCCGAATTCGAGACGGTCGAGCGGGCGGACGACGACGTGGCGTGTCAGCCGTACACCTCCGGCACGACCGGTCAGCCGAAGGGCGTGTTGCTCACACACGAGAACCTGCGTTCGAACGCCGCGCAGTCTGCCTCGCTCATGCCCGGCGGGGAGATCCGGCCAGACGACCGGATGTTGGGCGTGCTCCCGCTGTTCCACATCTACGGGATGACGGTGACGATGAACGCCACGCTGTTCGACGGCGGGACGTACATGCCGCTCCCGTCGTGGGACGTCGAGCAGGCGCTGGACGTGATCGAGTCCGCGGGCGTGACGGTGTTCCACGGTGTGCCGGCGATGTACAACGATATCGTCAACACTGACACCGAGGGTGAGCGTGATCTCTCGGGCCTCCGACTGTGTGGTGTCGGCGGCTCCGGGATTCCAGAGGAAGTGTTGCGACGCTTCGAGGAGCTGTACGACACGACAATCTACGAGGGGTACGGGCTGACGGAGACGAGTCCGGTGACACACTTCAACACGCCCGACGAGGGGCGTCGCGTCGGTTCCATCGGAAAGACACTCCCCGGTGTCGACGCGATGGTCGTCGACGACGAGTTCGAGCCGGTCGATCCGGTTCCGGAGGGACCGATAGACGAAGACGAGACGGACTTAGACGAGATCACCGGCGAGATCGTCGTCAGCGGACGGAACGTGACGAAGGGGTACAACGACCGCCCAGCGGCCAACGAGGCGTCGTTCACACACCGGGACGGGAAGCGGTGGTTCCACACCGGCGACGTGGGGTACCACGACGAGGACGGGTTCTACTACGTCGTCGACCGCGAGAAACACGTCATCGTCACCGGCGGCTACAACGTCTACCCGCGCGAGGTCGAAGAGCTGTTGTTCGAACACGAGGCGGTCGCGGACGCGGCTGTCGTCGGTATCCCGGACGAGCGGCGCGGCGAGACGGTGAAGGCGTTCGTCGTCCCGAGGCCCGACGCCGACGTGACACCCGACGAGATCCGCGACTACTGTCTCGACCAGCTCGCGGAGTACAAACACCCCCGAGAGGTGGAGTTCGTCGAGGAACTGCCGCGGACGACCACCGGGAAGGTCCAGAAGTTCGAGCTGGTCGACCGAGAGAACTGAGACGGTCGGCCGATCCACGCTGTCGGTCGATCCACGCTGTCGGTCGATCCACACGCTGTCAGTCGATCCACACGCTGGCGGGCGATCCACACGCTGGCGGCCGATCTGCACAGTATCGTACGGGCGGTCACTCACCGCCGTCTTCGAGCTGTCGGACAGTCAACACCGGAACCGGACACGACCGGACGACACGTTCCGCGACACTACCGATGAGGAACCGGTTCTCGCCGTGGCGGCCACGCGTGCCGACAGCGACGGCGTCGGCGTCGATTTCGCGGGCGTACTCGGAGATCTCGTCGGCGGGGCGGCCCTCGCGGACGACCCCAGTCACGTCACAGTCACGGTCCGAGCCGCGCCGTTGGACCTCGACAATCGCCGCCCCCCCGCGCTGTTGGAGCGCGTTGCGCATCTGCTCGCGGACCGCCTCCGGCGAGGAGTCCACCTCGCCGCTGTCGACGACGTACAGCGCGTGGACCGCGGCGTCGAACGTCGACGCGAGATCCAACGCGACGTCGACAGCCCGCGTCACGCTCGCGGACCCGTCCGTGGCGATGACGATGGTGTCGAACACGACCGACGATTGACAACCGGCCGGCATAAATACGCCGGGTCCGCCGAGGCGTCGGAATCGACGGAGGCCGGGACAGTGTCGGAAGGTGGGACGGCAGCGGAGGCCGGGACAGCGTCGGAGGGGAAGGTCTTTGACGGGGCCCCTACTCGCTCCGGTATGGACGACGCGCTCACGGTAGATCGCGTGGTGGTGCCGGTCGACGGGAGCGAGGAGTCGCTGCGAGCCGTCGAGTACGCGGTCGCCGTCGCCGACCGGTACGAGGCCACGCTGCACGTCGTGTACGTCCTCGGCGAGGAGGTCGTCCGCGCTATCGAGACGGACTCCGTCGACCACGAGGACGTGGCTGCGGAGACGGAGGCGTTCACCGACACGGTGCGTGAACGGTGTGAGGCTGCGGGTGTGCCGATCTCGACTGCGCTCGCACACGGGTTCTCGACACGCCGGAAGACGACCCACCCCGGCAGCGCGATTCTCGACACTGCCGAGGAGGTGGACGCCGACTTCATCGTCGTCCCGCGTGAACCTGTCGCCGGCGAACCCGGTGAAGTGCTGGAGAAAGCTGCGGAGTACGTCCTGCTGTACGCGAGTCAACCTGTGCTGTCTGTGTAGCCACAATCAGAAACTGTGCTGTCTGTGTGGCCACAACCAGAACCCGGTCGAAGTCCGACGCGGTCGAAGGCCGACGCGGTCGGAGGCCGACGCGGTCGAAGTCCGACACGGTCGAAGTCTGGAGTGTAGACGAAGCTCGGTACGCAGTCGAAGTCTCGAACTCAGTCGGAGCCACGCTCGCCGATCTCGGCGAACGCTTCTTCGGCAGTGAGAGTGTCGAGCGTTCGGTCCATCTCCGTGCGGATCTCGGCCATCCGGTCGACGATCTCTTGGTACTCCGTGGTGTCGTGTTCGTTGGCGGACTCGAGTGCGGCCTTCTTCGAGGCGAGTGCGAAGAACTCTCGGCTCTTCTGATCGTAGGTGCGCCGCTCCAACAGCACCTCGACAGTCGCGTGGACCTCTTCGCGTTCGACCGGCTTCGTCACGTAGTCGTCGAACGACATCTCCGTGATGCTCGCGTCCGGCTCGACGGCGGTCAACATCGCCACCTGCGCGCCGATCTCGCGGGCGCGAATCTCTTCGAGCACCTCGTCGCCCGTCATCTCCGGCATACGCCGGTCGAGCAGCGCCACGTCGACGTCACTGTCCAGTCGTTCGAGCGCCTCTTCACCGTCGGTCGCCGTCCGCACGTCGTACTCCGACTCTAACCACGCGGCGTACAACGCTGTCAGGTCCGCCTCGTCGTCGACGACCAACACTGTCACCGAATGCTCCCTTGTCGCCATTTTGCCCGGTACTCCGACAGTGTGGCTAGAGACGTGTAAATCACCCGGTAGCGCGCGTCCACGACACACCGAAGGCGACCGACGCGCTCGTGAATCCCCGCTCACCTCTCGCTCGTGTCACCGAGTTGTCTCGTTCGCGTGACAGCGGGCTACTCTGGTGGTGCGAGTCGCGCAGTCATCTCCAGTTCGAACGACTCGGCGTCGGCAGTCTCGAAGCCGACCTTCTCGTAGAGGCCGACGGCAGCGCGGTTCCACCGTTCGACGGAGAGCCAGACACGTTCGATCCCCTCGGCAGCGCCGAGTCCGAGCAGCGTCTCGATGAGGACGGTGCCGATGCCGACGCCTTGGTACGCCTGATCCACGAAGATGGCGAGTTCGTACGCGTCCTCGTCGGGGACGAGCGTGGCGTGGCCGGCGGCGTCGTCGCCGTGCCACGCGATTACGTTGTAGCAGTCCGCAGCGAGGATCGTGTCGAGCCACCGTCGAATCCGGCTCTCGCCACCCGGTGGAATTCCCTGTGCGCGGTCTGCCGCGTCGAACTCCTCGTACATCTGGACGAGCGCCTCGGACTCCTCGTCGCTCCCGTCGAAGGCGCGGAGTTCGATCTCACGACCCTCGTCGTCCGTCGTCGTCACCGGCGGCGGGTCGAACGGTCCCGTCCGCTCGTCGGGGTACACACGGTCCGTCATCGTTCGCGGACGAGTTTCACCGACACCGGCGCGTTCAACAGGACGAACTCCGCGATACTCCCGAGGTTGATCTTCCCCATCGGACTCGTCTGTCCGCCGCCGATTGCGATCTGGTCGAATCCCTCCTCCTCGGCGATCTCGACCAGTCGGCTCCCGGCGTGCCCCTCGATGCGCCGCACGTCTGCGTCGAGTGACGCCTCTGCCACCGTCTCTTCGACGCGCTCGGTCACCGTCTCTGGCGACCTGTCGGAGCCCGGGTTGTCGACGACCGCGACAGTCAACTCGTCGCCCGCGGCGACGGCCCTGTCGACGGTCGCCTCCAACGCCGTCATCGAGTCGTCGCTGCCGCCGACGCCTAACAGCACCTTCATGCTCGGCGGATGCGTCTCGCCGGGGCAAAAACGTGCCGTCCCCGGCGTCCGTCTCGGTCGTTGCGGCTCACCCACGAGTCTCAGGAGCGGAGCTCGTCTCCCTCCACCCGGGTCTGAACTTTCTTGCGGCCTTTCCACACCGTCCCCCAGCCGGGCGGTGGATCAGCATTCCGGTCGAGATAGCCACCGACCTTCGCCCTCTCACGTCTCCAGTTGACGTTCTTCGATCCTGCATCCAGTTTTCAGCACCTTGTGCC
>CAKZQY010000061.1 GCA_937142015.1 uncultured Halobacteria archaeon
TCCATCAACTGGAAGCAACGAACCCCTCATTACTGGAAGTTACGACTCGTCGGATTGAGCGACGCGCGAATTCGACACTGTTGTCCGCCCTGCGAGGAGATCCGGCCGGCGGCCGCACACCAATTTCGACTCTCGACGGCAGCCCGTCTCTGCTGTCGCCTGTGACCGTGTGCGGTCTCTATCCCCGATAGATTAACCTCAAGAAGCGCTCTATCGGCCGATCACGACGACCGACAGTTGTGGGTAAGAGACAGCCGTGAACGGGTGAGCTTCCGCTCGCTACGTGTCACCGCAGTGGTTCGTCGAGCAGGTACCACTCGGGATCACCGCAGTGGTTCGTCGAGCAGGTACCACTCGGGAGGCTCACGCCGTTCTTTTTGTACCGTCGGACAGTAGGCGCGCGTGTGACAGACTCCGGCGACTCCGAACTGGGCGACTTCGAGCGGTTCAGTGCGGACGGCGACGACGACCGATCAGACGAGACGACAGTCGAGAGCGACGACGGAGCGAGTGGTGCGACGGGCACGAGCGACGCGACGGGCACGAGCGGCGACAGGAGCGATGCGACAGGCACGAGCGACGACGGAGCGAGTGGTGCGACGGGCACGAGCGACGACAGATCGGGTGGTACGACGGTCACGAGCGACGGAGACATCGGCACGTTCGACGACGCGGGGATCGACGACGCGGAGACCGACACCTTCACACGCTACGGCGAGCGCGCGGCGTCGGCGACAGTCGACGGAATCGGATCAGTCGTCGTCTCACAGGGGCTCCGTGTCGCCGAAGAGAGCGACGAGACGACAGTGAAGGCGTTCGTCGAGGCGGGCAACCGGGAGGACGTGCGTCTCGGCACGTACCTGATCGTCCCGTACCCCGACTCGGAGCTGTTGTTCGCTCGTATCACCGGGTTGGAGTACGCACAGGAGTTCCAGACGGACGACGCGACACAGCTGACCACGCGTCGGAGACTGGAGTCGTCGTCGGGGTTCGACGAACGCGACTACAAGTTCCTCGCCGATCTCGAACCGGGCGCGGTGTTGTTCTCAGAGGACGGCGAACTCCAGCGTCGGATGGTCGACCGCGTGCCGAAGCCAGCAGCCACCGTTCGACAGGCGACGGACGCCGAGCAGATCAAGACCGGACTCGACATCCCACAGGAGGGTGTGTTCCTCGGTCACCTCTCCGTCGGCGGCGAGAAGGTGACGACGGCGACAGAGCCGCCGACGGTCGACTACAGGCTGAACGACTCCGACGAGAACGGTGACCCGCTGGTGTTCAGACACACCCTCGTCGCGGGTGGGACGGGGTCGGGGAAGACACACGCCGCCAAGAACGTGCTCCGGCAGTACGTCGGGCGGCGCTACGAGACGGACGACGGCCGGGAGGCGCGTGCTGCGGTCGTGTTGTTCGACCCACAAGACGAGTACGCACAGATGCACGACGACAACCCCGAGGTGGGTCGTGAGTGGCAGCGTCGGCTAGAGCGGGAGGGGATCGCCCACGGCGGCCACGACGACACACTCGCGTTGATCCCACAGGAGGCAGGCGTCTCCTACCCCGGACAGGGACACCGCGCCGAGCAGGTGCCGTTCACGATTCCGTTCACCGTCGTCGACGAGTACGACATGCCGTGGCTGATCGCGGGCGCGTCGCTGAACGACAACCAGTACGGAGCGTTGAACCACCTGCTGGATCGGTTCTTCCGCAACTACAGCCACGACCGGGCGACGTACGACCAGTTCCTCTCGTTTCTCGACGATCCGGCGCTGCGCGAGGAGTTGGACCAGAACGGTCGCGTCCACGAGGCGACGTTCGACGCCGTCAACCGACGTGTGCGAGCGATTCCACGCGGACTGTTCGATCAGGACGCCCGCTCGATCACGGAGCTCGACACGCAGTTGGTGCGGCCGGGCGGCATCACGGTCGTTCCGACGTACCACCTCTCGACCTCGCGGGCGAAAGAGACGGTCGTTCTCGCCGTTGCGACGATGCTCGTCGGAGACAAGCTGTCGAACGCCCCACAGAGTGACCGTATCGCCGAGACGCCGCTCGTTCTCGGGATGGACGAGGCACACAACTTCCTCTCGGAGGCCGACAACGTCCAGGCCCGGAAGGTGGTGTCGACGTTCACCGAGGCAGCCAAACAGGGACGGAAGGAACGGCTCGGACTGTTCTTGATCACACAGGACCCACAGGACGTGGCTGACGCCGTGTTCAAACAGGTCAACACCCGGGTCGTGCTCAATCTGGGCGACGAGGACGCCATCGACAGCGTCAACATCCCGCCGTCGCTCGCGGCGAAAGTGCCGTACATGGAGACCGGCCAGATGGTCGTCTACTCGCCTGACAACTCCGAGCCGGTCGAGGTGACCGGATTGCCGGTGTGTGTCACTCGACACGGGGAGTGACCTGACCGTCACCGATGTCGCCGATAATCGGTATCGAGGTCGTTTCTGTGCGGAACCGAAACGACCAATCAGGCTCACACGCTACCGGGGCTCGTGCAGACAGTCACCGACAGGGTGTCGAACCCGTTCGGATTCGATCCGGACTGCGAGCAGTTCGTGCCGGGCTACGGCGACGCGAACGCGGACTTTCACGTTCTCGGTGATCACCCGGGTGTTCACGGCGGGCTCGATACCGGCGTGCCATTCACCGGAACCGCGGCAGTCCGGCGACTCCAAGCCGCACTCGAACGGGCGGGCCTCCTCGAGACGACGGGTGCGGAGCCGGATGTCGCGTCGACGTACCTCTCGTACCGCCACCCGTGTCTTCCAGAGGGTGGGGAGCCGACACCCGCATCCGACGCGAACATGGAGCGGTTCGCCGACACGGAGATCAGAGCGATCACCGCACACGTTCTGCTGCCGGTCGGCGCACGCGCGACGCAGTTCGTCCTCGACAACTACACCGCGCAGGCGCGGAAAGTCGACGTGGAGATGGCGGCGCTCCACGGCGAGGAGATTCGCGGCGCTGGCTGGCTCGTCTACCCCGTCCGTGACCCCCGCGAGTGGGAGACCGGTGACGACGAGACGCTCGTCGAAGCGCTGCGTGAGCTCCGAGCGACCGACTACCGTCGGGAGTCCGATCTCGGGCGGTTCCTCCCCGGCGGTGACCCGTACCGTGTTCGGTGAAGGGAACGCTCTTGTCGCGTGCTCGCGGAGACGGCGTGTGAAGCGGATACGCCTCCCCAACTCGGAGTTCGAGGGCGAGAACGACGTGTACGTGCTCGACGACGGTCGAGAGACCGTGTTCGTCGACGCAGGTGCGGCCCTCGACACGGTGCGCGCGGCGCTCGACGACGGACTGGCCGACATCGGTCGCACACTCGCGGACGTGGACGCGGTGTTGCTCACACACTGGCACTACGATCACGCGGGGCTGGCAGGCGAGATTCAGCGCGTCTCGGACGCGACAGTGTACGCTCACGAGGCGGACGCGGCGCTGATCGCCGACACGGCGGCGTCGACGTTCGACGACGACCAGCACCGCAGCGACCAGTTGGCGTCGTGGGGCATGCCGGCGGAGCCGCGCCGCGAACTGACGGCGTTTCTCGACTCACACGACACACTCGCTGGCGAGTCCGTCGACGTGACGCCGCTGTCCGACGGCGACACGCTCACGCTCGCCGGTGTCGCGTTCGAAGTCGTCCACCTCCCCGGCCACGCGGCCGGACTCGTGGGCTACGACGCCGCACACGCCGAAATCGCCGCGACCGCCGGTGACGACGCGAGGGAGCGATCCAACGGGGAGAGCGAGCGGTCACACCACGAGCAGACGCAGAGTAGCGAGTCGAGAGCGGACCGAGCGACGTTCGTCGGTGACGCGATTCTCCCGAGGTACACGCCGAACGTCGGCGGGGCGGACCTCCGCGTCGACGACCCACTCGCGCAGTACGTGGCGAGTCTGGAACGACTGATCCGGCGCGATCCGGCAGTCGCGTACCCCGGCCACCGCGACCGGATCGACGACCCCGCCGGCCGTGCGGCGACCATCCTCCAGCACCACCGCGAACGGACCCGACGGGTGATCGACGCGCTGTCCCGTCTCGGACCCGCGACCCCGTGGGCCGTCTCTGCGGACCTGTTCGGCGACCTCGAAGCGATTCACATTCTCCACGGCCCGGGAGAGGCGTACGCCCACCTCCACCACCTCGACAGCCACGGTGTCGTCGACCGCGACGACCGGGAGTACGAACTCGTCGCCGATCCCGAGCGTGTCGACCTCGACGACCTGTTCCCGTCTGTCGAGCAGACTGTCGCTCCCGACGCCGGCGGCGACGACTGAGGTTCAGCTCGCCTCTCCGTCCCCGTCGTCAGTCGTTCTCACCGTCTCTCCGTCCTCGTCGTCAGTCGTTCTCACCGTCTCTCCGTCCTCGTCGTCAGTCGACGAGGCTCCAGTCGCTTCGGCGTTCACGACCGGCGTTCGCTCACTACCTCGGGAGTCGCCACCCAACTCGGGAGCCGTCTTCGTCTGCCAGTAGTAGAGCGTCCCGACCAGCAGCGAGACGACCGAGAGCAGGACCACCACCAGCGACAGACCACTGTCGCTCCCCCCTTCGGACGCTGGTGTGTCGGTCGCCTGCGGTGGCGTCGACGGTGTGGTCGGTGTCGGTGCGGGGGTTGATGACGGTGCGGTCGGTGTCGGTGCCGGAGTCGGTGTCGACGGTGCGGTCGGTGTCGGAGTTGGCGTCTGCGCGGGTGTCGGAGTTGGCGTCTGTGTGGGTGTCGGTGTCAGGGGAGGCGTCGGTGTCGGGCTGGGCGTCGGCGTGGTGGTAGGCGTCGGCGTCGCGGTCACGACGTCGACGACACCGACTGTCTCGTCGTCGACGGTGAACCGCCGCGTGCCAGTCCGCGTCAGTTGGCGTGTGAACTGCACCAGAACGGAGGTGTCCGGAGACACCGCGACGGTCCGTGTTGCGACGAGATTGCCGTCGACCGAGAGTCGCAGCGTCCGTGAGGTCTCGAACGACTCGTGGTTGGTGAGCGTGACACTCACGGCGAGACCGCCGCCACGGACGACTCGACTCCGGTTCAGACTCGTCGCGGTCACGCGCGGCCGACTCGACTCTGCCGTCCCGACGGCGAACACGGACAGTCCCGGCGAGGCCGCGCGGAACTCGTGGTACCCGTCCTCGACGCCGAGGTGGACCGCCTCCAACTGTGTCCACTCCCCGTCGTGGCGTCTGAACAGTGTCACCGACTCGGGCGGGATCTCCCGCGACTCCAGTCGCGCGACGGCGACGCGGAAACTGAAGCTGACGAATCCGATGGTGTCGTCCGCGACGGAGTGGTTCACGCTCACGTAGCCGACGACCTCGCTCGACGGCGGACCGACTGCCGCGCTGGTGGCGCTCGTTCCCCCGGCGTCCCCTCCTGCCGTTCCGTCGCTGCTCGTCGTCCGGTTGCCGTCGACGGTCTGATTCCCGTCTGCTGTCCGGTTGCCGTCGACGGTCTGATTCCCGTCTGCTGTCCGGTTGCCGTCGACGGTCTCGTTTCCGACGACCAGCGACGGTGGCGGCGCTGTCGACACGGTTGTCTCCACGCCGTAGTCGGTCTCGTTGACACTCAGTCCTACTTCGTCGACCACGACGGACTGATTGTCGGCGCTCGTGTTCACCACCACGTCGACCTGTTCACCCGGCGTCGAGTCGTCGACGTCGACCGCGACGCTCGACGCCGACTCCCGAGTGATCGTCACTGTCGCCGACTCGTCTGGATCGTCGACGACGACCACCGTGTCACCGTCTTCGGTCGTCGTCCTGTTGCGGACGATTCGGTCTGTGCCGTTCTCCGTCCGGTTGGCGGCCGTGTCGCTGGCGGTCTGGTTCGCGCTCCCGTCGCTGTCGTCGTCCGATCCCTCGTCGTCCCCGTCGTCCGACTCGTCGTTCCCGTCGTCTGAGCCATCGTCGCCGTCGTCCGTCGGTACTCTGACGACGCGTGTGACGGTGCGCGTTCCGCCACCGCCGCTGTCGTCGCCGACACTGACGGCGTCGATCTCGCTGCTGGCTCCGTCGGTCCCCCCTGCGTCTGCTGCCGTCTGGAGGCTCGCGGAGTAGTCGCCGTCGCTGCTGGCCGTCCACGTCGCGGTGTACGTGTACGGGCCGCTCCCGCTCTCGGTGAAGTCGCTCCGTGCCAGCGTCGTCGATCCCGGCCCGTCGACGGAGACGGAGATCGTCGCCAACTGCTCGTCGCTCTCGACTGTCACCTCGATCTCGTCGCCAGACGGGTTCTCGGCTGTGAACGTCTGGACCTCGGGGACGGTGTCGATGGTGACTGTCCCGGTTGTCGCCTGCCGTGTGTGGCCGAGTCCGTCGTCTGCTGTCACTGTCACCGACTCGTCTCCCTCGCTGTCTGCGGTCGGGGCGGTCACGGTGAACGTCGTCGAGTAGTTCGTGCCGGTCGCGGACAGCGACGCCTCGGACCCGCCGCCGAACACCGAGAGGTTCGCTGTCACGTTGGCCACCGCTGTCGGGTCCGTGAGATCCAGCTCGACCCGGAGCGTGTCGCCGTCACGGACGCGCCCGTTGCCGTCCGTCACGTCGATCAACTCGACGTTCGACGCCGACGGGGCTGTCGTGTCGAGTCGGACACCGTCTGTCGGCGACGACTCCTTCGTGGAGCCTGCCACGTCTGTCGCGGTCACGGTCCCCGTGTAGGTGGCGTCCGCGTCCGCTGTCGTCGCGTTCACCGTCTCCGTCGCCGCGTAGCTGTTGCCCCCAGTGTGTTGGAGTGGCAGCTCGTCTGCGCCGCCGAACGCCGAGAGGTTCGCGGTGACTGTGTCGACACCCGTTCCGCCGTCGGTGACGGTCGCCGTCACACGGAGCTGGTCGCCGTCTGACACGACGCCGTTGCCGTCCGTGTCGTCCTCGATGCCGAGTGACGACAGCGTGGGCGCGGTCGTGTCCAGCGTCAGGTTGTCACCCGCCGCTGTCGTCGCGGTCGCGTCCGTCTCGTTCAGCAGTCCCGCCACGTCTGTCACGTCTACTTCGACGACGTGTTCGCCGTCTGTGAACGCCTCGCTGGCGTTCACCGTCACTGTCGCGTTGTACGTCTCCTCGCCCGCGCTGGTGAGTGTGACCGCGCTGTCGTTGCCGAACGCCGACAGGTTCGCCGTCACCGCGTCGACGCCGCCGACCGTCCGTGTCACACCCGCCGGCGCGTCTGTCGCGTTCACCGTCACTGTGATCTCGCTGCCGTCTGCCACGCGCCCGTTGCCGTCCCCGTCGCTCACTGTCGCGGTTCTGATCGTCGGCGCTGTCGTGTCGAGTGTGACTGTCGCGCTGTCGCTGGCCGTGAGTCCTGCCCCGTCGGTGACCGTCGAAGACACCGTCACCGTGCCGTCTGGGACCGATCCCGCGTCGACTGTCTCCGTCGCCGTGTACGTCCCGTCCCCGTTGCCGTCGGTGAGTGTCACCCGACTCCCGAGCCCGAGCCCGGAGAGGTCCGTCGTCACCGAACTCACGCCGGTCGTCGCGTCTGTCACGTCGACTTCGACGCGAACGTCTTGATCGTCGCGCACGACACTGTTTCCGTCTGCGGTGTCGACGACGCGCACGCTCTGCACGTCCGGTTGCTCGGTATCGAGCGTCACTGTCGTCCCGTTCGTCGCGGTGTTGTTCGCCTCGTCGCGGACGGTCACCAGCACGTCCTTCTCGCCGTCTGCCGCGGCCGTGCTCTCGTCGACTGTCACCGTCGCGTTGTACGTTCCGTCCGCGTTGTCGTCTGTCAGTGTGGTGTTGCCCGCCACCCCCAGCGCCGAGAGGTTCGTCGTCACGTTCCGCACGGCCGTCGGGCTCGCGGTCGGGGCCACCGCGACTGTCAGTGACTCCCCGTCGGTCACGTTACCGTCGTCGTCGACGCCCGGGAGGCCCGTCCCGTCTGCCGTCGTCACTGCTCCCACGACTGGCGGGCTGGTGTCGACGGTCACAGACGCGGACTCGCGCACGACGCTGTTGTTCGCGCCGTCTGTGATCGTGACGTTCACCTTCGCCGACCCGTCGCGCGACACGGCCGCGCCGTCGACCGTCTCCGTGACCTCGTAGGTGTCTCCGGACTGGTGGGTGAGCGACACCGCACTCCCGCGGCCGATCACCGAGAGGTTGGCTGTCACCGAGTCGACACCGGTGGTCGCGTCCGTCGCCTCGACAGTGACTGTCAGCGACTCGCCGTCGCGGAGTCGACCGTCGTCGTCGTCGCCGTCCGTGAGTGTCACGCCGCTCCCGGTCAGTCCCGGATCGGTCGCGTCGAGCGTGAGCGACTGGCTGTCGTCCGTCGTCGACAGCCGTGCGGTGTCCGTCACGGTCACGGCGACGTCGTACGTGCCGTCCGGGTCTGCGCTCGCGTCGTCGACGGTCGCCGTCGTCTCGTAGCTCCCGCCGTCCTCCGTGAGTGTCACCGCCGACCCGAGGCCGAACGCCGAGAGGTTCGCGGTGACGCTCCGCACTGCCGACCCGGTGCCGTCGACCGACGCGGTGACCGTGATCGTCTCGTCGTCGCTCACGGTGCCGTCGTTCTCGTCGCCGTCGGTCACTGTCACCGAGGTGACTGTCGGCGGCGTGGTGTCGAGTGTGATCGTCGCGGTGTCGTTGCTCGCGAGGTTCGTGGCAGCGTCCTCGGCGGTCACGTTCGTGACCACTGTCCCGTCGGACACGCTCGTCGCGTCGACCGTCTCCGTCGTCGCGTACCGGTCGTTCCCGTTGTTCAGCGGACTCAGCGACACGCTGTCGCCCAGCCCCAACGAGGAGAGGTTCACTGTCACGCTCTGGACGCTGGTTCCGGCCGGCGTGTCCGTCACCGTCACCGTCACGTTCACCGTCTCGTCGTCGCTCACGACCCCGTCCCCGTTCGTCTCGTCCTCGACGGTGACGCGCGCGACGTCCGGCGCTGTCGCGTCGACGACGACCGACTGTGAACTGTCTGTCACGTCGTTGCTCGCGTAGTCCGTCGCCGTCACGTCGAGTGTCGCTGTCCCGTCTGTCGGGTCGCCGGACGCGCCGACTGTCTTCGTCGCGTCGTAGGTCCCGTCTCCGTTGCCGTCGGTGAGGGTCACCTGACTCCCGAGTCCGAGCGCCGAGAGGTCGACGGTCACGCTGTCGACGCCAGTGTCGGTCCCGGCGTCGTCACTCGCCGTCGCCGCGACGGTGATCTGCTCGCCGTCCCGGACGATCCCGTCGTCGCCGATGCCGTCCGTGACTGTCACTGAGGATACCGTCGGGTCGGCAGTGTCGACTGCGAGGCTCCCGGTCGTACTCGTCTCCGTGTTCGTCTCGGCGTCCTCGACAGTGATCTGTGTGTTCTGATCCCCTTCCGTCGCGTCGCTCTGGACCGTCTTCGTCACCTCGTAGGTCGTGCCGCTCTGGTGTGTGAGGGTCACCTGACCCCCGAGTCCGAACGCCGACAGGTCTGCCGTCACGGTCTCGACCCCGCTGGTCGCGTCCTCGGTGTCCGCCTCGACGCGAATCTGCTGCCCGCTCGTCACGTTGCCGTCGCCGTCGCCGAGGTCGGTCAGACTCACGCTGGTGATCGTCGGCGATGTCGAGTCCAGTTGGAGCGTGCCGGTCGACAGCTTCTGTGACTGGTCTTCCGTGTCTGTGACGTTCACCGTGGCGTCGTAGTCGCCGTCGCTCGCGGCCGTGTTGCGGTCGACCGCCCGCTGTACTGTGTAGTTGCCGGCGACGAGTGAGAGCTCGACTGCCGACCCCGCGCCGAACTGCGAGAGGTTGGCGGTGACGTTCCGCACGCCAGCGGCGTCGGTCAGCGACACGTTGACGCGAATCTGGTCGCCGTCACCCACCGCGCCGTTGCCGTCCGCCTCGTCGAGCAACGCGACTGTCCCGTCGGCTGTCGGCGGTCCGCCGTCGAACACGGGACCGGCTGTCGTCGTGGTGTCCGTGTTGTCCGTCTGATCTGCCGCGTCGACGGAGACACTCGTCGCGTCGTCCGTGCCGTCGCTCTCGGCCGTCACCTGAACGCGGTACTCGTCGCCGGTCGAGCCGCCGACGTCGCTCAGCGTGACCGCCGTCCCGAGCCCGTACGTCGAGAGGTCGGCGGTCACGTTGTGGACGCCCGCCGGGTCACTCGCGCCTCCCCCCGGATCGGTCACGTTGATCGTCACGGTCACGCTCTCGCCAGCGACGACGGAGCCGTCCCCGTCACCGTCGGTCACGCTCAGCCCCGAGAAGTCGGGGGCGTCGGTGTCGACGACGACTGTCGCGTTCGTCGTGGTGTTGGTGACCGACTCGTTGTCGACGACGGTGACGCCGATCTGCTTCGCGCCGTCGCTCAGTCCGGCGTCGACAGTGACGGTGGTCTGGTAGCTCCCGTCTGGCTGCTCGGCGAGCGTGACGCTCGTCGCTCCGCTCGCCAGCGCGGAGAGGTCCGCAGTCACCGGGTCCGAGGCGGGCAGCGGGATGCCGCTCGTCTCGTCTGTCGGGTCGACGCTGATCGTCACCTCGTCGCCGCCGTCGACGACGAGGTCGCTCTCGTTCGTCCCCGCGTCCGTCTCCGTCTCCCGGATCGTGATCGGCCCCACGTCCGGCGGCGTGGTGTCGACGACCGTCTCCGACTGCTGGTTGCTCGACCCGTTCTTCGAGAGACTGCTCGCGTCGGCGGCGGTGAGCAGCGTCGCAGTGTAGTTGCCGTCCGCGGTGAGTTGGACTGTCGCGGTGTACGTGTACGGTCCGCTCCCGCTCTCGGTGAACTCCCCGTCGGGGACCGTCTGGCCGTCCGGACCGTCGAGTTCGACCGAGACGGTGCCGAGCTGTTCGGAGCTGTCCAGCGAGATCTCGACGCTCTGTGCGTCCGGGCTGGAGACGTTCACCAGCGAGAAGCCGGAGATCTCCGGCTCCGTGTTCAGCTCCAGGGTGGGGGTCGTCGCCGTCCGCTCGTTTGCGAGCGTGTCGTTGGCGCTGACCCGAACGTCGTAGCTCCCGTCGGCGTTCGCCTGTGACTCCTCGACCGTGATCGTGGCGTCGTAGGTGTCGTCCGTGTTGCCGTCGGTGAGTGACACGTCGGTGCCGACTCCGAACGCCGAGAGGTTCGCCGTGACGTTCTTCACCCCGACGCCGGTGTCGACGACATCCGCGGCGATCCGAACCGTGTCGCCGTCACCGACCGGATCGCCGCCGGTCGCGTTCGCCAACACGAGATTCGACAGCGTCGGTGCGGTGGTGTCGAGTTGAATCGACGACGCGCTCGTCGCGCTCGCTCGGTTGGCTGGCGAGTCCGTGTCGTTCGCGTAGACGGTGACCGTGTAGCTGCCGTCCGGGCCCGCGGTGGCGTCGTCGACCGTGATCGTCGTCTCGTAGGTGTCGTCGTCGTTGCCGTCCGTGACTGTCGCGTTCGACGGTCCACCGAACGCCGAGAGGTTCGCCGTGACGTTCTCGACGGTCGAGAGTTCGTCGACGACGCCGGTCGCAGTGATCGTGATCTCGTCGCCGTCCGTGACCTCGCTGTCGCCGTCGCCGTCGGCGAGTGTGAGATTCGACTGTGTGAGGATCGGACCAGTGCTGTCGCGGACGACCGTCGCAACTCTCGTCGAGTCGATCCCCTCGTTGCCCGCGCTGTCTTCGGCCTCGGAGAGTTGTGCCTCGAACGTCCCGTCGCTTCCCGGCGTATACGAGTAACTGTACGTGTACGTTCCGCCGTCGACAGTCTCCGTGAGGGCTGCTCGACCGACCGACTCCTGGAAGGTTCCGTCCCTGAGGATAGCGAGTGTGACCGTCGAGAGTGACTCGTTACTGTCGAAGGTGACTTTCAGTTCAGTTTCGCTGATCTCTTCGATAGTGAAGTTGGTGACGTTCGGTGGTGCCGTGTCGGCGAGGAGACTGCGACTGGAACTCACAGCGGGTCGTGTCTGCGAAGAGAGAGTGTCGGCAGAGAGCGAGGACAGCGAAGTCGGCTCGACCGAGAGCGAGGCTCCCGGCGACGCGACGCCGTCCGTCGCAGTGACGCTCGTGGTGAGTCGGCCGTCGGCGGCCACACCGCCGCCGGTCGCCGAGAGCACGAGTAGCGCGACCACTACTCCCCACGTGGAAGTCCGGCCGCGACCGGACGTGACCCCCATTCTACTCGGAAGGCGCTACTCACTGTATTTAATATTGCTGCGGGCGTTATCACCATCGAGAACTGGAGTACACAAACTTCCGGTTCTTCGTGGCCGTCGTTCTCTGTTCTGATTCCCACCACTCTCGTTTCCCACTCGGGTTCGGTAGTGATTACTGCGAATAGTTCCACGGAGGGCGTCGAAACCCGACGGCTCAGACGCTCTGCCCACCGACACGAGTCGCCACGGCGGTAAAGACTCGCAGTAATCACTAGGGACGGGCCGTCGGGCTGTCGAGGGGCAGACGGCGAGTCAGTTCGACGAGCAGTCGGCGCGCCACGACGCGTTCAAATTGGTGCCGGTCCAACGGCGACCGATGGGAAACGCCGACCTGCGCGACATCGCCGCAATCGAGGACGTGTCGTTCGACAACATCTCCGGCGTCGTCGCGGTAGACGCGCACAACTGGCTGTACAGGTACCTCACGACGACGGTGCGGTTCACCCCCGAGGAGGCGTACACGACGCGTGACGGCGAGGAGGTGGCGAACCTGATCGGCATCGCACAGGGAGTACCGAAGTTCTTCGAGCACGACCTCACGCCGGTGTTCGTCTTCGACGGCGGCGTGACGGAGCTCAAGAGCGCGGAAGTACAGCGCCGTCGGGAACAGCGCGAGGCGGCCGAACAGCGCCAGCAGGCAGCCGAGGACCGCGGGGACACAGTCGAGGCTGCGCGACTCGACGCACAGACACAGCGACTGACCGACACGATTCAGGAGACCTCGCGCGAACTGCTCCGGCTCCTCGACGTGCCGATTGTCGAAGCGCCGGCCGAGGGAGAGGCGCAGGCCGCGCGGATGAACAGCGCCGGGCTCGTCGACTACGTCGGCAGTGAGGACTACGACGTGTTGCTGTTCGGTGGCCCGCGGACACTCCGACAGCTCACCTCCGCTGGAGACCCGGAGCTGATGGATCTCGACGCCACGCTCGCGCGCCACGACCTCTCGCAGGATCAACTGATCGACGCCGCGATCCTGTGTGGGACGGACTTCAACGAGGGCGTCTCCGGGATCGGTCCCAAGACCGCGCTCCAGTCGATCCACGAGCACGGCGACCTGTTCGCGGTGCTGGAAGCGGAAGGGGCGACAGTGGAGAACGCCGAGCGTGTCCGGTCGTTCTTCCGCGACCCGCCCGTCCGCGAGGACGTGTCGTTCGACACCACAGTCGAGCCCGACGTCGAGGCTGCACGCGCGTACGTCACCGAGGAGTGGGAGGTCGACGCGGGCGAAGTCGACCGCGGGTTCGACCGACTCGCCGACGCGGTCACACAGACCGGACTCGACGACTGGGCGTGAATCGGTTGCCGACAGTCGGCACCCAGCTGTCGGCAGTCGGCACCCAGCCGCCGACCGCGGTTCGAAACTGGCTCGTGATCGCTACCGCCGGCGGCAGCGAGTGACAGCACCGAGCGCGGCGAGCGTTCCGAGCAGCGCGACCAGCGTCACGCCGGCGGAGAGGCCGGGACCGGTCGCAGCCGTCTCGGCGTCACCGTTCGTTCCCGACGGAGTGGCGGTCGGCGTCTCGATCGGGTCGTTCACGTCGAACTCCAGAGTGAGTCCGGAGATTGTGCGTTGGAGATTCGGGTACCCCTTCGGCCAGTACGTCACGTCGCCGGTGACGGGTAACGTGCCGGTCTCTGAGGCGTACACCTCCGCTCTGACGGCGGTGACACTGCCGGTCCCCGCCGGAATCGTGAACTCACTGGAGACGATTCCAGCGCCGCCGGAGCCGAGTCGGGTGGTGCCCTGGATGTAGACGTTGTTCGGCACCTGAAGACTGATCCTGACCACCACGTCACACTGGAGTCCCGCTGGCGGGAGGAACCCACCCGCGATGACGCCCGGCTGTCCCGTCGTGATCGTGTCCTCACGCGTGAACAGACGCGCGGTGTCCATCTTCGGCGGATCGTCCGGGTCACAGCCACTCGCTGCGGCTGTCGAGCCGCTGCCTGTCCCTGCCGTGGCTGTGGGTGACGGCGTCGGCGTTGACGAGGGCGTCGGTGTTGGCGACGGTGTCGGTGTGGGCGTCGGGGTCGGCGTTGGTGACGGTGTCGGCGTGGGCGTCGGGGTCGGCGTTGGCGACGGTGTCGGTGTCACGTCGCCCTGCTCGTCCGGTGTCGAGGCCGACTCCGGTCGGTCGTTCGGTTCCCGAACGTCGAAGGTGAGCGAGAGGCCCGAGATCGTCTGTTTCAGATCGGAGTGCCCCTCCGGCCAGTAGACGATGTCCGCCGAGACCGTGACGTTGCCGGTCTCGGTGGCGTACACCCGGGCGCGGGCCGATTGTACACTGCTCGTGTCGGCCGGCACGACGAACTCGCTCGACGCGATTCCCGCGCCGCTGGACGTGATGCGCGTCGTCCCCTGAATGTAGACGTTGTTCGGCACGACGAGACTGATCCTGACCACCATGTCGCAGTCTCTCCCTGCCGGGGGGAGGAACCCACCCGCGATGATGCCCGCTTGATCCGTCGTGATGGTGTCCTCCCGCGTGTACAGCCGCGCGGTGTCCATCGTCAACGGCTCGTCTGGATCACACTCGTCGGCGGTGCTGTTCGTCTGTGCTGTCTGCGAAGACGCTGTGACTGCCCGACTCGCCTGTGTCGTCTCGACCGAGGGGCTCGACAGTGCTGCCGCCGAACCGGCCTTGATGTCGGCCGCACCGGGCGACGATGCCTGTCCGCTGGCGGACGCGGCACCTGCTGTCCCGACCGTACCTGCTGTCTCAACCGTACCTGCTGTCCCGACCGCACCTGCCGTCCCGACCGCACCGACGGTGAGGACGGCGAACACGACGACGAACACAGCGACACGGAGTCTGTCGAGCACGGCGACACGGGGCTCGTCGAATACGGCGAAACGGAACCTGTCTCTGATCACGGCTACACGCGAACCTGAATCCCTTTCTACTTAAATCTTTACTCGTGTCTACAACTCGTTCTCGTAACGAGTGTCTACCTCCGACCTGTATCGAGTGTCTACCTCCGACCTGTATCGAGTGTCTATCTCCAACCTGCATCGAGTGTCTGTCTCCAACCTGCATCGAGTGTCTATCTCCAACCTGCATCGAGTGTCTATTTCCGATCCGCACCGAGCGTCTGTGTCGGGTCAAAGAGAGACACGCTAGAGAGACACGCTAGATAGAAACGAGTTCGATGGACGAGTTCCCCTCATTCGTGAAGATTAAGTGGGTGGAGTGTACACGTGGAGGTGTGCCAATGAACAGGTACACACCTCGACTCGTCGTCGCTGCGGTGGTCGCGCTGGTGGTCGTCACCAGCGCAGTCGCCCCGGCGGCAGCCGCGACCCAGTCGTCGGACTCGCCAGTCGTCGCACAGGTGCAGAACGGAACCGCGACCGCGACCGAGGCTGCTGGAGAGTGTGATCCAGACGATCCACCGAAGATGGACACCGCGCGCCTGTTCACCCGTGAAGACACCATCACCACGGGCCAGCCCGGTGTCGTCGCGGGTGGCTTCCTCCCGCCGGCCGCGCTCCAGTGTGACATGGTCGTCCGCGTGACGATGCAGGTGCCCAACAACATGTACATTCAGGGCACCAACAAGCTCAGCTCCGGTGGAGCCGGAATCGTCTCCAGTGAGTTCACGATCCCCGCTGGCGCGTCCTCCGTCGAGTCGGTCCGCGCGAACGTGTACGCCTCCGAGACCGGAACGCTGACTGTCACTGCCGACATCGTCTACTGGCCGGAGGGTTCCCCGGACCTCCAGCGGACGATCTCCGGGCTCACTCTGGAGTTCGACGTGAACGAGCCTGTCGAGCAACCGACCGGCACGCCTGCGAGCGGCGGTGACAGTGGCGGTAGTGACGGCGGGTCCGACGGCGGTGACGCGTCGACCGGCGGGAGCGGCAGTGAACTCCCGCTCACGCCGCTCCAGCTCGCCATCGTCGGGCTCACGCTCGTCGGTATTGCCTCTGCGATCACCGTCCGGCGTGTCTTTATCAACGGCTGACCACTCCCCACACGTCGAACGATGATCCACCAGCACGGCACGACCGAGGTCGGTTCGCTCGTCGGTTCGAGCCGCCGGTCTCGCTCGGAACGCGAGAGGCACAGACGGCTGTGGCGGCCACGACGGTGTCGACCACAGTCGCTCGATAACACTCGGACGGGTGGTGTCTCGTGACGGACAGTGGGGGGGTCACACGCGAGACGGACCCGGTCGAGAGCCTCGTTACCGTCGTCGAGGGCGTCGACGAGGAGACTGTCGCCGCTTTGGCCGAGGCGCTGCGTGAGGACCCGGAGCTGATCCAGTCGACGCTGCGCGACTACGGGTTCCTCGCCGACGAGAACGTCGAGGCGAAGTGGACCACGGTGTTGCGGGAGGCGGGCTACACGGTCGAACTCGTCGACGAACACGAGCGACTGGGTCCGGGGACGCCGGACGGAGAGCT
>CAKZQY010000062.1 GCA_937142015.1 uncultured Halobacteria archaeon
CAAAGCGCGTCGTTGAAGCAGGAAGCCCCGGGGCTTGACCCCGGGGTAGGTTCACTTCGAGGATCTCACGGTCGGCGAGACGACGTCGTTCGGGAGCTACGAGGTGACCCGCGAGGAGATGCTCTCTTTCGCCACGCAGTACGACCCACAGTGGTTCCACACGGACCCGGAGCGAGCGGCCGAACAGTCCCCGTACGGCGGACTGATCGCCTCCGGGTGGCACACGGCGGCGATCACGATGCGAATGCTCGTCGACAACTACCTCTCGGATGCCGCCTCCGTCGGTGCGAAGGGTGTCGACGAACTCCGCTGGCCCGCGCCGGTCCGCCCCGGCGACACGCTGACCTGTGAGAACGAGGTGCTGTCCAAGGAACCGGAACGCCCGGACCGTGGACTGGCGCGTATCCAGACGGAGACGTTCACCGACGCTGGCGAGCGTGTGTTCTCGATGATCGGACTGGTGATGTTCCTGCGAGCCCCCGACCAGCGGGGCTAGACCACGGAACGAACCGGAGATTCGATTTCGGTGCCGTTATAGTGACTACGTAGTCACAATCAGTGTGATCTGGTGCCGAGTGGAACTGAGCGAGTGGTTTCGTCGACTGCACCTGAAGAGAGCCCCCGCCGATGTCGGCGACACGGGAACGGGACTCGGTCGCACACCGCTCGGGTGAGCAGATGACGGGACACGTTCCGACACCGCCCACACTCGCAGACCGCATCGTCGAGACGCTGTTCGACGGGCGAGAGCCCTCCGGCAGCGACCGCATCTTGTTCCCCGGAGTTGGGACGGGGCCGTTCGTCACGGCCGTTCGGCGGTACTGCGAGAGCCGTGACCGTTCGTTTCCCGACGCCGTCGGTCTCGACACAGATCCGGAGTTGTTGGCAGCGGCCCGCGACGCGCACGCCGAGTACGTCGACCTCCGCGAGCGAGATTTCCTCGGCGACTGCTCGGATCTCGGCACGTTCGACTACGTCGTCGGGAACCCGCCGTACGTCCCCATCGAGCGGTTGTCCGAGGGAGAGAAGACCCGGTACAGACGACGGTTCGAGACGGCGTCGGGACGGTTCGACCTGTTCGTCCTCTTCTTCGAGCAGGCTCTCGACCGTCTCAACGACGGTCCCGACAGCGGCGACGTGTTCGTCTGTCCGTACGACGAGGACGGTCGGCTCCCTCCGGAGCCGGAACTCGGCGTGTTCGGCGACTGGGCGAGCCTCCGACGGGACCGACTCGAAGACCGCTCGTGCGTCGAGAAGAACGACCGGCCGTGGTACGGCTGGCACGAGAATCCGCCGATGGAAGACGTGTTGCGGCCGAAGATCCTGTGTCAGGACATCACGGACGATCCGACGTTCTGGCTGGACGCGGACGGTGACGTGCTCCCCCGCCACAGTGTCTACTACATTGTTCCGGAAGATCCCGACGATCTCGACGCGCTCCACGACCACCTGAACAGCCCCGAAGCCCACGCGTGGTTCGAAGCCAACTGCCAGCGAGCGGCGAACGGCTACCTCCGACTCCAGTCACGCGTCGTGAAGAAACTCCCCGTCCCCGACGATGTCGTCGGCGAACCCGTCGACGACCCACACCAGACGACGCTCGGTGAACGAACTCACATGTAGTCGCCAAGACTCGTCGGTTTGTTGTTGTCGTTCTCGAAGATCGACTCGAGCGAGCGGTTCAGAATCTCAAGTCGTTGTTGCGTGTACTCGCGGCAGCCGAACTCCTCGGCCACTTCCGTCGCAGTCTGCATGTACTTGTTCACCGAGCCACGGTGAACGGTGAGGGTCACGTCACCGCCACACTCCCGGCAGTCGCCCGTCAGCGGCATCCGGCGGTACTTCTCGCCACAGCCGAGACACCGGGTCTCCTGTCTGGAGAACGCACGGAGGTTCCCGATCAGGTCCGGCAGGAAGTGGTACTCGATGATCCGCTCTGCCACGTCGGTCTCGTCGACCGCCCGTAGCGTCCGCGAGATGTCGAGCTGTGCGTTCATTTTGTCCGTCATCGAGTCGAGTGTCTTGTACGCCGACAGCGCCGGTCCCATGTGGATGTTGCTCGTGTCGTGGGTGTGGTCGAACCCGTGGTACTGGTCTTCGGTGTCCAGTGTCTCCGCTGCAATCGTCACGTCGACTGCGTCCGGCTCTGCCTGCTCCCGTGTCGCCTCGTAGAACGACCGTGGGTACTGCTCGACGATGTCCATGTTGTGCGCCTCGTCGTCGATCTCCGTCGGATCGATCCGCGAGGACATGACCAACGGAGCGTCCATCTTCCCGCCTCGCTGGTCCGGCAGGTAGGTCTCGCTGAAGTTCAACAGCCCGTCGAGTAACAACATTACACAGTCTTCGTCCCCGTCGCAGTTCCGTCGCTTCGCCGCGTGGAAGTACGGGTGTGCGTACCCGACGGCCGCAGACGTGAACCCGACTACGCGGCCGACGACCGCGGCGCTGGTGTGGGGTGCCATCCCGAAGACGAGCTCTCCCACCAAGTCGTCGCGCTCGTTCACCTCGTAGAACCGCTCTAGCCCGTAGAACCGCTCCAGCAGGTCGTCGACGAAGTCGGCGGTCCGCATCATGTGCTGTGCTGCACCCTCCGAGAGCACGATGTCTTGGACACGCAGTTCGACCAGCTGATCGTCGTGGCGCAGCGGGTCGCCCGCCACGTCCGTCTCGTAGCCCAACTGTCGGAAGTGGTCTGCCGTCACGTCGAGCTCCGCCGGGCGGACGGCGGTGACGGGCAGGTCCGTCATGTCGTAGCGGACGGTGCCGTCCTTGAACGCGGAGACGCCGTGTTTCGCACGGAGGATTCCCTTCTCCAGCGGTTCCGGCGTCTTGTTCGCAGAGGAGAGCCCCTTGACGCCTTTCAGAATCTCGAAGGCTCCCTCGCGCTCACCGACCGCCTCGAGCGCCTCTCGAAGCTGTGTACCGAGGTCGACAGTGAACACGTCCGGGCTCTCCACCTCGCGGTCACAGCGGTCACACAGCACTCGCCCGGACTCGTCCGGCTCACAGACGCTGCCACAGTCTCGACACTCGTAGTGTGGCTCCGTGTGTGTCTCACACGCGGGACAGCGAACCTCGAACGTGTGAGTGCCACAGTCCGGACACGTCCGGTCGCCGACCTGTGCCTCGATCACGCCGCGCCCCTCGTCCGTCCGCGTGCGGGCCGCCTCCGTGACGGATCGTTGACTCCCGCCCGCTTCGCCAATCGGGAACAGCGTGTGGACGGCCGGCGACAGCTCTCTGGACTCCGACTTCTCCGGGCGACCCATCCGGTTGCCGATCCGGGTCGGTGCGCGCTCCCGCACGTCGACGAACCCGACTTCCCGGACCGCTCGGATCGCGTTGTCACCGTCGGCGTACGTCCGCGCAGCCGTCGAGAGGTCCTCGGACGACCACTCCCGCACGAGCCCGTCGGTGACGCCGAGCTGCGCCAACAGGGGACGGTAGTCGTGGATGCGGAGCGCGTCCGGCGTCTGGATGTGTTCGACCAACAGCCGCTCTAGGGTGTCTCGCACCGGATCGGTGTTCTCGACGACGAGCAGGTCGCCGGTGAGTTCGCCGTCCGCGACCGTCGCCGCCAGTCGCTCGAACGCGTCGACCGACACGTCGTGCCAGAGGTACGTGTAACTCGGGTGGAGCGGAGCGTCGTACTCCGTGGCCCACGAGAGTGCCGCGTCGGGGCTCGGCGCGTCCAACTCGACCGTCGGATCGTCGCGCAGCGCTCGAACGTCTGCGCCCGCGTCTGCGAACTCCTGTACCCACCACTCGACTGTGTAGGAGGCCGGCGCGAGCGGGTGGTTGTTCTCGACGAACTCCCCGTAGTTGACGAGATACTCCCCCAAGTCCAGAATCTTCTCGACGCCGTTGCGGACCTCCAGTGCCTCCGCCGTGTCGTCGATCCGTCGCACCTCGCCGTTGGCGAGGCGGACCGTCGGCCCCTCGATAGAGTCGACTGGGACGACACCAGCCGCTTTCCCCGGGCGCTCGGTCTTGATCTGCGTGCCGGTTGCGAGGAAGTCGTCGACGAGGTGCATCGTCGCCGGGTGGACGCCCGCGGTCGCGAACCCGTGGTTGCGGGCGCGACCGTACCTGAGTCTGAATCCGCCCGGCTCGGACGGGTGACTGAACACTGGCCGCCCGGCGATCAGGTCGCGGAGGAACTTCTCGCTCGGCTCTGGTCGTGGCGGGGTGTCACCCACTGCTCGCTCGTCTGACTCCTCACCGTCGGCCGCGTCGCTCCCCGTCTCGTCACTCTCCGTCTCGTCGCTACTCTCTCCGCTGTCGTCACTCCCTGTCTCGTCGCTACTCTCTCCGCTGTCGTCACTCTCGGCGTCGTCGCCACCGTTCGCTTCGTCTGTCCGGCTGCCGTCGCTACTCTCGTCGTCGGTCTCGCTGCCGTCGCTGCTCTCGTCGTCGGTCTCGCTGCCGTCGCTACTCTCGTCGTCTGTCTCGCTGCCGTTGCTCTCGTTCTCTTCACCTTCTGTCTCCGAGTCGTCACCGTGTCCCTCTTTGTACGTGCCGTCGATCAGGTCTTGGAGCCACGGCCACTCGACTTCGTCGAGTTGGCTGGTGTACCGCTGGATCTTCGGAGCCTTCAGCGCGATCCCCTCCGCGAGCACGAGACACATCCCGCCGCGGGCGGAGTTGGTGTCGATCCGTTCGAGGTCGCGGAACCCGGACACCTCCTCGTCGCTGGTCGC
Source organism: uncultured Halobacteria archaeon (assembly GCA_937142015.1). GTDB lineage: Archaea > Halobacteriota > Halobacteria > Halobacteriales > Haloferacaceae > JAHENP01. The sequence goes on from CAKZQY010000062.1 coordinate 4,704, forward strand.
CTCCCCGTCCAGCATGATGGGGGTGTGTTCCGTGATAAACTTCGTCTCCTCGTTCTTCGGCGTGTACTGGAGCCCCGTCTCGGAGTCGTACAGGTCGATCTCCTCTGCGTACCGCTCGATCTCGTCGTCACGCGGCTCGAACTCGTCGACTCCCAACAGCGACCGCGCGTAGTCGGCCACGAGCACGGACAGCGCCTGTGCGGTCCCGCCCGCAGACCGGATCGGCCCGGCGTAGTAGACGTTGACGAACTCCGTCCCGTCGTCGTTCTCCAACAACTCGACGCGGTCGATCCCCTCGATCGGTGCGGCGACGACACCCTCCGTCAGGAGTGCGACGGCGGTGCGAACCGCACCCTCCACTTTCCCTGCGGGAGAGTCGTAGTCCCCGACAGTCCCCTCGACGAAGTCAGTGACGAGTTCGAGAGCAGCCTCCTCGCGGGACATCTCGCCTTCCAGTTCGCGGACGCGCTCTGCGACGCCGTCGATCCCGAGGATGTTCTCGACGCGGTCGGCCATGTCGCGCGCGACCGGAATCTCGATCTCCGTCTCCGGGTCCCGGCCCTGCCGCTTGGCGGCACGCGCACGGTCGAAAGCCTCGTCTAACTGCTCTTCGAGGCGCTCGAAGTACCGCTCGTCCGACGGTCTCACTCGTCCAGCCTCCGCGGTGTCACGTCACAGTCGTGTGCCGTCAACCGACAAAAATCGTTGGATGCTCACGAGCGATCCGGGGAGCTGCCACGGAACCTCTCGCACTGTCGCGCTCGCTTGCGAGGATTGAAGTACGAGACCGGGACCACGCCTCCCGTGTCCCGCAGTGCCCGTCGCGTCCTCAGACAACTCGCAATCGGGGAGGATGCGGTGAGTGACGCGAGAGCGACGGTACAGGAGGCAGAGACAGCACTCGACGACACCGCAGCGGCAGCGCGGTTCGTCGAGACGGGTGGCCCGAGACGACTCCGACGCGCCGCGGAGCGAACGGACGACGCAGACGTACGAGAGCGCGCGAACGCAGTTCTCGAGGCGCTCGACAGACTCGGGCAGGTGACAGGGTGGAGTCGGACGCAGGAGAGTGACAGAGGAGAGGTAGTGCCGCGGGTTGCCGACGAGCCGACAGTGACTACTCCCTCCCACGAGAAAGACTACACAACATGACACGGGTCGTACACACCGGCGACACCCACGTCGGCTACCGGCAGTACCACTCG
>CAKZQY010000063.1 GCA_937142015.1 uncultured Halobacteria archaeon
TATATAAATTTTAATAGATTTTTATGTGGGATATACTGAATAGGAATATTTATTATAGTAAAGCACAAATATCTGTGTGTGCCAATGTCAGACCACCACCCGCAAAAGTCGCACTGGATAAAAGTGATCGGCTTTGTTCCTGTCGCGTATCTGGTAGGTATAGCTGTTGGGACGCTGTTTGTACTGAGCACTGTTTTTCATCTCAACGTACCACTGACAGGCTCTGACACCATCTTCGTTCTGGGTGCCGTCTCTGTCGTCCTGATCTTCCTGAGCACGGTCTCACTTCCCTACGCGCTACATCGGGATATTGCTCTGCTCAATACCCGAGAGACCGACGCTGACTGGGCACCAGATCGGTCAAAGTACGTCCGTAGAGCGCTCTACGGGTTGACGATCCCCGGTCTGAGCCTGCTCGTGTCAAGTTACTATCTATACAGAATACGAAGCACCGGTCTTCGTACTTGAACCGACACGACTCCTCGTCCAGCACTGTCTAGTCAAAACCCTCCACGGTTGGCGTGCGAAACAGTCGACAGACGAGCGTGCCGCCAGCCACGAACGTTTTTGTGAGTCCCGCCGAACCGACACACGGGATGGAGTTCACGTCGATACCGGGCGTCGGCGAGAAGACGGCCGAGTCGTTGGCCGCGTTGGACGACCCGGCGGCCGCGCTCCGAGACGGCGACGTGGCCCGGATCGCTCGCGCGCCGGGCATCTCGGACGGTCGCGCGGTGGTGATCGCTCGCGGCGCGATCCGGCACCGGCACGACGACCCCGGCGGGTGGGCTGCGACGGACCGCGCGAGCGAGATCCACGACGCCGCGCTCTCGCTGGTCCGTGAACGTGCGGTCACCGACTACGCCGCGAAACGACTGGCGACGCTGTACCCCAGCGCCGTCCCCGACCGTATCGCGGAGGTTCGTCGACGCGCCGCGGCTGCTGTCGCCCGCGACCCCGACGCGGACGTGTTGTCGGCGCTGGACGGCGTCGAACCGCTCACCGAGGCCGAGGACGTTCGTGTCCGCGAGCGGGCGCTGGCGACTGCCGACGCGGAGCGGTACGCCGCTGCGGAGTCCGCGTTCCCGGAGCTGCCAGTCGAGGTGGTCGAGAGTCCCGAGGGACTGGCGGAGCTCGCTCGCTCGTACCCGACGGTGATCGTGTTGGACGAGCAGTTCGCCGGTGTCGACGTGGAGGGGGACGTGCGCGTGATGCCAGACGCGGAGTCGCGGCCGGCGGAGGTCGTCCCGGAGCGACTCCTCCGGTTCGTCGCACAGAACCGCGAGCGGCTGGCTGCCGCAGCCGACGTTCACGAGGCGGCTGGCATCGACCCGCCGTGTGACACGGACACCCTGCGAGACGTGCTAGAGCGTGTCGACGCCGACGGCGGCGTCGTCGGCGACGCGGAACTCGACCGACTGAGCGAGGCTGTCGACGACCTCGACGCCGGGGTGAGCACCGCCGCGAGCGTCGCTGACGACCACCTCCGGAGTGTGATCCGCGAACGAGACGTGACAATCGAGGGACAGGACTTCCTCTCGTTGGTCGAACAGGGAGCACGGGTGGACAGTCTCCTCGCGCGTGAGCTCGCAGACGAGTACGACGAGGCAGTACGGAAGGCGCGCAGTCACCTCGCAGACGCGCTGTCTCTGGACACCGGCGAGGCGGAGATCGCAGAGCGCGTGTTCGGCGGCGAGCCAACGTTCCCCGTCGAACACAACGCGGAGCCGCTGTCACGGCTCCGGACGGAGCTGAAGACCGCTCGGGACCGCCGCGCCGCGCGGCTGAAGTCCGGGCTGGCAGCGGAGATTGCGGCGCTGCGACCGGACGCCGAGCAGTTGGTTCGGAACGCGTTGGAGCTGGACGTGGAACTGGCGATCTCACAGTTCGCCCGCGAGTTCGACTGTGTGTTCCCCGCCTTCACCGACGACGCGATTCCGGACGAGCCGACGCCGGAGTCCGCTGTCGACGATCAGGACGGCACTGCCGACAGTCATCACGGCACTGTCGACGGTCAGCACGGCACAGCAGAGACGACAGCAGCGGAGACGACAGCAGCAGAGACGACAGCGGCGGAGACGACAGCGGCGGAGACGACAGCAGCGGACACGACAGACAGCGACAGCGCCGGCACGCCGGCAGAGATCGTGATCGAGGGTGGTCGCTCGCCGATCTTGGACGAGCCGTTCGCGGATGTCGAGCCAGTCGACTACGCCGTCTCGGGTGTCACCCTGCTGTCGGGTGTCAACTCCGGCGGCAAGACCTCGACGCTGGATCTGCTCGCGCTGGTGACGACTCTCGCACACATGGGTCTCCCAGTGCCGGCGAGAGCAGTGCGACTCGGACGCGTTTCCGGGCTCCACTACTACGCGAAGTCACAGGGGACACTCGACGCGGGGGCGTTCGAGTCGACACTCCGGGAGTTCGGCGAGCTAGCGACTGGCGCGGACGGTCGACTCGTGTTGGTCGACGAGTTGGAGTCGATCACGGAGCCGGGGGCGTCGGCGAAGATCATCGCCGGCATCCTCGAACGGCTCGACGAACAGGGAGCGACTGCGGTGTTCGTCTCACACATGGCCCGAGAGATCCGCGAGACCGCGGCCTTCGACGTCGCCGTCGACGGGATCGAGGCGCTCGGACTCGAAGACGGCGAACTGGTCGTCGACCGCTCGCCGAAACGGGACCACCTCGCGCGCTCGACGCCGGAGCTGATCGTCGAGAAGCTCGCCGACGCGACTCACGGCGGGGAAGGTGCGTTCTACGAGTCGTTACTGGAGAAGTTCTGAGAGAGGTGTTCGGCGAGGAAGTGGGTGCGACCGTCGAGACTGCGACAGACGTGGGAGACGTGTCGGAGGGACAATCCAGATGTTGATGGTGAGTTTGATAGCAGGTACCGGGCGATCACGACGATTCACGCGACGCCAGACTTGGTCGTCGACCGTGTCTCCACGTCGGCCGTCACGTGCTCGACTGTGTCCACACGTCGGCCGTCACGCGCCGACGAACGCGTACGCGAGGAGGAACCCGAAGTAGAGCACGACGAGTGTTCCCAGCGCCACGTAGCGGTAGCGTCGGAGATCGTCCCACTCGGACTGTGCAGCCGCCCGGTAGGCGTCGGCCTCCGACTCGTCGACTGCCGCCGGGTGTTCGCGGCCCCGGTGGAGATCGCGGTAGCGCTCGCGGGCGAACACCCGGCCACAGTGATCACAGGCGTACGTCTCCGCGCCGTCAGGAATCTGCACCTCGCTGGCGGGGTCGATACCGAGCGTGTCGGACTCCGTGTCGGGGGAGGAACGCGCGTCGGTCATAGGTACGGTGGCGCACCTCCGGGAGTCGTGACGATCCACAGCGCGACCATCGTGAACACGACCATCACGGCAGTGATTCCGTACTGGCTGCGGACCGCCTGGAGTCGGTCGGGGAACAGGTCGTAGGCAGCAGTGTGTGCGATCCAGACGGCGAGCAGGTGACCGGCGAGAACGGCGACGATTCCGACCCCGGCGAACCAGTCGGGAACCACGAGGGTCGGAGGCGCGGCAGGCGGTCCGAACGGAGCAGCCACGACCACGAGCGTCGTCGGCAGCAGCGCGAGCGTCGTGCCGACGGTGTGCGCGAGGTGGTAGCCGGCGGCGATTGCCAGCAGCGAGGGAGCGAACCGGCGGACCAGCGCGTCGGCGGTGAGGAACGTCTCGGCCGACTGCCGTGCGAGCCTGCCGGCAGCCAGCAGGCTCCCGTGGAAGAGGGCGAAGCCGACGACGAGCAGTCCGACGTACAGCAACAGCGGCGGCACCCCGGCGAGCACGAACGGACGGGCAACAGCCTGCCACAGGTCGGTGCCAACGAACCCGTCGTAGGTGGTGGCGAACACGACGGCGACGACGAGCGCGGCGTCGTCACGGCCGGTGACCCACGCGGCGCTGCTCGCGCCGCTGCCCGGGAGACGGAGCGTGAGTCGGCCGTCACTGCGGCGGACAGGGGCGATGCGGCCGTACGCGCGAGCGAGCCGCGAGAGCGGGTCTGCGGTCTCGAACCACGTCGTCGGGCCGAACACGACCGCGCCGGCGACCGTCGACACGCCGTAGCCGGCGACGACGCCAGCGAGCAGTCGCGGGTCGTCCGCGAGCGGTGTGACAACTTCCACGAACACTAAGCCGAGTATCCCGCCGACCGCCGGCCACGAGCCGAGTTGACGTGGGTACGAGCGGTCGAGTGACGGCAGGAGCTGTGCGACCGTCCGGAACGGATTGAGCGCGGGCCACGCGTCACCCACGAGGTACGTCGAGGCGACGAACACGCCCCACCAGCCGACCCAGACCATCAGCGTCGCGGCGTTGCGCACCGGATCGAGTGGGGTGACAGAGCCAGCGAGCAGCCCGGTGGCGAGAACGAGCACCAGCGCAGCCACGCCGACGACACGAGCGACGAGTCGAGCGACACGACCCACGTCGAGAGCCGGCCCGCGCCACGTGTCGAGCCGACGGAGGAACGTCCGGTCGGTGACGAACGAGGCGAGCAGGAACGACGCGCCGACCACGCCGCCGCCGGTTGCGAGGAATAGCCACGTCGGCACCGACAGCGACTCCGGAGCGACGCCGCGGAGGCCGCCGCTGTGTGCGAGACCCCGCCCGGCGAGCGCGAGGACAACGAGGAGACTCCCAGCCCACGCCGACAGTCGTGTGAACCGCCGTCTCATCGCTTCCGTCTCGGTCGCCGTCGGTGGTGTAGCTTGCGGAACGTGCTCGCCGAGACGACGCGACCACCCAGCCACGGCTCGGTGTGGTGCCGAGAGACTCGTTGCGAGAGTGGTCC
>CAKZQY010000064.1 GCA_937142015.1 uncultured Halobacteria archaeon
CGTCTCGCCGTCCGGCGTCTCGTCGTCCGCCGTCTCGCCGTCCGGCGTCTCGTCGGGAGCGCGGAGCGTCTCCTGGACGGCTGCGGCGAACTCGGCGACGGTCTCGGGTGTGACTCGGTCGCCGACGAGGTCGCCGAGCAGTTCGCCTTCCAGCGCACTCGTGTCAGTCTCCCCGAGAGTACGTGCGGCGGCAGGGTTGGCGTACCGCACACAGAACTGCTGATCGACGACGAAGACAGCGTCGTGGACGGTCTGGAGGATCGCCTCGTCGCGTTCCAGCTCGTGTTGTCGCTCGATCTGCTCCGTCACCTCCTGTGAGAACACCGTCAGCCCGCCCTCGTCGGGAAAGACACGGACGCGCACCCAGTAGTCGAACGGCTCCGGCAGGTACTCTTCGAGACTCGTCGGCTCCCCGGTCGCCATCGCCCGTCGGTACGCCGTCTCCAGCCGCGTCCCGGCGAGCCCGGGGAACTCCTCCCACAGCACCTTCCCGACGACCGCCTCGCGGTCGCGGCCGACGCGGCGCGCCATCCGCTCGTTCACGTACTCGATCCGCCAGTCCGTGTCGACGGCGTAGACGGCGTCTGTCGTCCGTTCGATTGTGTGTTGGAACCGCTCGCGGGCGCGCCGTGCGCTGTCTCGCTGCCGCTTGACCTCTGTCAGTGTCTCGACCCGCCGAGACAACTCCTCGAAGGCGTCCCGCTCCCCGTCCCACGGCGTCTCTTCGCTGTCGGCTCCACCCTCGGCTGTCGTCTCACTGCCGGCCCTACCCTCGGCTGTCGTCTCACTGCTGGCCCCACCCTCGGCTGTCGTCTCACTGCTTGTCCCGCTCTCGGCTGTCGTCTCCCTCCCCTCGTGGCGGGGGATGTACTCGGAGACGCCCGCAGCGGTGGCCGCACTGGCGACCGACTCACTCCCCTCCGCGGTGAACAACACTGTCGGCAGCTCCGGGTGTGTCTCGTCGATTCGCCGCAGGAGGTCGACACCAGTTCCGTCCGGCAGGACGTACGCCGTCACGACACAGTCGACGGCCGTCGCCTCCAGTGTCGACTCGGCTGCCGCGACGCTGTCGGCGACGCGGACTGTCGTCTCTGCGTCACTGACGCGCTCGCGGACCCGCCGTGTGACCCGCTCTTCGTCGTCGACGTACAACACGACGGCGCTGTCGCCCTCCCGTGTCACGCTGGCTTACCAGTGGTGGAGGGTGGTATTAAACGTGACTCCACGGGGCAGATCGAACGCAGTGACCCGACTCGACAGCGCGCGTCTCTGTGCGACACCGCTCTCCGGTATTCCCGTCGTCCGAGCAACGCCTTTGCACGTCGAGACCGTCCGACACGCATGGACGCGACAGTCGAGCAGTTGTTCACGGCACCGGAGGGAGCCGCCGAGATGGAGCCACACGAGCGAGTCGAGTGTGCCGAGGGGGGCATCGTCGGCGACCGGTACTTCACCGGCGACGGTCACTACACACCGTACGACGTGTGTGAGGTCACGTTTCTCGCGTGGGAGGCGATTGTCGAGATCGGCGAGGCTCACGACATCGACCTCTCGGACGGTCGCCACCGGCGCAACGTCGTCACGCGCGGCGTCGAGCCGACTGACCTGCTGGACACGACGTTCCGTGTCGGTGACGCGACGTTCCGTGGCACGCGCCGTCGACCACCGTGTGCGCACGTCGAACAAGTCGCCGACGAGACCGGGGTCTCGCGGGCGCTCGGTGACGGCCGCGGTGGGATCTGTGCCGACGTCGTCGACGGCGGTGCCGTCGCTGTCGGCGACGAGATCGAGGTCGTCGAAGACGATCCCCAGTCTGTCGGCGCGGAGATCGCCGCCCGGCTCGGCGGCGACGACTCCGGAGCGTAAAAATCTCTACGCACGACCCTACGAATCGTGCAGCACCGACGCACGGCCGCTGTGACTGTTTCCGGGCAGACGACCTCTCCCCCGGTATGGAACAGCGTCACACACGTCGCGGACTGCTCGCCGCCGCTGGAACCGGCGTGACACTCGGTCTCGCGGGGTGTCTCGGGACACCACTGTCGGGTGGCGGTGGCCCGCCGCCGGACACCGGCGCACAGCAGGGACCGCCGACGATGGACGGAGAGCGGTACACCCCCGGAGAGTTCGCGGAACTCCGCTCCGCAGTCGTCTCCGGCGGGGTGAGCAAGGACGGCATCCCCTCGGTCGACGAGCCGCAGTTCACCGGAGCGAGCGACGCCAGTCTCTCCTCGGACGCGGTCGTGTTCGGTCTCGAACACGACGGCGACGTGCGGGCGTACCCCCAGCAGATTCTGGTCCACCACGAGATCGTCAACGACGAGGTCGGCGGGACGCCGGTGTCAGTGACGTACTGTCCGCTGACCGGGACCGCACTCGGCTTCGAGCGCGGCGTGACAACCTTCGGCGTCTCCGGGCGACTGCTGAACAACAATCTCGTGATGTACGACCGCGGGACGGACTCCCGGTGGCCGCAGATCCTCGGCACCGCAATCGAGGGTGAACACGCCGGTGACCACCTCCGCGAGGTGTCGCTGACGTGGACGACGTGGGGCGCGTGGAAGCGCGCACACCCGGAGACGCAGGTGTTGACGGAGAACACCGGCTTCGCGCGCCGGTACGGCAACGACCCGTACGGCCAGTACAACCCGGACGGCGGCTACTACGCCAGCGGGCCGCCGATGTTCCAGTCGCTCCACTCCGACGACCGTGTCCCGCCGAAACGTGTCGTGATCGGTGCCCGAACGACGGACGGCGCGGTCGCGTTCGAGAAATCGGCGCTGCTGGAGGACGGGCTCCGAACCGGCGCTGTCGGCCCCGACGGGGAGACGACTGTCGTCGCCGTCGCGGACGACACGCTCGCTACCGGGCTCGTCTACCGACTACCCGACGACGTGACGGTGCGACCAGCTGCCGACGGACAGTACACTGTCGACGGTCTCGACGCGACGACAGGGGACGAGAGCGCTGGAACCGGAAGCGACAGCGCGAGCACAGCGACGGACGATGCGAGTACAGCAACGGACGACGGACCGTACACGCCAGACGCGCTCCCGTTGGACCAGCTCCACGCGTTCGACGCCATGTGGCACGCGTGGGTCGGCTTCTACCCGGAGACGAGCTATGTCGAGTGACAACGAGACGACACGAACGACGGACAGTCCAGCCGAGGTGGTCGGCCGTCCGGCGGCGTTCCAGCGTCGTGTTCGTCGACTCCTCGGAGACGCGCGGTGGGCGACGCGAGCGACACTCGGCGACCGCGGCGGTATCACGACCGTCGTCGCAGGGACAGTCGTGTACACGCTGATCTACCTCGTCGCAGTCGGTGACCTCGGGCTCCGGGCGAGCGGTCGGCGTGCCGGTGGGAATCTCGGCAGTGGTGTGACACTCGACACGGTGAGCGCGCCAGTGGCGCGTGCGCTCGGCGGCGAGGCCGTCGCGCTCCTCGGGCTCGGTCCAGTCGAGCTGTTGGTGACCCCCGTCAGTCTCGGGCTCGGAGTCGGGCTCGGTGTGCTCGTCGGACTGAATCTCGGCGTCTCGACGCTCGCGTACCGCCAGCCGGCCGCGTGTGACGTGTCGCCGACGACGGGACTGGCAGCGAGTCTCCCGGCGCTGTTGTCGGGCACGGCCTGTTGTGGTCCGCTGGTGTTGATCGTGATCGGGGTCCAAGCCTCCAGCGCGCTCGTCTCCGTGTTCGCGTGGCTGCGTCCGGCTGCCGTGCTCCTGCTCGCCGCGTCGCTGCTGTGGGCGAGTGACCGGCTCGCTCGCGGTCGTCAGACGACAGCGTAGATCGCATTCCAGCGACGACTTCGGTGTGTGGAGTCTCTTCGGGCTTCACACCGATTCTTCGGGGAAGATACTCTCCGGCAGGTAGGCAGTCACCGTCCAGTTGGGCGCGTCGACGACCTCGCTGATCTTCAGATCGACGGCTGCAGAGCAGAGTACGTACGCCTCGCCGCGCGAGAGCCCGCGGTGCTGTGCGAGGTGGTCGATCATGTGCCGGGTGGCCTTCTTCGTCGCCTCCATCAGATCGCTGTCGATCCCGGTGGTGGCGTACATCGGCTCGTCGCGTCCGGTCGGCGTGAACGGTCCGGTAGTCGCCAGTTCGGGCTGAGAGACGTCGAGATTGGAGTGAACGTCGAACCGCGCAGTGACGAACATCGGAGCCTCGATACCGGTCACACACACTTCGCCGTCGCCCTGTGCGGCGTGACAGTCGCCCGTCGAGAACAGCCCTCCGGCCACCTCGACCGGGAGGTACACTGTCGATCCAGCGGTCATGTGCTTCACGTCGACGTTGCCGCCGACGGACCGCGGCGGCAGCGTGTCGTGTGCGCCGTCCTCGCCCGGCGCGACACCGATCACACCCGGGAACGGGTCGAGCGGAACCTCGATGCCGTTCACGAACGTGCCCACGTCACCCTCCAAGTCCCAGATGTGGATGCCCGGCTCGTCGAACTCCTCCGGCAGCAGTCCGAGATCCATCTCTCCCGGGAAGTAGTTCGTGAATCCCCAGCCCTTGTGCTGGAGATCGAGCAGCTGTACTTCGAGTACGTCGCCCGGCTCGGCTCCCTCGACGGCGACTGGGCCGGTCAGCGGGTGGACGGGATCGAAGCTCACGTCCATCACTTCCTCTGCGGTCGTCTCTACGTCGATCTGGCCGTCCACCGCGTCACGACACTCGAACCGAACCACCTCGCCGGGTTCGACCGTCAACACCGGATCGAGTGAGTTGTCCCACGCGCTGTGTACGTTGTGGTCCGCGTCCGAGAGCCGGTGGTCGACGGTGTACTCCCCGTGGTCG
>CAKZQY010000065.1 GCA_937142015.1 uncultured Halobacteria archaeon
GTTGGAACCCCGAGTGAAGCGCAACAATCTATCAACACTTGTGACCGACAGTACAAAACTCTGATCTGTCGACCGCGACCTCGGGTTCGCTCGCTCGTGACCGACAGGTGGAACGACGTGCTGTGTGTCTGTGGATGTCGGAGGCCCACGAGGTGGGGTCGCGGGCCGTGGTGTCTCCGTCTGGAGTGGGTCCCGTCTGCGGGCGATGTCCGTGGCTCCGGTCAGGGCGGCCGTGTGTCCGTCTCCGCTCCGTACCGCGCGTCGGTTGCTCCGTACCGCGCGTCGGTTGCTCCGTACCGCGTGTCGGTTGCTCCGTACCGCGCGTCGGTTGCCGTCTGTCGTGGGTTCGTAGCCAGCGTCCGTCGGTGTGTGGCGACCTGCCAGAGACCGGCAGTCGCCGTCGGTTGTGGTGTGGGCAGTGGCGGTTGTGTGATCGTGTGCCTGTGCGTCGGGCCTGCGCCAACCTGTCGTCGTACTCCCCCGTCTCGTCGTGTCGGGTTCCTCCCCCGGACGAGTCCCCCGTCCGAATCCCCCCGTTCGGGCTCCTCGCTCCGGGTCACCCCCGACAGTTCTGCCTGAACGACGGAGTGACTTGAGTCTTTACCCAAATTATCAGAGTCGATATTCGGGCCTGAAAAATACAATCGTCGAGGAGTACCGTTCAATCTCCGATCTCACGAGGTGTGTGGCTGATCGGGAGTTCCACCGTCGATGGAACTACTCGGAGTACTCACCACCAGCCACCGTGACACTCGATCACACACGCTCGCGGAGTGCGTCGAGCGGGCGGGCGGCGTCTGCGGGCGGCTCGGCGAACAGTTCGGGGTGGATCACGCCCGCGAGGTGTTCCAGCGTCTCCACCAGCCGCGGGCCGGGGCGATTGACGTAGTGGTTGCCGTCGAGCGCGTAGACGCGGTTCTCGCGGACGGCAGTCAGGCTGTCGAACCCTTCGCGTTCAGTGAGCGCGTCGACGTCTGCTGTGGTCTGTTCCAGCGAGAAGCCACACGGCGCGACGACGAGCACCTCCGGGTCCGCCTCGCGGACACGGGCCCACCGCACCGGTCCAGAGCGTTCACCGGGCGCTGCGAGTACCGGGTCTCCTCCGGCGATCTCGACGAGTTCCGGGACCCAGTGGCCACTCACCATCGCCGGATCGAGCCAGTCGAGCACGAGCACACGCGGTCGGTCCGCGGCAGCCGCGGCGCGCTCGTGGACGCGCTGCACACGCGCTTCGAGCTCTGCACGGAGTCGAGTCGCTCTGTCACGCTCGTCGAGTGCCGCACCCAGCCGCTCGATGTCGTCGAACACGTCCGACAGCGTGTGTGGGTGGGTGGCGACGAGCTCCGCGTCCACGTCGAGGTCCGCAACTGTCGACCGGACGACCGACTCGTCGACTGCACACACGTCACAGATCCCCTGTGTCACGACCACGTCGGGGGCGAGTGCCGCCAGTCGCTCGCGGTCGAGGTCGTAAACACCACTCGACTCGTCGACACTGCTGTCCCCGTGATCACTCGACTCGTCGACACTGCTGTCCCCGTGATCACTCGACTCGTCGACACTGTTGTCCCCGTGGTCACTCGACTTCTCCGGGTCACTCTCGCGGGGGTCTCCTTCTGCGGCACGCACCGCTTCGTCGATCTCGGCACTCGCGCCGCTGGTGTCGATCCGGGAGTGGACGACCGTCGGGTAGTCGCGGACACGCTCCGGGTAGTCACACTCGTGTGTCACGCCGACCGGATCGACACCGAGCGCACACACCGTCTCCGTCGCCGACGGGAGTAACGAGACGACTCTCACGTCCGTCTGACAGGACTGCACGGAGGAAAGTGCCACGCCCCGCTCACTGTGTCGTCGTGGTGTTGCCACTCGCGTTCTCGGCGTCGTCCTCGTCGTCGACGTCGGACGCGACAGTGTCGAGGTACCGCAACACGCCGCGGGTGTTGAGCCGTTCCTCCTCGCGGGCCTTCCGCTCGCCCCACACGTCGACGAGGTCGGCGTCGACGGCGTCGGCGGCCGCGTCGATCACGGCGTCGTCGTCCTCCAGTTCGACCCGTCGCTGTCGGACGGCTTCGACCCACTCGACGAGCGTGCGCTTGTAGCTGGACAACAGCTGGTCACTCGCCGCCACGGGACCGAAGTGAGGGTAACACAGCGTCTCGGGGTCGAGTTCGCCGATGGTCTCCACGTCCGCGATGGCCTGATCGAGATCGAACTGTGGCGGCGGCGTAGTCTGGCGGACGATGTCGAGATCCGGCACGTAGATCCCGGCAGCGTCGGCAGTGTACACCGCGTCGTCCAGTTCGTCGTGGAAGATCACCTGGTGGGGCGCGTGTCCCGGCGCGTGGTGGACGGACAGTGTCCGGTCACCGAGGTCGATCTCTTCCCCGCCGGAGAGTCCCGTCACACGCTCCTCGGGCACCGGTTCGGGTTCCACGTAGAACTCCCACTGGTCGCCGACGGCAGCTTTCGTGCCCTCGACGAGTCGCGTCGGATCGACGAGGTGCGGAACGCCGATCTCGTGGACTTGCACCACCGCGTCGGGGAACGCCTCCGCGAGGAACCCAGCACCGCCTGCGTGGTCGAGGTGGACGTGCGTCGGGAGGATCAGTTCCGGCTCCACACCCACCTCGTCGAGAGCGTCTAACACGCGCTCGTGGTGTGTGCCGATTCCCGTATCGATCACCGCCGGTCGCTCGGCGTCGATCACGTACACCGCACCGTAGCCCGCAGCCTCGTACATGCCGGTGTCTACGTACGAGACGTTCGTGCAATCTGTGACCGTCGTCACGTCGCCGGGTGCCATACCCGAGTGGGCGTCGGGTCGCGTGTTAAGCGTTCGGAAGCCGACCTGCGCGTACTCTGAGGACCACACGCACGGAGGAACGAACAGTTTTAGTGCGGGTTCGACCTTAGTCGTCCGTATGGCTATCAAACCCAAGTACGTCAAGCAGACCGCGACAGTGCTGTTGGAACGCTACCCGGAGTCGTTCAACACGGATTTCGAGACGAACAAGGAGAGCGTCGAGAAGCTCACCAACGTCGAGTCGAAGTCCGTCCGCAACCGTATCGCGGGCTACATCACCCGGCGGAAGTCCGCGACCCCGCAGTCTGCCTGAGTCGGCCACTGTTCTCGTGTCGTGTGTCGCCCCGAGTGACGTCTCTGTCTGCCGCGCGTCTCCCGAGCTCCAGCCTATCGTGGTGAGAGATTCACACTGCCGGCACACGGGCGGCGGCTACACGTGACGGTCATACGGTCGTGTGTAGACCGTTACCACCGACGACTGACAGAGAGCACCGCAGCGACGTGCTACCGCCCGATACCGCGACAGTCGCGGAAAATCACTACGCACGACCGTATCAGTCACCAGTACGCGCGGTCACCGGAGTCAGTTCCCGCGCGGCCCCAAGCGACGGCAGCCACGACGGCGACGACGACGAGCGCCGCGACCGCGAGGACGGGTGTCACCGCGAGCGAGTCACCCGTGCCGGCGGGCCAACCGAGGAGTCGAGCGACCACCGCACCGACCGACAACGACACGATTCCACCGGCAGTGAACACGGCGAGTGAGCGGTCGAGGTCCATACCGGACTGTCTCGGAGAGTCACAAAAAGACTGCCGGCAACTGTCTGCGGCGACCGACAGAGCGACCGGCTGTCTGCGGCGACCGACAGAGCGAC